>NZ_JBEOSZ010000038.1:0-77092 GCF_040303285.1 Streptomyces sp. NPDC096046 | reverse complement strand
GGATCCTGGGCACGATCCCGTCCAGGGCCGAGCGAAAACCATTCGCGGTGCGGCGCGCGGCCCGGGCGGCCGGGCCGCGGCGCCGCCCGGCGCTCCCCGCCCCGCCTGGGACGGCACGGGTTGCCGGGGCGGCCTGGGCCGGTCCCGTCGCGGTCCGTACTGGGGAGATCGCGTCCTGTATTGCTCCACCACACCAACTTAGGTCGTTCAATATGCCGAATAGCCCGTCAGACACGCCGATGACCGCGGCTTGGCCAAGCGTTCGATACGTCGCCTGGGCGGATCCGGACACGCCGTAGACTGGTGGATCGGCCGGTCCCCTGGCCCTCTGGCCCTCCACTCACGGGAAGTCGCAACGTGTCGCTCACGATCGGAATCGTCGGTCTGCCGAATGTCGGCAAGTCGACCCTGTTCAACGCCCTGACCAAGAACGACGTGCTGGCGGCCAACTACCCGTTCGCCACCATCGAGCCGAACGTCGGCGTGGTCGGCGTCCCGGACCCGCGCCTCACCAAGCTGGCCGAGATCTTCTCCTCCCAGCGCGTCCTGCCCGCGACCGTCGACTTCGTCGACATCGCCGGCATCGTGCGCGGTGCCTCCGAGGGCGAGGGCCTGGGCAACAAGTTCCTCGCGAACATCCGCGAGTCCGACGCGATCTGCCAGGTCATCCGCGCCTTCAAGGACGAGAACGTCGTGCACGTCGACGGCAAGGTCTCGCCCAAGGACGACATCGAGACGATCAACACCGAACTGATCCTCGCGGACCTGCAGACCATCGAGAAGGTCCTGCCGCGCCTCCAGAAGGAGTCGCGCATCAAGAAGGACATCGCGCCGAAGGTCAAGGCCGTCGAGGAGGCCAAGGAGATCCTGGAGAAGGGCGACACGCTCTTCGCGCACGGCCTCGTCCAGGGCAGCGAGCGCGCGGAGCTCCTGCACGACCTGCACCTGCTCACCACCAAGCCGTTCCTCTACGTCTTCAACGTCGACGAGGACGAGCTGACCGACGAGGACTTCAAGAACGAGCAGCGTGCCCTGGTCGCCCCCGCCGAGGCGATCTTCCTCAACGCCAAGCTGGAGGCGGACCTCGCCGAGCTCGACGAGGAGGAGGCGCTGGAACTCCTCCAGTCCGTCGGCCAGGAGGAGCCGGGCCTCGCCACCCTCGCCCACGTCGGCTTCCGCACGCTGGGCCTCCAGACGTACCTGACCGCCGGCCCCAAGGAATCCCGCGCCTGGACCATCAAGAAGGGCGCGACGGCCCCCGAGGCCGCCGGTGTCATCCACACCGACTTCCAGAAGGGCTTCATCAAGGCGGAGGTCATCTCCTTCGACGACCTGGTGGAGACGGGCTCGGTCGCGGAGGCCCGCGCGAAGGGGAAGGCCCGCATGGAGGGCAAGGAGTACGTCATGCAGGACGGGGATGTGGTGGAGTTCCGCTTCAACGTGTAGCGGGGTAACGCACCACCACGTCGCTGACCTGGCAAACATGCAGTTCGGAGGGGTTCGACGCTCTGGAGTCGGACCCCTGGTTCTCCCACCAGCCGTGGTGCTGAACCGCAGCCGGTCGCTGTCCAGCTCAGTGGGCTTGGCCAGAATGCGGAGGGCCATGTCTCGCGGGACCTCTCCACGGTTCGGCCGAGCCGGAACCCCGTGCGGGCGGCGCTGAAGCCCATCGCGATACGAGGGCTGGACGCCGTCCCGCCGTGCGCCTAACGGGCTGGACGCCGTCCCGCCCCGCGCCGCACGGGCCGGATGCCGTCCCGCCTCGCGTTACCCGGACCGGCCGTTCGAGCGCCGGTGTCGGGACCAGCGGGCGGCGGCGAGGCCGGTGGCCGCGGCGAGGGCGAACAGTGCCAGCAGGGTGAGGAGGGCACGCCTTCCGTGGTTCGGGATGACCGGGGGCGGTCCGGGTGGGGTCGTGTCGTGGGTGATGTCCCGGGAGATGCGGCGCCAGACGCGCTCCGGGGGTGTCGCCGGCAGGTCCACCAGGTGTGCGGTGCGCGCCGCGGTGACCACGCGGAGCAGCACGCGGAGTTCGTCGCGGCAGCGGTCGCACCGCTCGACGTGCCGCAGGGCCTCGGCGTCGGCGTCGGTCGGGGTGGCGTTGCGCAGCGCCAGTTCCACCAGATGCGCGGGGTCTACGTGGGCCACTGCGCCCTCCCGACGGGTTCCGCCGTGACGACGAGGTTGGACTGGTAGCCGCCCCGCTCGGGGACGTACGGGGGCGCGCAGGTGATGAGCGTGAGGACGGGGGCGCCGGAGCGGCTGAACGCCGAGGGGGGCAGCTCGTCCTTCGGCACGGTGACGCGGGAGACGACGCGGTAGCGCACCGGCTCGTCCCCCGCACGGCGCACCTCGACGCGGTCCCCGCGCCGTACGTCGTACAGCGCCAGGAACTCGCCGGGGTCGCCGGTGTCGGTGTCGACGTGTCCGGCCGGCACCGCCGGGCCCCGGGCGCTGCCCGGCGCGGGACCGTGGCGGTACCAGCCGGCCACGTCGGGGCCGCCGGGGACGGTCATGCTCCCCCGGTCCGTCACGCCCACGGGAATGACCCGGGCGTCGAGACCGGCGCGGGGGACGAGCACGCGCCGGGGCGGCGGGTTTCGCGCCGTGCCGGGTGCGGGGGGTGTCTCCGCGGCCACCGCGCCCCGGCGCTCGGACGGCGCGGCCGCGAAGTCGGGTGCGGGTGCGGCCGGTTGCGACGGACGGTCCGGAAAACCGGCGACGGCTGCCGGAGCGGCAGCCGCCACGATCGGTCCCGTCGGCCGTCGCGTGCCCTCAGCCACGCCGGCCGGCGACCCGGCGGGCCACCAGCAGGCCCGTCACCGCGACCGCTCCGGCCGCCGCGGCCCAGGCCGGCCCCAGGTCGGCGGAGTTCGGGGTGACGGCGGCACCGCTGCCGCCCGCGGGGACGCCGCGGGGCGACGACGCCATGCCGCTGAAGGTCTGCGTCGCCAGGGCGAGGTTCTTGTCCTCGGCGCTGCCCCAGGCGTAGACGACGTTGCTGGTGCCTTCCGAGAGTTTCAGGTCGGCCGGGCCGATGGCCACGGTGTCCGTACCGGCGAGCACCACATCGGTGTCGAGGGTGCCCGCGTCGACCTCGGCGGTGTCCTCCTTGGGGTTGGTGAGGTTGCTGAAGACCGGCTGTCCGCCCGCCCGGACGTCGACGGCGGGTGCCGCCGCGACATGACGGACCGTCAGGCGGGCCTTGCCGGTGTCGACCTGGGAGACGTCGTTGGTGAAGGCCGTGAGCTGCGGTGTGCCGTCGGCGGAGAGGTGGGCGGCGACCGTGGCGTTCGCACCGTCGGGCACCTTGATCTCCTTCTGCAGGGCCGGAGTTCCGCCGGGCCCCTTGCCCGCTTCGAAGATCTGGATGTCGTAGGTTCCGGCGTCGAGGGACTGCGGGTCCGTCACCGTGCCGGGCTTGAAGTCGCCGATCAGTTCGTCGCCGTTGGCGTACACGTCCACGGTCATGCCGGGGATGCCGTGGAAGACGGACACCATGGCCTTGTCCTGCTGGCCGGCCAGGGCGGGAGCGGAGACGCCGAGGGCCAGGGCACAGGCACCGGCCGAGGCGGCGATGGCGAGTCGGGTGTGGGAGGTCATGGGAATCATCCCTTCGAAATCCCTGTGAAAGGGTCTCCGTGCGATGCGGAGTCTCGGTCCTGTTTCAGGTGCGAGGGCCGCCGCGGATGCGGACGGCGGCACCCGCTAGAGGTCCGTGTCGGGGAGCTGGGGCTGCTCGATCACCGTGCGCAGCCGGTGCAGGCCGCGCCGGGCGTGACTCTTGACGGTGCCCAGGGGCATGCCGGTCCGTTCCGCGATCTGCGCCTGGGTCAGGTCCTCGTAGAAGGCCATGCACAGCACCTCCCGCTGGTGGCGCGGCAGCCGGGCCAGGGCGTCGATGAGCAGGACCCGGTCCAGGACGCGGTCCGGTGCCGTCTCGTCGGGTCCGCCGGTGTCGGCGTCGCGGCCGGCCGAGTCGATGAGTGTCAGGCGCCGCGTCCTGGCCGCCAGCGCGTCGACGATCTTGCGGCGGGTGATGCCGACCAGCCAGGCGCCGAGCGGACCCCGTTCGGGGCGGAATCCGGCCCGGCCGTGCCAGGCGCCGAGGAAGACCTGCTGGGTCACGTCCTCCGCCTCGTAGGTGTCCCCGAGCAGTCGGGTGGCCATGGTGTGGACGAGTGAGCCCCAGCGCCGGTAGATCGCGGCGAACGCCTCCTCGTCGGCGGCGACGAGGCCACGGGCCAGCTCCTCCTCGTACCGCGTCTCCTCCGCGGGCGCGGTGGGGGCGGTGGGTCGCGTATTCGTGATCATGGCCTGGTTCCTCCTGCAGTGCGTCGTGCGGGGACGGAAGGCCGTCTGCCGAACCGCACCGGTCGCGCTGTGCCGAGCCGCGACCATGCGCTCGAAGCCAGTGTTCGGTGCACAAACGACGCATCTCAACGTGCGTCGTTTGTGCGTCGTACAGTCGGAGGCATGGGTGTACACGAACGAGACAGCGAGGACCGCGGACGCGAGGGCTCGCCGCTCGGTGGCGGGCTGACCACCGGAGAGGTGGCCAGACGCCTGGGGGTGGCGCCCACCACGGTCCGGACGTGGGACCGGCGCTACGGCCTCGGGCCGGACGGGCACACCGGTGGGCGGCACCGGCGGTGGACCCCCGGGGACGTGGCACGGCTGGAGCGGATGTGCGCTCTGACCGCGACCGGGATACCGCCCGCCGAGGCGGCGCGCACGGTGCTCGGCGAAGCGACGCAGGAGGCCGGTCCGGCCGGGCGCGCGGCCCCGGTGACAGCGGAGGCGGCCAGGGCCGGGCAGGCCGCCGCAGCGCCAGGAGAGGCGGGCCCGGCCCGGCGGGCCGCCGAGGGGGCACCGGGACCCGCTCTCCCCGGCCGGCCGGTCGCCGACGCGTCACCCCGATCGTCCGCCCGCGCCCGAAGCCGGGCGGGCAGCGGACTGCGCCTCGGTGATGTGCGCCAGGAATGCAAGGGCATCGCCCGTGCCGCTCTGCGTCTCGACGCCGCCGCGCTGGACCACCTGCTGGAGACCGCGATCGCGGAACACGGGCTGGTCGCCGCCTGGACCGAGGTCATCGTGCCCACCCTCCAGGCGGTCGGCCGCAAGTGGGAGAGCTCGGGCGAGAAGTACGTCGAGGTCGAGCACTTCCTGTCCTGGCACGTCTCGGGCGCCCTGCGGCGCGGCGCCCCGCCCGTGGCCGCCGACCGCCCGGGCGCGACCGTCGTGCTCGCCTGTGTGCCGGGGGAGAACCACACGCTGCCCCTGGAGGTGCTGGCCGCCGCGCTCGCCGAACGCGGCCTGCCGGTGCGGATGTTCGGCGGTGCCCTGCCCGTGGAGTCACTCGTCACGGCCGTACGCAGAACGGGACCGGCGGCGGTGGGGCTGTGGGCGCAGTCCCGGACCACCGCCAGTCGGCCGCTCGCCCAGCACGTGGCCGCGATGGAGTGGGGCGTGCGGGGCGCCCGCCGCAAGCCGGTCGTCCTGACGATCGGGCCGGGCTGGACCGGCCGGACCGTCGCCGGCCTGCCGCGTCCGACGGGGCTCGCGGAGGCCGTCTCGGTTCTGGAGTCCGTCGTGTCGCGCTAGGCCCCTTCTGATGAATCTCCGTGGGAGACGGAGCGGCGTCCGGCACGCACTCTCGCCGCACCGGCCGAAAGCCCAAGTACGTCGGGTACGAGGACTTCCGGCCGGCCCGCCGAGAGCACGCACCGGACGCCGCTCCTCCAGGGGCAAACGGTGCCTGCCGCGGCACTGGCTCCGGCAGCGCTGCATCCGAACGAAGCCGCCCGCCCGAAGCGGTGAACGGACGGAACACAGTCGACCGGGTGGCCGGGAGCGTGGTGTGCGGATGAGCGGCGCGTGGTGGAACCGGTGACCCGGGGGCCCGCCGGCACGTCGGACGTGGTGGTGATCGGGGGCGGCGCGGCCGGCCTCAGCCTGGCGAACCGGCTGGTCGGGACCGGCGTCGCGACCGTGACCGTGGTGGAGCCGCCGGACGGTCCCGCACGCCCGGCGGAGCGCACCTGGTGCTACTGGGACCAGGACGGCGACGACCTCGGCCAGGCGGTCACCGCCACCTGGCCCCTGCTGCGGGTGCACGGCCCCGACGGCACCCCGCTCACCGTCGATCCGGCCCCCTCGCGCTACCGCATGGTGCGCTCCACGGCCTTCGAACGGCTGGTGCACGCGCGACTGGCGGATTCGCCCGGCGGACGGCTGCTGCGCGCGACGGCCGACACGGTGCGGGACGTGCCCGGGGGTGCCGAGGTCCGCTGCACAGCACCCGGCGGCCGCACGCTGACCCTGCGCTCCCGGTACGTGTTCGACTCGCGGCCGCTGCCCGCCCTGCCCCCGGCCAGGACCCAGCTGCTCCAGCACTTCCGCGGCTGGTTCGTGCGCACCCGCGACGGCCGGTTCGACCCGGCGGTCGCCGACCTCATGGACTTCCGGGTGCCCCAGCCGCGACACGGGCTCGCCTTCGGTTACGTCCTCCCGCTGGCCCCGGACCGGGCGCTCGTCGAGTACACCGAGTTCTCCCGGACCCCCCTGACCACCCCGGAGTACGAGGCGGCGCTCGGCCACTACGCCCGCGCGGTGCTGGGCCTGGGCGAGTTCACCGTGGACCGTGCCGAGCAGGGCGTCATCCCCATGACCGACGCCCGCTTCCCCCGGCGAACGGGCGCGTCGGTCTTCCGCATCGGGACGGCGGGCGGCGCCACCCGCCCCGCCACCGGCTACACCTTCGCGGCCGTCCAGCGGCACAGCCGGGCCATCGCCGACGCCCTGCGTGACGGCCGCGCCACCGTGCCCCGGCCGCACGGGCGGCGGGCACTCGCCATGGACGCGGTGCTGCTGCGGGCCCTGGACACCGGGCGGATCGACGGCCCGGCGTTCTTCACCGGCCTGTTCCGCCGCACACCCCCGCAGCGCCTGCTGCGCTTCCTCGACGGCGCCACCTCGGTCCGGGAGGAGTGGGGCATCGGACTGCGCACCCCCGTGGGCCCGATGCTGCGCACCGCGCTCGAAGTGCCCTTCCTGACCCGCCGCACCCACCCCGCCCCAGGAACCCGAAAGAGCCCCCCATGACCCTGCTGCACGACCGCGACCTGGCCCACGCCTTCGACCACGCGTCCGGCACCTACGACCGCCTCACCGGCCTCAACCCCGGCTACCGGACCGACCTGCTGCGCTCGGCCCGCCGGCTGCGACTGCCCGGGGACGGGGCCGGTCTGCACCTGCTCGATCTCGGGTGCGGCACCGGCGCCTCCACCCGGGCCCTGCTGCGGGCCGCGCCCCGGGCACGGATCACCGCGGTGGACGCCTCCGCCGGCATGCTGCGCCGGGCGCTGGCCAAGCCGTGGCCCGACGGGGTGCGCTTCCTGCACCTGCGCGCCGAGGAACTGCCGACGGCCGGCGAAGGCCCGTTCGACGCGGTCTTCGCCGCCTACCTGTTCCGCAACGTCTCCGACCCGGACGGCGTCCTCGCCACGGTCCGGTCCCTGCTGCGGCCGGGCGGACGCCTCGCCGTCCACGAGTACAGCCTCGGCGGCTCGCCCGCGCACCGCGCCCTGTGGACGGCCGTGTGCCAGGGGGTGATCATCCCGGCGGGCACGCTCACCGGCGACCGGGCCCTGTACCGGCACCTGTGGCGCAGCGTCCTCGACTTCGACACCGCGCCCGTCTTCACCGGCCGGTTGACGCGGGCCGGGTTCACACGGGCCCGCGCCCTGCCCCTCGCCGGGTGGCAGACCGGCATCACCCACACGTTCGTCGCCCGCAACGGCGGCACCGAGACGGCGGAGGCCGCCCGATGAGCACCCGCACCACCGGCCGGGGAGGTGCGGGAAGCCACCCGGCGCGCCCCCGCCCCACCGCCCGCCGCGGCCGGGACCGCAAGGCCGAGGTCCTGATGCCCGAGCCCGGCCGGGACCGGTTCGGGCCCGCGGACGCGCCGTCCGTCGCCGTGGTGGGCGGCGGCATCGCCGGACTCGCCGCGGCCACCGGCCTGGCCGAGCGCGGCGCCCGGGTGACCCTCTACGAACGGGAGGAGTCCCTGGGCGGCCGCCTCGCCGGCCACCGCACCCTGCTGGCGGACGGCTCCGAGGTGACCATGAGCCGGGGCTTCCACGCCTTCTTCCGCCAGTACTACAACCTGCGCGGCCTGCTGCGGCGCACCGACCCCGCCCTCGCCCGCCTCATCCCGCTGCCCGACTACCCCCTGCGGCACAGCGGCGGACTGACCGACAGCTTCGCCCGCGTCCCGCGCACCCCGCCCCTCAGCGCCCTCGGTTTCGTCGCCCTCAGCCCCACCTTCGGCTGGCGCGACCTCACCGCCCTGGACGCCCGGGCGGCCCTGCCGCTCCTGGACGTGCGCGTGCCCGAGGTGTACGCCCGCTTCGACCAGGTCGGCGCGACCGACTTCCTGGAACGCGTCCGCTTCCCCGAGGCCGCGCACCACCTGGCCTTCGAGGTGTTCTCGCGCAGCTTCTTCGCCGACCCGCGCGAACTCTCCGCCGCCGAACTGCTGCTGATGTTCCACATCTACTTCCTGGGCTCCTCGGAGGGGCTGCTCTTCGACGTGCCCGACGACCCCTTTCCCCAGGCCCTGTGGGAACCGCTCGGCGACTACCTCCGGCGCCTCGGCACGACCGTCCGCACCGGCACACCCGTCCACGGCGTGGAACCCGCCGACGCCGGGGGAGCGGAGGTGCGCACCGGCACCGGCACCGACCGGCACGACGCGGTGGTGCTCGCCCTGGACACCGGGGGACTGCGCCAGGTCGTCGCCGCCTCGCCCCGCCTGGGCACCGCCCCCTGGCGCGAGGGCATCGCCGCCCTGCGCACCGCCCCGCCGTTCCTCGTCTCGCGGCTCTGGCTCGACCGGCCGGTCCGCCCCGACCGCCCCGGCTTCCTCGGCACCAGCGGCTACGACGGCCTCGACAACATCAGCGTCCTGGAACGCTACGAGGGCGAGGCCGCCCGCTGGGCCGCGAAGAACGGCGGTTCGGTCGTGGAACTGCACGCCTACGCCGTCGGCCCCGGCGCGGACCGGGAGAGCGTGCAGGACGCGCTGCTCGGGCAGGCGCGGCGGGTCTACCCGGAGATCGGTCGGGCACAGGTCGTCGACGCCCGGCACGAGTGGCGCTCGGACTGCCCCCTCTTCCCGGTCGGCACCCACCACCGGCGCCCCACCGTCCGGACCCCCCACCCCTGGCTGAGGCTGGCCGGTGACGGACTGCGCTGCGACCTGCCCGTGGCGCTGATGGAACGCGCCGCCACCACCGGCTTCCTGGCGTCCAACGCCCTGCTCGCCGGGTGGGGGGTGCGCGGCCAGGTGCTGTGGACCGTGCCGCGGGCCGGCCGCTCCCCGGTACTGCGGGCACTCGGCGCGCTCGCGGGACCTCCGGCGCACCGGTGACACCCGCGGCCGGGCGGGCCCGGGCCGGGAGGCCGCCGAGGCCGCGGATCGCCTCGGCGGGTTCACCTCATCCGGGGAACCGCCCGGTGCTGCGCAGCGCCCAGCGCCGCTCGGCGTAGGCGAGGTCGTCGCGCCACAGGCGCCCGGCGGTGCGCCGCATCAGGGGGCGCAGCACGGGGGCGGCGGCCCGGGCCAGGGCGAAGCCGCGCCGGTCCGAAGCGGCGACGACCGCCTCGATCACGGCCGTCCGCGGCCGTTCCGCGGCCGCGGCGGTCAGCGGCGTGGCATGGGTCTCCACCACGGACGTGGCGCCCTCGCCCTCGGTGATGCGCATGACGACGGTACGCGGCTCCGGCGCGGTGAACTCGGCCCTGACGGGCACCACCAGACGGCCCGCCACCCGGAAGGACACATCGACCACGAAGGCGTCGTCCGTCTCGCCCCGTGGTTCCCGGGCCACCGTCAGATCGACGAAGGAGTACGGGTGGAACCAGGACCCGTGCCACGGATCGAGGCGATTGGCCACCACGTCCTGCGGTTCGCACCGCCCGGCCGCCGTGAACACGGCGTCCACCCCGGTCGCCGCCGCGGGACGCACCGGAACCACCGGCCGCTCCGACGGCTCCTCCCCGCCGACCGCGTCCAGCCGGACCCACACCAGCACCCCGTCGTCGTGGGCGGGGTACGGCTGCCAGCCGGCGGACGGCGAGCCGTCCAGCGCAAGTCCGTGCCAGCGGCACACCAGCGTGCCGCACACCACCCGGCCGTCCCGCAGGGGAGCACCGAGGTGCGGGCAGACACCGGAGCCCGCCCGGAGGTCACCCGACGACGAGCGCCACAGCACCACCTCGACGCCGCCGACGGTCCTGCCGCAGGGGCTGCCGGGCCGCACGTCCCGGGAGGCGCCGACCACGAACCAGTTGCCGGAGGGCCGGGCCGACGCCCGTGTGAGGGCGTCGGCGATCAGCGCCGGCCGTGCCGCGCGCCAGGTCGGCGTCTGCTCCGCCCAGCCGGGGCCGCGGCGCCGCCGCAGCGGTGAGGTCCAGCGCGCCCTGTCCGCTCGGTCAGCCACGACCCGGTCCCTTCCGTTCCAGTGCGGCGCGGTCCGTCGCCGGCGTCGCGCGCCACCGCGCGTGGGCCACCTTCAGGACACCCGCCGCGGCGGTGGCCGCCCGCCGGCGGCGGGGCACCACCGCACGGTGATGCAGCACGGTGTAGTCCTGCCGCGCGATCGCGTCGAGGATGCCGCCGTACAGCGTGAACGCGGTGCCGATGCAGGGGCGCACCCTCGGGTCGAGCATCCCGATGCCCGGCCGGGCCGTCCGGTACACGTCCCTCGTCATGGCCTCGGCCTCGACCAGCGCCGCCCGGATGCGCGGGTCGCCGCGGCCGGTCCGCCGGCTCCAGAGCAGCAGCGAGCGGTCCACGCCGTGCGCGGCGAGCAGGTCGGCGGGCAGGTAGACGCGACCGCGGTCCAGGTCCTCGCCCACGTCCCGCAGGAAGTTGGTGAGCTGGAACGCCACCCCGAGGGCCGCCGCGTGCGGCGCTGCCTCCTCGCGCGGGACGACCGTGCCGAGCACGGGCAGCATCTGCAGGCCGATCACCGCGGCCGAGCCGTGCATGTAGGCCCGCAGATCGGCGTAGGTCGGGTAGTCCGTGACGGTCAGGTCGGCGCGCATCGAGGCGAGGAAGTCGGCGAACAGGTCCACGTCGATGCCGTAGCGGTCGGCGGTGTCCGCCACGGCCCGGACCACCGGCTCGGTTCCGCCGCCGGTGCGCAGGGCGTGCCCGAGGTCGCCCTCCAGCCGCTTCAGCAGCAGGTCCCGCTCGTCGGGGGTCGACCGCCGGTCCAGGTCGTCGACGATGTCGTCGGCCCAGCGGGCGAAGCCGTACAACGCGTGCACCGCCGCACGGCGTTCCAGCGGCAGCAGGCGCGTGGCCAGGAAGTAGGTACGGCCGTGCCGGGCGTTGAGCCGCCGGCACCGGCCGTAGGCGGCGCGCAGGCCGGGGTCGGTGATCCCGGCGGCGTCCAGTTCACGACGGGTCATGGGCACCTGCTCCGGTCGGGGTGGACGGGAGGCGGTCCGCCGGCCGGACCGCCCGGGCCGGCCGGGTGCGGCCCCCGGTGACACGGGCGGCGGCGAGCTTCCCGCTGATGAGCACGGTCGGCACGCCGACACCGGGCGTGGTCCCGCAGCCCGCGAGCACCACGTTGTCCAGTCCGCGCACGAGGTTGCGCGGCCGGAAGGGGCCGGTCTGGGCGAAGGTGTGGGAGACGGAGAAGGGACTGCCCGCCGCGTGGCCCTGGGCCGTCCAGTCGAGCGGGGTCACCAGCAGTTCCTCCTCGACGCTGTCCGCGAAGCCGTCGAGGCCGCGGCGTTCCAGCTCGGCGAGCAGGCTGTCGCGGTAGCGCGGGCCCAGGTCCCGCCAGGCGGCGGCGGAGGGGCCGACGGCGGTGTTGGGGCAGGGCGCCAGGACGTAGTGGAGGTGGCGGCCCGGCGGCGCCAGGGAGGCGTCGTGCGTGGTCGGCCGGGTGATCAGCAGCGACGGGTCGCTCATCAGCCGTCCCGAGCGGGTCAGTTCGTCGAAGGTGCGCTCCCACGCGGCGCCGAAGGACAGCGTGTGGTGGGCGAGGTGGGGCCAGGTGCGGTCGGTCCCGGCGTGCAGGACCACCGCGGACGGCGAGTGCCGCAGCCGCACCGGCCGCCGGGGCGTCCGGCCCAGCAGCCGGTGGGCGGCGGGCAGTTCGCAGGTCAGCACCACCGCGTCGCACGGGATGCGCTCACCCGAGGCGAGGCGGACGGCCCGCACCCGGCCCGCCGGGCGTTCCAGCGCGCTCACCTCGGCCGACCAGCGCAGCTCGGCACCCGCACCGGCCGCCACGTCCGCCATCGCCCGGGGCAGGGCGTGCATGCCGCCCTTGGGGAACCAGACCCCGGCCACGGTGTCCATGTAGGCGATCACCGCGTACGCCGCGAGCGCCCGGGCCGGAGCCACCCCCGCGTACAGGGCCTGGAAGGAGAAGACCCGGCGCAGCCGGGCGTCGGAGAGGAAGCGTCCGATCCGGCCGTCGAGACGCCCGAAGCCGCCCAGCGCCGCCAGCCGGGCCAGATCCGGGTGGGCCAGCTGGAGGGGCGAGTCGAAGTTGGTGTCGATGAAACGGCGCATCTGCGCCCGGTACAGCCGCTCCAGCCACTCCCGCAGCCTGCGGTAGCCCGCCGCCTCCGCCGGTCCGGCGAAGCGCCGCACCTCAGCCTCCATGGCGTCGCCGTCGGTGTGCACGTCGAGTGAGGTCCCGTCCGCGAAGCCCGCCCGGTAGGCGGGGTGCAGGGGCACCAGCTCGACGTGCCGTTCGAGGCTCTCGCCGACGGCCGCGAACGCCTCGTCGGCCAGGTGCGGCATCGTCAGCACGGTGGGCCCGGTGTCCACCAGGTAGTCGCCGAGTCGTGCCCGCCCGGCCCGGCCGCCCGGGCCGGCGTCCCGCTCCACGAGCGTGACCCGGCGGCCGTCGCCCAGCAGATGCAGGGCGCACGCCAGACCGGACAGACCGGCGCCCACCACGACGACATGGTCCGTCGGTCCCGTCACCGTCCTCATACCAGCTCCTCGGCGGGCTGCGGGGCGACGCCCGAGGCCCGTTCGACCAGGGCGGCGAACTCCCGCCGCACGACGGGTGCGGCACCGGTCGCCTCGAAGTGCCGCAGGCCGGCGGCCGCCAGCTGCGCGATCCGTGCCTCGATCTCGGCCCGGGCGCCCGTCCGTTCCAGCACCGCCCGCATCCGCTCGACGCCGTGCTCCGGGCGGGCGCCCGCACCCGGGTCGAGCACGGCGGCGGCCTCCTGGTCGCCGGTGGCGCCGGCGAGCCGGACGGCGGTGGCGAGGAGCGGCGTGAGCTTGCGGGAGCGCAGATCCTCGTCGGACGGTTTGCCGGTCACCTCCGGGTCGCCGAAGGCACCGATGAGGTCGTCGCGCAGCTGGAAGGCCAGCCCCGCGCAGCGGCCCGCCGCCCGCAGCGCGTCCAGGACGGGCGCGTCCGCACCGGCCAGGGTCGCGCCGAGCGCCAGGGGCCGCGCGACGGTGTACCGGGCGCTCTTCAGCACGGCGATGGTCCGGGCCTCGTCGGCGTCGGAGGAGCCGCTCGCCTGCGCGCGCAGATCGCGGTACTGACCGGCGACCATCTCGGTGCGCATGACCCGCCATTCGTCGTACAGCCGCGCGCCGTGCGGTGCGGCGAGTGCCGTCTCCGTCAGCAGGTCGTCCGCCCACGCCAGTGCCAGGTCGCCCGCGAGCACGGCGGCCGACGTCCCGAACGAGTCGGCGGACCCGGCCGCGCGGCCGGTCCGGTGGTCCCGGGCGAAGTCCACGTGCATCGCGGGCGCGCCCCGGCGCAGCGGTGATCCGTCCATCACGTCGTCGTGGATGAGCGCGCAGGCCTGGAGCAGTTCGAGGGCGGCCCCCGTGCGCAGGACCGCCCCGGGTTCGCCGGAGCCGCCCGCGGCCCGCCAGCCGCAGCACACGAACGCCGTGCGCAGCCGCTTGCCGCCCCGCCGGACGAACGCGGCGACGCGGTCGGCCATGTCATGGGCGAACACCGCGTCGGTCTCGCGGGCCTGCCGCAGTCGCGTGTCCAGTACCCGCTCCAGGACGCGCTCCACGGCGCGCGTGGCCCCGGGAGCGGTGAGCGGGGCGTGGTTCGTCTCCGCCGGTCCGGCCGGCGTCGGCCACGGTCCAAGCATGCACAACCCCTTCTCGCTTCCGGTCATCCGCACATCAGTGCTTCCACCGGGGGCGGTGTTTCGGATGCGCGCGGTGCCGTGCTGTCAGCCGCGGCCGCGGGCCTGCCGGAAGCGGGCCAGTCCCTCACCGAGGTCGAGGAGCGGCGCGGGATAGCGCAGCCGGGCCCGCTCGTCCGCGGGGAGCCGCCAGGGCTCGTGCACCGCCGCGCCGCCGACGTCCGCCAGTTCGGGCACCCACCGGCGGACGTAGGTGCCGTCCGGGTCGTAGCGCTTGCCCTGGAGCACGGGGTTGAGGACGCGGTGGGGACGGGTGTCGGTGCCGGTGCCGGCGACCCACTGCCAGTTCAGCTGGTTGTTGACGAGGTCGCCGTCCACCAGGTGCCGGAGGAAGTGCCGGGCACCGATCCGCCAGTCCACATACAGCGTCTTGGTCAGGAAGCTCGCCACCAGCAGCCGGGCCCGGTTGTGCATCCAGCCCTCGTGGCGCAGCTGGCGCATGCCCGCGTCGACCACCGGGTAGCCGGTGCGGCCCTCCCGCCAGGCGGCGATGTCCTCGGCGGCCTCGTCCTCGCCGCGCCACCGGTCGCCCCGGGTGCGGTAGTCCCGCGCGGCCGCATCGGGCCGGGCCGCGAGGACCTGGTGGTGGAAGTCGCGCCAGCACAGCTGACGGACGAAGGCCTCCGCGCCGGCGCCGCCCTTCTCCCGGGCCCGCCGTACGACCTCCACCGGCGAGAGCGTCCCGAAGTGGAGGTACGGCGACAGGCGCGAGGTCGCGTCACCGGCCAGGTCGTCGTGGCGTTCCTCGTAGCGGGACAGACCGGTGTCGGTCCATCGCGCCAGTTTCTCGCGCCCGGCCGTCTCCCCGCCGTCCGGAAGCCGCGGCGACAGGTCCGCCATGCCCGTCCGGGACGGCGGCTCCTCGCCGCGCACGGCGTCGGGCACCCGTACGGCGCGCGGCGCGGGCAGGAGGTCGCGCAGCCGTTCCTTGGACCAGCGGCGCATGTAGGGGGTGAACACGGCGAAGTGGTCGGAGCCGAGTGGTGTCACGGCCCCCGGCGCGACGGCGGTGACCACGGCGTCGTGCACCCGCAGGGCGACACCGGCGGCGTCGAGTTCCTCGCGCAGCCGCTCCTCACGGCGGTGGGCGTAGCCGGTGACGCCCGATGCCATGTGGACCTCCGTGGCGCCGCAGGCGGCGGCGACCGCGCGGACCTCCCGGGCGACGGGCCCGGTGCGCACCACCAGCCGTCCGCCGCGCCGGCGCAGAGCCGAGTCGAGGTCGGCCAGGCAGTCGGCGAGGAAGGCGGCGCGGTTGGGCACGTCGAAGCCGGCGGCGTGCACGGCGGGGTCGCGGACGAACAGGGGCACCACCTCGTCCGCCGAGTTCAACGCGGCGTGCAGGGGCGGATGGTCGTGCAGACGCAGGTCCGAGGTGAACAGGACGACCGCGGCGGTCATGGCGTCACTCCTGGTGCGGTGGTGCGGATTGCGTTCGTTGCTCCCGGGCACTTCGCCGCCGGCGGGCCCGTCGGCGGCGCGTGGCGCTCCGCCGTCCGCTCGTGCCCTCGGACGCGGCCCGCGCGATGTTGCGGGCCATGCCGCCGAACACGGCGGAGTGGAACGGGGCGACGCTCCACCAGTAGGCGTGGCCCAGCAGGCCGCGCGGGTGGAACAGAGCCCGCTGCCGGTAGCGGGTGCGGCCCTGCTCGTCGGTCTCGGTGTACATCTCCAGCCAGGCGAGGCCGGGCAGCCGCATCTCGGCCCGCAGCCGCAGCAGACGACCCGGTTCGATCTCCTCCACCCGCCAGAAGTCCAGCGAGTCGCCGACCCGCAGACGCTCGGTGTCACGCCGTCCCCGGCGCAGTCCCACACCGCCCGCGAACCGGTCCAGCCGGCCCCGGACCGCCCAGGCCAGCGGGGAGGAGTACCAGCCGTTGTCGCCGCCGATGCCCTCGACCACCCTCCACAGCGCCTCCCGGGAGGCGTCGACCGGCCGCTGCCGTTCGTCCTGGTAGAGGCTGCCGCCCGCCCAGTCGGGGTCGGTGGGCAGCGGGTCGCTGGGCGCTCCGGGCACCGAGGCCGAGGACCAGCGCGTGGTGACCTGCGCTTCCCGCACCCGGCGCAGTGCCAGGGCCAGCGCCTCGTCGAACGGCAGGGGCCGGCCCGGGGTGTCCGGCACATAGCGGGCGATGTCGTGCTCGTGGCAGACGACCTCGTGCCGCAGCGACTCGGTCAGCGGCCGGGCGAGGGAGGCGGGCACCGGGGTGACGAGGCCGACCCAGTGGCTGGACAGCCGTGGCGTGAGCACCGGCACCGGCACGATGAACCGCCGCCGCAGCCCGGCCACGGCGGCGTAGCGCAGCATCATGTCGCGGTAGGTGAGGATGTCCGGCCCGCCGATGTCGAAGGCCCGGTGGACGTCGTCCGGCATGGTCGCGGATCCGACGAGGTAGCGCAGCACGTCCCGTACCCCGATGGGCTGGGTGCGGGTGTGCACCCAGCTGGGGGTGACCATCACGGGCAGGCGTTCGGTGAGGTAGCGCAGCATCTCGAACGACGCCGAGCCCGAGCCGATGACGACGGCGGCGCGCAGCACCGTCGCGGGCACGGGCGAGTCGAGGAAGATCCGCCCCACCTCGGCCCGGGACCGCAGGTGCGGGGAGAGGGAGTCCTCGGGGACGCCGTGTGGCGTGAGCCCGCCCAGGTAGACGATCCGCCGCACCCCGGCGGCCCGGGCCTGCTCGGCGAAGGTCCGGGCGGCGGCGCGGTCGGTGTCCTCGAAGCGCGAGCCGGAGCCGAGGGCGTGCACCAGGTAGTAGGCGACATCGACGCCGCGCATCGCGGACGCCAGCGACCCCGGGTCGGTGACGTCCCCCCGGACGGTCTCGGCGTGCGCCGCCCAGGGGTGGTCGCCGAGCTTGGCGGGGGAGCGGGCGAGGCACCGGACGCGGTGGCCTTCCTGCAACAGCTCGGGCACCAGTCGCCCCCCGATGTAGCCGGACGCCCCGGTGACCAGGCAGTGCAGCCGCCGCCCGTCCGTCGTCATGGTCGTGCCTCCGTCCGCCGACGCCGTCGCCGCGCTGTCGGTGCACGGCCGGCCCTGACGCGAACACTTCCCGCCCGGCGCCCGCGGCGGATGCACGACACGGGCGCCGGCGACGGTTCAGCCGGAGGGCGTACCGCCGTCCGGCCCCCGCGGGGCCGTCCGGGCCAGGGCGCTCGGCCACCACGCCCGCGGGCCGACGTCGATCATCAGTGCGGGCACCAGCAGCGAGCGCACCACGAGCGTGTCGAGCAGCACCCCGAAGGCGACGATGAACGCGATCTGCACGAGGAACGCCAGCGGGATCACCATCAGCGCCGCGAACGTCGCGGCGAGCACCACACCGGCCGAGGTGATCACCCCGCCGGTGGTGGTCAGCCCGCGCAGCACCCCCTGCCGGTTGCCGTGCGCGAGCGCCTCCTCCCGGACCCGCGACATGAGGAAGATGTTGTAGTCGACGCCGAGCGCCACCAGGAACACGAAGCCGTACAGCGGCACCGACGCGTCCGTGCCGCTGAACCCGAGCAGGTGCTGGAAGACCAGCGCCGCCACCCCGAGGGTCGCCAGGAAGTTGAGCCCCACCGTCGCCACCAGCAGCACCGGCACGAGCAGGGAACGCAGCAGCAGCATCAGGATCAGCAGGATGACGGCGAGCACGATCGGCACGATGACCGTCCGGTCCCGGGCGGCGGTCCGCTGGGTGTCGTACTGCTGGGCGGTGTACCCGCCGACCAGCGCGTCGGCCCCGGGGATCGCGTGCACCGCGGCGCGCAGCCGCGCGACGGTCTCCTTGGCCGCGTCGCTGTCCGCGCTCGCCGCCAGGGTGGCGTCGATGCGCACCCGCCCGTCGAGGACGAGCGGTTCGCCCGCCCCGGGCCGTCCGGAGGCACCGGCGAAGGCCACGCCCTCGGTGCTCCGGGCGGCGGCCGTCACCTCGGCGGTCCGGTCCGCGTCGGCGATGATGACGGCGGGGTTGCCGGACCCGCCGGGAAAGTGCGCGCCGAGCGTCTCCTGCGCGGACACCGAGGGCGCGTCGTTCACGAAGATCTCGTCCAGCGGCACGCCCTTGGCGGACAGGGAGGGCGAGAAGGCCGCGAACACGGCCAGCACGAGCGCCGTCACCACCCAGGTCCGCCGCGGCCGGCCGTTGACCGCCCCGGCGACCCGCCGCCACACGCCGGTTCCCTTCCCGGACTCCTCGGGGGGTTTGGGCCGGGACGGCCAGTAGGCGGTGCGGCCCAGCAGGGCCAGCGCGGCCGGCAGGAAGGTGAGCGCGGTGAGCACGGCGCAGCCGATGCCGATGGCGCCGACCGGCCCCAGGGCACGGTTGTTGGTGAGGTCACTGGCGAGCAGGGCCAGCAGCCCGAGCGCCACGGTGGCCGCGCTGGCGGTGATCGCCCCGAACGACCGGCGTACGGCGGCCGTCGCGGCCCGGAAACGGTCCGGGCGCAGGGCGAGTTCCTCGCGGAAGCGCGCGGCGAGCAGCAGGGCGTAGTCGGTGGCGGCGCCGATCACCAGGATCGACAGGATGCCCTGCACCTGCCCGTCGACCCGGACCACGTCCCGTTCCGCCAGCGCGTAGACCACGGCGCAGGCCAGGCCCAGGGCGAACACCGAGCCCAGGATGATCAGGAACGGCAGCAGGACACTGCGGTAGACCAGCAGCAGGATCAGCAGGACGGCGCCGAGGGCCACGCCCAGCAGCAGTCCGTCGATGCCCGCGAACGCGTCCGACAGATCCGCCTGGCTGGCCGCCGGTCCGGCGATCTGCGCCGTGGTGCCCGGCACGGCCCGGGCCGCCTCGCGCACCGCGTCGAGGGTGGTGGGCAGTTCGTCGCCGAGGTCGGGTTCCAGCTGGACGACGGCCTGCATCGCCTGACGGTCGTCGGAGAGCAGGGCGGGCGAAGGGCGGCCGACGACGCCGGGCTTCCCGGCGAGCGCGCCGACGGCCCGGGTGGCCTCGGCCCGCCGGTCCTCGGTGAACCGTTCCCCGTCCGCCGTCCAGACCACGATGGCCGGCACGGTCTCGGACCGGTCGAACGCCTTCCGGGCGTCGAGGACGCGGGTGGACTCGGCGCTGCGGGGCAGGAAGGCGGCCTGGTCGTTGGTGGCCACCTCGCCGAGCTTGCCCGCGTAGGGGCCGAGCGTTCCGCCCACGCCCAGCCAGACGAGGAGCAGGACGAGCGGTACGAGCCACCGGGCCCGTCGCTGTGCGGTTCTCATGCGCATCCCAAGCCGTAGGAGGTGAGTCGTGGACAAATTAACTCACTCATAAAGTATCTCAATGGTTGAGAGATACTAGGGTGGGGGGATGAGCGGCTCCGGTGCATCCATGGCGTCTCTTCCGGCGGACGACCCCACCGGGTTGCAGACCTTCGCCGTTCTGTTGCGCCGGATGAACAGCGAGTTCAACCGCATCACCCAGGAGTTCGCCCAGGATCAGGGCCTGCACCTGACCGACATGCAGGCCCTGATCGCGATCCTGGCCGCCGACTCCGACCCGGACGCGGGCGACGAGCCGATGACGCCCGGCCGGCTGCGCGGGGAGCTCAATCTCACGTCCGGCGCGGTGACGGCGTGCCTCGACCGACTGGAGAGGGCCGGCCACATCCGCCGGGTCCGGGGCGCCGGGGACCGCCGCGTGGTGCACCTGCACTACGCCGACGCGGCCAGAGGCCTGGCCCGGGACTACTTCCGGCCGCTGGCCCGGAGCACCGAGGCGGCCAGGGGCCGGTTCAGCCCCGAGGAGCTGGAGGTGGTCGTCCGGTTTCTCGCCGAGCTGAACGCGGAACTGGCCCTGCTGCGGCGGGACCCCGGCTGAGGGTTCGTCACGAACGGGTCGGGGCCGGACCCACGAGCCCGGCCCCTGCGCTCAGTTCACTCAGCTCTCAGTTCACTCAGCTCGCTGAGGTCAGAACTGGAGCGCCCAGGCGTCGATCCGCCCGGTGTCGTAACGGGCGTTGTCGCTCACACGCAGCTTCCACGTGCCGTTCGCGGTCTCCGAGGAGGCGTTCACGGTGTACGTGGTGTCGATGTTGTCGGCGCTGCCGCCGGTGCCGTACGCCTTCAGCGTGTACGCCGTGCCGTCAGGGGCGATCAGCTGGATCTGCAGGTCACCGATGTAGGTGTGGACGATGTGCACCTCGACGGCCAGGGCCGACGGGGCGTTGCCGGAGACGCCGGAGACCGTCACCGGGGACTCGGCGGTGGCGTTGTCGGCGATCGCCTGGTCGGCGGTGTTCTCGAAGCGCGGGCCGGGCGGGGTGGTCGTACCGCCGCCGACGTACAGGAGCCGGTTGGGTGAACCGGTGCCGGGGCTGGTGACGACGCCGGTGGTGGCGGCGGACGTCAGCGCGGCGGAGACCTGCGCGGGCGTGGCCGTGGGGTTGGCCGCCAGGTGCAGGGCGGCGGCGCCGGCGACGTGCGGGCTGGCCATCGACGTGCCGGAGATGGTGTTGGTCGCCGAGTCGCTCGTTCTCCAGGCCGAGGTGATGGACGAGCCGGGCGCGAACAGGTCCAGGACGGTGCCGTAGTTGGAGTAGCTCGCCTTGGCGTCGCTCGGCGTCGTGGCACCGACCGTGACGGCCTCGGTGA
Organism: Streptomyces sp. NPDC096046; assembly: GCF_040303285.1. Taxonomy (NCBI): domain Bacteria; kingdom Bacillati; phylum Actinomycetota; class Actinomycetes; order Kitasatosporales; family Streptomycetaceae; genus Streptomyces; species Streptomyces sp. NPDC096046. The sequence goes on along the minus strand of NZ_JBEOSZ010000038.1, from coordinate 56,283 downwards.
CCCGTGCGGGGGACCGGGTGGAGGCGTTGGTGGACTCGTTGCCGGCCGCCACCACGAAGGTGACGCCGGAGGTGATGGCGTTGCGGACGGCCGTGTCGATGGCGGTGTCGCCGGGGCCGCCGAGGGACATGTTGGCGACGGCGGGCTTGACCGCGTTCCGGGCGACCCAGTCGATGCCGGCGACGACCTGGGCGGTGGTGCCCTGGCCGGAGTTGTTCAGCACCCGGACGCCCACGACCTCGGCTTTCTTGGCGACGCCGTAGGCGCTTCCGGCGACCGTGCCGGCGACGTGCGTGCCGTGGCCGTGGCCGTCCTGGGCGGTGTTGTCGTTGTCGACGGCGTCGTAGCCGTAGGAGGCGCGGCCGCCGAAGTCGCCGTGGGTGATGCGGACGCCGGTGTCGATGACGTACGCGGTGACGCCCTCACCCGCCGAGTCCGGGTAGGTGTACGAGCTGTTCAGCGGCAGGCTCTTCTGGTCGACGCGGTCCAGGCCCCAGGACGGCGGGCTCGGCTGCGTCCCGGTGATGGAGAACGTCCGGTTCTGCACGACCGAGGCGACGGCCGGGTCGGCGGCGAGACGTTTCGCCTCGGACGCGGAGGCCTCGACCTCGTAGCCGTTCAGGGCCTTGGTGTACGTCCGCTCGATGTCGGCGCCGTACTTGTGCGCGAGCGCGCGGCCCTCGGCGGAACCGGCCTTCTCGGTCTTCAGGGTGACGATGTAGCTGTCGGCGACGGTGTTCGCGGCGCCCTCGTACTGCACGCGTCCTTCGGTCGCGACCGGGGCCGCGCCGGCGGGGAGGGCGGAGACGAGGCTCGCGACGAGCGCCGCGGTGGCCGTCGCGCCGAGCGCGGCCAGTCTTCGCCGGGTGGAGCGGTGGGGAGTACGCATCACTGCCATCTGAGGGGTCCTCCTCATCGGTGGTGCGCTGTGGGGTGTGGTGCACGCCCGTCGGTCGCCGCCGATGGGGCCAGTGGGTCATGACCATGTCAAGACAGCGGCTACTCCTGTGCGTCAGCGAAAGATTGAGGCCTCCACAGGAATTGCACAAGGGCCCTGCACGGACCGGCAGGACCTTTGTGACGACCTGTCAATCGCGCCGGGACCGCTCCACCCCCTGCTCCGCCGGCCGATCGCCCCGCGCCCCCTCAGCCCGTGGAGGCCTGCTCCAGTACCTCCACCGGCAGAGCCCCACCCGCACCGATCACCTCGATGCCGAGCAGCCGCCCCGACGCGTCCACGTCGAGGAACACCTCGGCGTCCGCCCCGACCCCGTCGACGGGGACCTGCCGGACGGCGGCGCCGTCGGCGATGTGTGCGACGAGAGAGACATACGCGGTGTCGTTCTCGCGGTCGTACTCGATGTGCATGCTTCGCCTCTCGGGGACGGGCTCCGTTGCGGCCGACGGACACGACGTTGCCGGCCTTGTTGATCACCACCCAGACCTTGCCGGTGGTGTACTTCCACGTGCCCGGCGACTTGCCCTTGGTCTTCTTGCCGGTCTTCACCGTACGCGCGACCGTCTCCTGGCTGATGCCGCGCTGCGCCACGCTGCCGGGCGGCGCCTTCCCGGGCGAGGCGAGGATCACCGGCATCGCCGACGAGAAGTGCTACGCCCTCCAGGACCGGTACGCGATGGACACCTGGGCCATGCCGGCCGATGTCGAGGTGTACCACCTGCGGCCGTCCCGGGAGAGCCGGCGGTTCGGCGACCGCGCGATCACCTGCCTCTTCGGCGACACCGAGGCCGGGCTCAAACTGACCGGCTCCCTGCGCGGCGATCCCACCACGCTCGACACCGACCAGGTTGCCTTCCTGTCCACGGCCAACGCCCTCGACGCGGCGCTCTACGAGGAGCCCGAGAGGACCCACGACGACGACCTCCCCGCCCACCGGGCCTGGGCCACCGACGTCCACGGCGTGCTCAACGAGCAGACCGAGGCCCTGCGCGGGCACGCCTGGCGGGCCGATGCCCGCAAGCCCGTCGCCGGCCTGGTGGAGGACCTGGAGGACGCCCGGGAGGAAGGGCGGAAGGCGAGCACCGCCGGTGACGCCGACACGTACTGCACGCACTACGGCAAGGCGTACGGGCTCGTGGACGGCTCGGCGACCGTCACGGCGCGCAAGGCCCTCGGGCTGGTGGCGACCCCGCCGGCCCGAGGGGTGGACGAGAGCCGGGACTCCGAATCGCAGGTGTGACGGCGGCCATAGCGGGGAGAAACCGCCTGCGTAAAGCCCTCAGGGCCCCCATGTCATCACATCGAGTGATTCTCTGGCCTTTGCTTGCACCGCACAACCCACGGTTGCCACGCTGTTGCTGTCTGTACAACCTGATGGGAGCGGCCAGTGACATTCGGTGAGCAGCCCGCGTACCTGCGCGTCGCGGGTGATCTCCGTCAGAAGATCGTCGACGGTCAGCTGCCGCCCCACACCCGTCTCCCCTCCCAGGCCAGAATCCGCCAGGAGTACGGGGTCTCGGACACCGTCGCGCTGGAGGCCCGCAAGGTGCTCATGGCGGAAGGCCTGGTCGAGGGCCGCTCCGGCTCGGGCACGTATGTGCGCGAGCGGCCGGTGCCCCGGCGCATCTCCCGCTCCGGCTTCCGTCCGGCCGGCGGGGCCACCGCGTTCCGCCAGGAGCAGGCCGACGGCGAGGGACGCGGCACGTGGGAGTCCAGCAGCGAGCAGTCCGAGGCGAGCGTCGCGGTCGCCGAGCGGCTGGGCATCGAGCCGGGCGAGCGGGTCATGTGCACGAGGTATCTCTACCGCGAGGGCGGTGAGGCGATGATGCTCTCCACGTCCTGGGAGCCCCTCGCCGTGACGGGGCGTACACCCGTGATGCTGCCGGAGGAGGGGCCGGTCGGCGGCATGGGCGTCGTCGAGCGCATGCGTGCCATCGACGTGATCGTGGACAACGTCACGGAGGAGGTCGGCGCCCGGCCCGGCCTCGCCGAGGAACTGCTCGTCCTGGGCGGCGTCCCGGGGCACGTGGTCCTGGTCATCCAGCGCACGTTCTACGCCTCCGGCCGCCCGGTGGAGACGGCCGACGTGGTCATCCCGGCCGATCGGTACCGGGTCGCCTATCACCTTCCGGTCAAGTAGCGAACGCTCACATCCGCCCCGCGGCGCGCTCCCCGCGCGCCCCGCTCACACTTTCACCGCGCGGCCCGGCACGGACCGGGGCCGTGCGCGTCTCGCGGACGGCTGTCGTTCACGCAGGTCGAGGCTCGTGTAGGCGGTGTGCGTGCGCCTGGTTGTGCGGAGGTGCTAGGACGGCGCGTTCATGAGTGTGCGCCCCCTGCGTTCTGGCTGGTTGCGTACCTCTTGGTGAAAAGCCGTATTCGCTGCGTAAAGGTAAGGCGTAGGCTCGGGCATATGCGCATTGCGGTTTCCTTGGCGGGTGGGGCACGGCACAGGCCGCGGACGGGAAGAGGAGGGGCGCGATGAACGACAGCACGGTCACTCTGCCCTGGCTCGTGATACGAGAGGACGACAACGGCAACCGCTACCGAGTGGGCCGGTACGCGACCCGGGCCGAGGCCCAGAAGATCGTGGACAGCCTCGACGGTCGTGGCCACAAGCAGCTGTACTGGGTCGAGCGGCTCGGTCAGAACGGGGCGGCCGCGGTGCACGACTGACTGCCGCCCCGGGCCGCCCAGGGGAAGGCTCCGGCGATCGGCGGGGCTCCCGTAGGCTCCCCGCATGAGTGAGCGGATCGTCGTGGCTGCCGCACTGGTCGAGGACGGGCGGCTGCTGGCCGCCCGGCGCAGCGCCCCCGCCGAGCTGGCCGGGCGCTGGGAGCTGCCCGGCGGCAAGGTCGAGCCCGGGGAGACGGCCGACGCCGCGCTCGTGCGGGAGCTGCGCGAGGAACTCGGCGTCGACGCCGAGGTGGGCGGGCGCGTCCCGGGCGAGTGGCCCCTGAGGCCCCCCTACGTCCTGAAGGTGTGGACCGCCCGGCTGCGGCCCGGCTCCGCCGCTCCCGCGCCCCTGGAGGACCACGACGAGCTGCGCTGGCTCGACCCCCACGAGATCTGGGACGTGGACTGGCTCGACCAGGACGTCCCCGCCGTACGGCAGACCCTCGCGCACCTGGGAACGGCGGAAGGCCCGGTAGCCGGCCACCCCGTCTCCGGCAGCCCGCACGAGCCCGGCGCCTGAAGCCGGTCGGGGGCGCGCGGCCTCACACAGTGCTGTGCAGACGATCCCTACGTCTTTTGTGCCACAGTGCGCCGCCCCGCGCGGTACTCCGCCCCGGATATCGGGTATGTGCCCATTAACCCCATGAAACCAGACATGAGTGGGGCTCCTGCCCGGGAAGTGATCGGCGTGAACGACACCGAAGGTGACTGCGCCGGGTGGACCTTTCCCGCCGAGCCGGGCGTCGTGCGCACCGCCCGGCAGGCCGTCCGGGGCCAACTCCGCGCCTGGAACCTGGACAGCCTCGCGGACCTCGCGGCGCTCCTGGTCAGCGAACTGGTCACGAACGCCCTGCGGCACGCCACCGGCCCCATCGGAGTCCGCCTGGTCCGCCCCGTGGGCCTCGGCGCCGTCCTCCTGGTCGAGGTCTCCGATCCGCTGCCGGACCCGCCCCGCGAGCGCGCCGCCCGCCCCGAGGACGAGAACGGCCGCGGACTGCACCTGGTGGCCTCCTCCTCCCGCCGCTGGGGCACCCGGCCGGGCGCCACGGGCAAGACGGTGTGGTTCGAACTCGCGTTGCCGGAGTGAAAATCCGGTGTACGTACGTCTTACCGCTGTAGAGCGATTGGTTCAGGCCAGTGGCGGTTGCCGGCCGACGGGATTCGACGACGTGTCCCCTGGTTAGAAGACTGGAAGTGTTGTCACGGTCCGGACCGAAAACCATCGGGACCGTGCTGTGATCGTGAACACCGTGTTGTGCGGCACCGTAGTGCTGGATACTGCGGGCAGCCGCCCCCGGTGACCGGTGCCGGGCGCGGTGAGCTGGAGGGGACGGTTCGCGTGAGCGAGATACCAGCGAAGGCCACGGAGTCCGAGGACCCGTCGGCGGGCGCGAGGGCGAGGGCCGTCGATGGCCTGGCCTCCGCGGTGGGAGGTGCGCTCGCCGCCGACGGGGTGCGCTCCGGGGACGCCATGTGGCAGAGCAGTCCCCCCGGATCCATCTACGACTACATCAAGGTCGCGTCCTTCTCCATCGGCCCCGACGGGCTGGTCGAGCAGTGGAGCCTGCGCGCAGAGCACCTCTTCGGCATCTCCGCCGACAAGGCCGTCGGCATGGACCCCATCGAGGCGTTCATCGACCCGCGCCACCGCGAGCGCGGCATGCGCAAGATGGCCGAGATCCTCGACGGACGCGAGTGGACCGGCGTGGTGCCCTTCCGGATGCCGAAGGGTGTCGAGGGGGAGTGCGGCCACGAAGGGCTCGCCGAGGTGTACGTCATGCCGACGCGCACCGAGGAGGGCGACAAGGCGGCCGTCTGCATCGTCGTCGACGTGCGCACCCTGCGCAGCATCGAGACCGACCTCGCCGCCTCGCAGGCCATTTTCAGTCAATCCCCGTTCGGTTTCCTGCTGATCGACTCCGACCTGCGGGTCCGCCGCGCCAACCAGCGGTTCGCGTCCATCTTCGGCGGCACGCCCGAAGACCACCGCGGCAAGGGCGTCCACGACTACCTCCAGCGCGGCGAGGCCGAGCGGGTCGCCGCGACCCTGCGCCGCGTGCTGGAGAGCGGCAACTCCATCACGGACATGCACATCACCGGCTTCGTGCCGGGCTCCGACGAGCGCCGTCACTGGTCCGTCAACCTCTACCGCGTGCACAGCGGTTCGGGCCGCCCCATCGGCATCGCCTGGCTCGGCACCGACATCACCGCCCGGCGCGCCGCGGCCCGCGAGGCAGCCGCCGCCCGGCGCAATCTCGCCCTGCTGAACGAGGCGGGCGCCCGCATCGGCAACTCCCTCGACCTGGAGACCACCGCCCGCCAGCTCCTCGACGTCGTCGTCCCCGGCTTCTGCGACCTGGCCACCGTCGACCTCTACCAGGGCCTGCTGGCCGGCGACGAGACCCCGCCCGGGCTCGCCGACGGCAGCGGTGAACTGCGCCGCGTGGCCTTCGCCAGCGCCGTGTCCGACGCGCCCTTCGCCGGCACCGGCGTGCCCGTCGCGGTCGGCGCCGTCCACCACTACCCGTTCAACTCGCCCTGCGCGGACGCCCTGCGCACGGCCCGCCCCCAGACCGTCCCGGGCGAGGACGGCGGGCTCGTGCAGTCCACGCTCGCCGTGCCGATGGTCGCCCACGACACCGTCGTGGGACTCGTGCAGTTCGCCCGCACGAAGGGCAGCGAGCCGTTCGGCGACCGGGACCGGGACCTGGCCGTCGAACTCGCCGCCCGTGCAGCGGTCTGCATCGACAACGCCCGCCTCTACCGGCGCGAACACGAACGCGCGTTGATACTGCAACGGTCCCTGCTCCCGCCCGGCGACCCGGAGGCCTCCGGCCTCGACATCGCCTGCCGCTACCTGCCCGGCAACGTCAACACCGGACGCCCCAGCGAGGTCGGCGGGGACTGGTTCGACGTCATCGAACTCCCCGGGCACCGCACCGCGCTGGTCGTCGGCGACGTCATGGGCCGCGGTCTGCGCGCCGCCGTGGCCATGGGCGAACTCCGCACGGCCGTCCGCACCCTGGCCCAGCTCGACCTCGAACCGGCCGAGGTGCTCTCCCAGTTGGACGAGATCGCCCGCGGCCTCGGCGCCCCCGGCGGCGTGCAGCAGGCGACCCGGGCGGCCCGCCGCCCCCGGGAGGCGGACCTGTCGGAGGTGTACCTCGCCACCTGCGTCTACGCCGTCTACGACTCCGTCACCCGGCGCTGCACCTTCGCCAACGCGGGCCATCTGCCGCCCGTCCTGGTCGAGCCGGGCGAGCCGGCGCTGATGCTCGACGTGCCGCCGGGCATGCCGCTCGGCGTCGGCGGCGAGCCCTTCGAGGAGGTCGAGGTCGAACTCCCCGAAGGCGCGCTGCTCGCGCTCTACACGGATGGACTGGTCGAAAGCCGCGATCACCCCCTGGACGAGGGCTTGCAAGCCTTCGTCAGCGCGCTCTCCGACCCGGCCCAGCCCCTGGAGGACGTCTGCGACCACGTCCTCAACACCCTCGACACCCATCACGGTGAGGACGACATCGCGCTGTTGATGGCACGTGTACAGGGGCTGCCCACGGATTCCGTGGGCGACTGGACGCTGCCGCGCGAGCCGCGCAGCGTGGGCCGGGCCCGCGAGTACGCGCGTGCCCAACTGCTCGCCTGGGGCATGGAGCCCTTGGTCGACACCACGGAGCTGCTGGTCAGCGAGCTGGTCACCAACGCCCTGCGCTACGGCGAGGGCGAGATCCGCCTGCGCCTCCTGCTCGACCGCACCCTGGTCTGCGAGGTCTGGGACTCCGGCCTGGTCCAGCCACGCCGCCGCCGCGCCCGCGACACCGACGAGGGCGGCCGAGGCCTCCAGCTCGTCGGCCTCCTCAGTGCGGCGTGGGGCTCCCGCCGCACGCCCCGGGGCAAGACGGTGTGGTTCGAACTGCCCCTTCCGGGAGGCGACACGAGGCTGACGGACCCGGCGGAGGCACTGCTGAGCCTGTTCTGACAGCGGGCCGACCGCCACCGTACGATCGCCCGGTCCCCGTCCCCGTCCCGGTCCCCGTCACCGTCCCCGTCACCGTCCCCGTCACCGTGCATCCCCACCCCGTCCCCGACACCACGACCCGGCTCGCGGCGAGGCGACGCGCCGACGGCCCCCGCCTTGGTGCTGCGTCCCCGGGACCCGGCCGACGCGGCCGGGCCGGCCCCGCACCGCGGGGTCGGGGCCCCGCGCCGGTGGACGTCGTCGTTCGCCGTCGAGGCGGCCGACCCCTTCCGCTCCGGTAGGCCTTCACGACCTTCGCCCGCGACGGCCCGCCCCCCCCTCGTTCTCCGCCGCCAGGCCGCCGACACCGTCGTCCTGCCGCCGACACCGTCGTCCTGCCGCCGAAGCCGCCACGAGGCTGTCGAGACCGCCGTTCCGCAGTCGGCACCGTCGTCCCGGCGCCGAAGCCGCCACGAGGCTGTCGAGACCGCCGTTCCGCAGTCGGCACCGCCGTCTCGGCGCCGAAGCCGCCACCCCAGGTCGCCGAGACCGCCATCCTGCCGGCGACGCCGTCCCGCCGCCGACACCGCCGCCCTGGCCCACGCAGGGGCCTCCGCGCGTACGGCACCTGGCCGGAAACCTCGACTGATCGCAACCGAACGCCCGTGCTGATCGTCCTCCCCGGCAACATCGACCACACCACCGAGGGGAGACGGCATGGAGCGCACGGAAGCCGGCGACGACGAGAACTCCTTACCACCCCAGGCGGACCCCCCGCCCGGCCGGGACGGCGGCACGAGACGCCGGCGGTGGGTCAGACGCACGGCCGTCGCCCTCCCCCTGCTCCTGCTGCTGCCGCTCCTGTCCGTCCTGACGGCTCTGCGCGTCAACTACATGGGTGACCCGGCCGACGGCACCCGCACCCGCGACCGTGACGCCCTCTGGCTGGGCCACGCCTGGGTCGACGGCCGTAAGAAGGACACCGACGTCACCGCCCTCGCCCGCCGCCTCCAAGGCACCGGCATCCGCGACCTGTACGTCCACTCGGGTCCGCTGGAACACGACGGCACGCTTCCCGAGGCGGTCTATCCGAGGGCCCGCTGGTTCATCGACGCCGTGCACGAGAAACTGCCCGGCGTCCGCGTCCAGGCCTTCCTCGGTGACGTCCTGGCCACCGAGGGCCCCGACGGCATGCGTCTGGCCGACGCGGACACCCGCGCCGCCGTCGTCCGCTCCGCCCGCCAGGTCCTCGACACCGGCTACGAGGGCATTCACCTCGACCTGGAGCCCATGCCGTCCGGCGACCGCGACTACCTCGCCCTCCTCGACGCCCTGCGCCGCGAGACGCGCTCCCGTGACGCGCGACTGTCGGTCGCCGCCCACCAGATCGACCCGCTCCCGGCCCTCCACACCGTGTTCGGCTTCTTCACCGAACATCCCAAGTGGTGGTCGCAGGAGTTCTTCGGCCAGGTCGCCCGCCGCGTCGACCAGATCGCCGTGATGTCGTACGACACCGCCCAGCCTCTGGAGAGCACCTACGGCGGCTACGTCGCCCAGCAGACCTCCCTCGCCCTGGAGGTCACCCCGCCCTCCACCGACCTGCTGATGGGCCTGCCCTTCTACTGGGAGAGCAACTTCGACCACTGGGGCCACGCCGAGACCGTGCCCGCCGCCGTCCGGGGCGTCCGCCTCGGTCTGTCCCGCACGGACGCGGACCGGGCCAACTTCGGTGTCGCGCTGTACATCGACTTCGCGGCGACCGAGGCGGACTGGCGCGCGTACAAGGAGGACTGGGTCGGCGAATGATCAGCCCGCCGAGGACCGCCTCCTGATCTTCGAACCCAGCCACACCAGCGGGTCGTACTTGCGGTCGACCGCCCGTTCCTTCAGCGGGATCAGCGCATTGTCCGTGATCTTGATGCCCTCGGGACAGACCTCCGTGCAGCACTTGGTGATGTTGCAGTAGCCCAGGCCGTGGTCGTCCTGGGCGGTGGTCCGGCGGTCCAGGCCCGCCTCCGCCGCCGAGTCCAGCGGATGCATGTCCAGCTCGGCGATCCGCATCAGGTAACGGGGCCCGGCGAACGCCTGCTTGTTCTCCTCGTGGTCACGGACCACATGGCAGGTGTCCTGGCACAGGAAGCACTCGATGCACTTGCGGAACTCCTGCGGCCGGTCCACGTCCTCCTGCATCATGCGGTACTCGCCGGGGGCGAGTCCGGGCGGCGGGACGAAGGCCGGGACCTCTCTCGCCTTCTGGTAGTTGAAGCCGACATCGGTGACCAGGTCGCGGACGACCGGGAACGCCCGCAGCGGCGTCACCGTGATCGTCTCCTGACGCTCGAAGACCGACATGCGCGTCATGCACAGCAGCCGCGGCCGGCCGTTGATCTCCGCCGAGCAGGAACCGCACTTGCCGGCCTTGCAGTTCCAGCGCACGGCGAGGTCGGACGCCTGGGTGGCCTGGAGGCGGTGGATGATGTCGAGCACCACCTCACCCTCGTTCACCTCGACCTCGAAGTCCTCCAGGCCGCCGCCGCTCACGTCCCCGCGCCACACCCTGAAGTGGGTCGTATAGCCGCTCATTCGTAGAGCTCCTCTTCGGAGAGGTACTTGACCAGCTCCTCCTTGTCGAACAGGGCGAGCAGGTCGGCACGGACGGGTTCGGTGGTCTCGCGGGTGAGGGTGATCTGGCCGCGGACCGGGTCCGTCGCCGCCAGGCCGCCCGTCGGGTCGGTGAGCGCGCACAGCAGGTTGATCCGGCGCCACTCGCGGTCCATGCCCGGATGGTCCTCGCGCGTGTGACCGCCGCGCGACTCGGTGCGCTCCAGCGCGGCCCGCGCCACGCACTCGCTGACCAGCAGCATGTTCCTGAGGTCCAGGGCGAGGTGCCAACCCGGGTTGAACTGCCGGTGCCCCTCGACCCCGGCCCGCCGCGCCCGGACCCGCAGTTCGGCCAGCTTCCGCAGGGCCTGCTCCATCTCCGGCTCGCGGCGGATGATGCCGACCAGGTCGTTCATCGTCTGCTGGAGTTCCTGGTGGAGGGTGTAGGGGTTCTCCGGCGGTCCGCCCGCCGGTTCCTCGATCTCCGCCTCGGCCGAGAAGGGCCGCAGGGCCTCGGCGGCGGCGGCGTCGACCTGGACGTCGTCCACGACGGGCCGCGCCCCGGCCAGCCCCGCCGCGTACTCGGCGGCGTGCCGGCCCGCCCGGCGGCCGAACACCAGCAGGTCGGACAGGGAGTTGCCGCCCAGCCGGTTGGAGCCGTGCATGCCGCCGGCGACCTCACCGGCCGCGTACAGCCCCGGCACCCCGCGGGCCGCCGCCGTGTCGGACTCGACCGCGACCCCGCCCATCACGTAGTGGCAGGTGGGCCCGACCTCCATCGCCTCGGCCGTGATGTCGACGTCCGCCAGCTCCTTGAACTGGTGGTACATCGACGGCAGCCGCCGCTTGACGACCTCGGCGGGCATCCGGGTCGACACGTCCAGGAACACGCCCCCGTGCGGGGAGCCGCGCCCCTCCTTCACCTCGGTGTTGATCGCCCGCGCGACCTCGTCGCGGGGGAGCAGCTCGGGCGGGCGCCGGTTGTGGTCCGGGTCGTCGTACCAGCGGTCGCCCTCCTCCTCGGTCTCGGCGTACTTGTCCTTGAAGACGTCGGGGATGTAGTCGAACATGAACCGCTTGCCGTCGGAGTTGCGCAGCACACCGCCGTCGCCGCGCACCGACTCGGTGACGAGGATGCCCTTCACCGACGGCGGCCAGACCATGCCGGTCGGATGGAACTGCACGAACTCCATGTTCAGCAGGGGAGCGCCCGCGAGGAGGGCCAGCGCGTGGCCGTCGCCGGTGTACTCCCACGAGTTCGACGTCACCTTGAAGGACTTGCCGATGCCGCCGGTGGCGATCACCGCGGCCGGTGCCTCCAGCACGAAGAAGCGACCCGACTCGCGCTCATAGCCGAACACGCCGCAGACGCGGCCGTCCTCCTTGAGGACACGCGTGACCGTGCACTCCTGGAAGACCTTCAGCCGGGACTCGTAGTCGCCGGTCTCGCGGAAGTCCTCCTGCTGGAGCGAGACGATCTTCTGCTGGAGGGTGCGGATCAGCTCCAGGCCCGTGCGGTCACCGACGTGCGCGAGGCGCGGGTACTCGTGGCCGCCGAAGTTGCGCTGGGAGATCCGGCCGTCCTCGGTGCGGTCGAACAGCGCTCCCCAGGTCTCCAGCTCCCACACCCGCTGCGGCGCCTCCTGCGCGTGCAGCTCGGCCATCCGCCACTGGTTGAGGAACTTCCCGCCGCGCATGGTGTCGCGGAAGTGCACCCGCCAGTTGTCGCCGCTGTTGACGTTGGCCATCGCGGCGGCGATGCCGCCCTCCGCCATCACCGTGTGCGCCTTGCCGAACAGCGACTTGCAGATCACGGCCGTACGGGCGCCCCGCTCGCGGGCCTCGATGGCGGCGCGCAGCCCGGCACCGCCCGCGCCCACCACGACGACGTCCCATTCCTGCCGGTCGACCACGGACATCGGTAAGGCCCCATCCTCTAGAAGAAGCGCGGATCGTCGAAGACGCCGGACGCGACCAGGTAGACGTAGAAGTCGGCGAGCGCCACGCTCACCAGCGACGCCCAGGCCAGCTGCATGTGCCGGGCGTTGAGCTTCCCCACCCACTGCCACATCCGGTAGCGCAGGGGATGTCTGGAGAAGTGCTTGAGCTTGCCGCCTACGATGTGCCGGCAGGAGTGGCAGGAGATCGTGTACGCCCAGATCAGCACGATGTTGACCAGGAACACGAGCGTGCCGAGGCCCATGTGGCCCCACGCGTAGGTCTCGTCGCGGAAGCCCAGCACGGTGTCGTAGGTCAGGATCCCGGCGACCACGATCGCGGCGTAGAAGAAGTACCGGTGGATGTTCTGCAGGATCAGCGGGAAGCGGGTCTCGCCGGTGTACTTCTTGTGCGGCTCGGCGACCGCGCAGGCCGGCGGGGACGCCCAGAAGCCCCGGTAGTAGGCCTTGCGGTAGTAGTAGCAGGTCAGGCGGAAGCCGAGCGGGAAGATCAGGATGATGATCGCGGGCGAGATGCCCCACCAGCTTCCGAAGATCTCCCAGTTGGGGCCGGCCTTCATCGGCACGCAGTTCTCCGCCAGACAGGGCGAGTAGAACGGGGAGACGTACGGCGCCGCGTAGTAGTCCGCACCGGCGAAGGCCCGCCAGGTCGAGTAGACGATGAACGCGAGCAGACCCGCGGCCGTGCCGGCCGGGGCCAGCCACCAGCGGTCGGTGCGCAGGTGCGGGGCGGCGATCGCGGCGCGCGTGCCGCCCCGCACTCCGCCGCTCGGGTGATGGGGTGCGGTGGCAGGGGGTTCCGTACCAGTGGCCACGTGACGACTCCGGTCGGGTTCGGGGGAGGTGCCGGTCGCGCTCGACTCCTGCCCGGGTCAGGGAGCGCGCCGGTCCCGGGCACCGAGCCCCTCGTCGTCCGAGTCGCTCCACAGGGCGGCGTCGTACGGCGTGTCGGAGATGGTGACCAGCTCGGGGCGGGTCGGCGCGACCGTGGACGCCGCTGCGTCGCGCAGCAGGGCGACGCTCTCGCGCAGGTGGTTGGCGTCGGCACGGACGCGGCGCATCTCCAGGCCGCCGGTGCCGAGCTGCTTTTCCAGGCGTCCCAGCGACCGGAACACCTCGTCGAGATTGCGCTGGACTGACGTCAGTTCGTCGTGAACGGACATGACTTGCCCTCACTTCCGCGGGTCCTTCGTGGCCCAAGGCGGCAACGTTCATGCGCCTGCGAGTGTTGCGCGTCACACCTTGTGCTGTGAAGGGATGTGCATCGATTGGCCGAGGCGTGTGGGTGCACCCTGCGGTGCGTTGCGCCGCACGGGTGGCTTCCCGCCCGTGACCGCCGTGTCGCCCTGTGCTGCCGAACCCTTTCCTCTTCAGTGGCCGCATACATCAGATGAGCTCCAAATACCGCCAAAAGTGATCATAACGCCCGCGGCTCCCCGGAGGTAGCACAGATGTCCCAGCACGGTGTCGGCCCGCGTGCGGTCACGCGCTCGGTCGCCTTCCTCACCGCGGGTGTGCTCGCGGTGCCCGCGCTCGCCGGATGCGGCTCGGACGACCCGTCCGGCAAGCCGCTCGCCGGGCAGGACATCCAGCCCGCCCCCCGCGACCGGATCACCGACGGCGGCACCCTGCGCTGGGCCGTCGACTCCGTGCCCGACACCCTGAACACGTTCCAGTCGGACGCCGACGCCACCACCACCCGCGTCGCCCAGGCCGTCCTGCCGTCGATGTTCCGCATGAACGCCTCAGGCCGCCCCGAGCGCAACCCCGACTACCTGGAGTCCGCCGAGGTCGTCGACACCGAGCCCAAGCAGGTCGTGCTGTACAAGCTCAACCAGCAGGCCGTCTGGAGCGACGGCCGGGAGATCGGCGCCGCCGACTTCGCCGCCCAGTGGCGTGCCCTGTCCGGCAAGGACACCGCCTACTGGACCGCCCGCAACGCCGGCTACGAACGCATCCAGAAGATCGAGCGCGGCGACAGCGCCCTGGAGGTCCGGGTCACGTTCGGCCGCCCCTACGCGGACTGGCGCTCGCTGTTCTCGCCGCTGTACCCGAAGGACGTCATGGGGAATCCGGACTCCTTCAACGACGGGGCCCGCATGAAGCTCAAGGTCACCGCCGGTCCCTTCACGGTGCGGAAGGTCGACCGCGACGACGAGCGCGTCACCCTCACCCGCAACCCGCGCTGGTGGGGCCAGCGCGCCAAGCTCTCCGAGATCGAGCTGCGCGCCGTCCCGCGCGACAAGCGGGCCGCCGCGCTCGCCGCCGACACCCTCGACCTGGCCGAGATCGACCCCTCCGCGGCCCGCCGCATCACCGTCGCCGCCCGCCCGTCGAGTTCCACCAGCCCGCTGATGGGCCCCGGCGCCGACCGGTCCGCCGCGGACTCCCTGCACTCCTGGGCCGTGGCCAACGGCTCCGACGAGGACGCCGCCGACGAGGAGACCGTCGCCCGCAAGAAGCTGCGCAAGGCCGTGGCCGAGTACGCCCGGCAGCAGCAGGCCCTCAAGGGCTTCGAGGTGCGCAAGTCCCTGGAGCCCGCCTACACCCAGCTCGCCCTCAACGGCGCCGAGGGCCCCCTCGCCGACGAACGCGTCCGCAGGGCCGTCGCCCGCGCCCTGGACCGCAAGGAGCTGGCCAAGGCCGTCCTGGAACCCCTCGGCCTGCCCGCCGTCCCGGTCGGCAGCCACCTGGCCCTGTCCGGCCAGGCCGCCTACGCCGACAACAGCGGCGCCCTCGGCGGCCAGGACACCAAGGAGGCCCAGGCGCTGCTCGCGGACGCCGGGTGGGTGCGCGGCGGCCCGGTCGAGGAACAGAAGAAGAAGGAGAAGGCGGCCGGCTCCGAGGCGGAGAAGACCGACGGCGACTCCGGGGAGAAGCCGGACGACGACGGCACGTACGTCGTCGGCGAGGACAACAAGGCGCATGACGGACCGGACCCCGCCGACCACCTCGCCCAGGACGGCAAGCAGTACAAGCCCCAGCAGGGCGGCGTGCCCGGCGCGTACGCCCCCAAGGGCACCGCCGCCCCGGCGAACCAGGAGTCCGCCCGGCTCGCCAAGAACGGCAAGCCCCTCACCCTCCGCTTCGTCCTCCCCTCCGGGCCCGGCTCCCAGACGCTGCGCACGGTCGCGGACCGCATCTCCCGCATGCTGGAGCGCGTGGGCATCGGCACGGAGATCTCCAAGGTCTCCGACGAGTCCTACTTCAAGGACCACATCGCCTCCGGCCAGTACGACCTGGCCCTGTACTCCTGGCCCGCCACGGCGTTCCCCGCCACCGACGCCCGGCCCGTCTACGCCAAACCCGTCCCGGCCGCCGACGGCTCGCTGAACGTCGAACAGAACTACACGCGGGTCGGCACCGACCAGGTCGACCAGCTCTTCGACGAAGCCGTGGCCACCCTCGACGAGGACGAGTCCCGCTCCCTGATCCGCAAGGCCGACTCCCGCATCTGGGCCGCGGCCGGCTCGATCCCCCTCTTCCAGCGCCCCCAGCTCCTGGCGGCCCGCAAGAACCTGGTCAACACCGGCGCCTTCGGCTTCGGCACGCCGGTCTACGAGGACATGGGCTTCCTGGAGAAGGGCGCGAAGCCGGCGTCGGGCCCGTCGGCGAAGGGCTCGGCCACCCCGTAGCTCCGGGAACGCCCAAAAGCTCTGGGAACGCTCAAACGCCTTGCCGTCCCGCGCCCGGCGTCCCACCATGAGACCAGTAGTGATCATGGTGCGGGCGCCGGGCGTCCGTGCACGGGGGACGGGGGCGGCGGATGAGCGGCATGGTGGGGCGGGCCCGCACGGCCGGGCTGGTCGTCGGGGTGCTGGTGACGGGGCTGACGGCGTGCACGGGGGGTGCGGGCGGCGACGGGGCCGACCGCAAGACGGCCCGGCCCGCCGCGAAGGCTTGCGCGAACGGCACCTTCACCTGGTCCCACCTCACCGAGCGGGACCGGCTGACCGGCGTATCCGCCCCCGAGCGCCTCGGCGAGGGCGGCGGCGCCCTCCAGCACCCGATGCGGCGGGTGTACACCCCCCGCCCCTCGGTACGCGCCGACGGACCGGCCCCGTCCCCCGCGGAGATCCTCTTCTCGCTCGGCAAGAAGACCGGCGAGATCGAGTCCGACGCGCGCACCCTGGCCGAGGCGGGGGGCGACACCTGGTCCTTCACCGATATCGGGCTCCCGGCCCCCGAGCTCGACACCGACCGCGTCACGCCCCGCGCGTCGGGCGAGTTCGTCCAGTACGCCGGGGTGAGGGAAGTGTCGGCGGACTTCCGCTACACGTGCCCCGACGGCCGGACCGTCTCCGGCCATGCCCGGAACTGGAGGATCGACATCGCAGGCCTGACCGACTGCGACGAGCGCCCCGACTCGGCCCTGGCCCGGGAGGTCGCCGAGCGGGTCTGCGAGGGGCCGGCCACCCCCAGCCCGTCCGGCGCTTGAGGACGAGGCCGTCCAGGCCGGAGCGGGGCCTGGGGGCGGCAGCCCCCAGCAGGTCCCGGCGCCCGGGCCGAGCACCTTGAAACAGGCCTGACCTGCACCGACGTATCCCGGCTAACCCTCGCGGCCGCAGCCCCGTACCATGGGGTGAGGCCGTGGCATGTTGAGCCCGGCAGAGCCCGCGCACCACCGACGTACGCGCAGGGCCTTCCTCACCACTCCGGGAGTACGCCTTTTATGGCCACGCGCCACGACATCCGCAACGTCGCCATCGTCGCTCACGTCGACCACGGCAAGACCACCATCGTCGACGGCATGCTGAAGCAGGCCGGCGCCTTCGCCGCGCACCAGCTCGACTCGGTCGACGACCGCATGATGGACTCGAACGACCTGGAGCGTGAGAAGGGCATCACGATCCTGGCCAAGAACACGGCGGTGAAGTACCACCCGAAGGACGGGGGGGACGTCATCACCATCAACATCATCGACACCCCCGGCCACGCCGACTTCGGTGGCGAGGTGGAGCGCGGTCTGTCGATGGTCGACGGCGTCGTCCTGCTCGTGGACGCTTCGGAGGGCCCCCTCCCGCAGACCCGCTTCGTGCTGCGCAAGGCGCTCCAGCAGCGGCTGCCCGTCATCCTGTGCATCAACAAGACGGACCGCCCGGACTCCCGGATCGACGAGGTCGTCAACGAGACGTACGACCTCTTCCTCGACCTGGACGCCGACGAGGAGCAGATCGAGTTCCCGATCGTCTACGCCTGCGGCCGTGACGGCATCGCCTCGCTGACCAAGCCGGAGAACGGCACGGTCCCCGCCGACTCCACCAGCCTGGAGCCGTTCTTCTCCACGATCCTGGAGCACATCCCGGCGCCCACCTACGACGAGGCCGCCCCGCTCCAGGCCCACGTCACCAACCTGGACGCCGACAACTTCCTCGGCCGTATCGCGCTGCTGCGCGTCGAGCAGGGCGAGCTGCGCAAGGGCCAGACGGTCGCCTGGATCAAGCGCGACGGCACCATCAGCAACGTCCGCATCAGCGAGCTGATGATGACCGAGGCGCTGACCCGCAAGCCCGCCGAGAAGGCCGGCCCCGGTGACATCTGTGCCGTCGCCGGTATCCCGGACATCATGATCGGCGAGACCCTCGCGGACCCGGAGAACCCGATCCCGCTGCCGCTGATCACGGTCGACGAGCCCGCGATCTCCATGACCATCGGCACCAACACCTCGCCGCTGGTCGGCCGTGGCGGCACCGGCAAGGGCGCCGACAACAAGGCGGCCGTCAAGGACCGCAAGGTCACCGCGCGTCAGGTCAAGGACCGCCTTGACCGCGAGCTGATCGGCAACGTGAGCCTCCGGGTGCTGGACACCGAGCGGCCGGACGCCTGGGAGGTGCAGGGCCGTGGTGAGCTGGCGCTGGCCATCCTGGTCGAGCAGATGCGCCGTGAGGGCTTCGAGCTGACCATCGGCAAGCCGCAGGTCGTCACCAAGGAGGTCGACGGCAAGACGTACGAGCCGGTCGAGCGCATGACGATCGACGTGCCCGAGGAGCACATGGGCGCGGTCACGCAGCTCATGGGTGTCCGCAAGGGCCGTATGGACAACATGTCGAACCACGGCTCCGGCTGGGTCCGCATGGAGTTCGTGGTGCCGTCCCGCGGTCTCATCGGGTTCCGGACCGAGTTCCTGACCCAGACCCGCGGCACCGGCATCGGCCACTCCATCCACGAGGGGTTCGAGCCCTGGTTCGGCAACCTGCAGACCCGTAACAACGGTTCGCTGGTCGCCGACCGCGCCGGTTCCGTCACCGCGTTCGCGATGACGAACCTCCAGGAGCGCGGTGTGCTGTTCACGGACCCCGGCACCGAGGTCTACGAGGGCATGATCGTCGGCGAGAACTCGCGCTCCGACGACATGGACGTGAACATCACCAAGGAGAAGAAGCTCACGAACATGCGGTCCTCCTCGGCCGACTCGTTCGAGGCGATCGTCCCGCCGCGCAAGCTGTCGCTGGAGCAGTCCCTGGAGTT
The DNA here is from genome assembly GCF_040303285.1 of Streptomyces sp. NPDC096046. Lineage (NCBI taxonomy): Bacteria > Bacillati > Actinomycetota > Actinomycetes > Kitasatosporales > Streptomycetaceae > Streptomyces > Streptomyces sp. NPDC096046. Next base: position 37,667 of record NZ_JBEOSZ010000038.1, on the reverse strand, counting down.
CTGCCGGGACGACGAGTGCGTCGAGGTCACCCCGGAGGCCGTGCGCATCCGCAAGGTGAACCTGGACGCCCGCGAGCGCGCCCGCGCCGCGAGCCGCGCCAAGCACGGCTGACGCCTGCCGCAGTACGACAGCACCGGGCACCCCGCGTGAGCGGGGTGCCCGGTGCTGTCGTCTGAAGGGGAGGTAACGCAGAGGCAAGGGGTAGGGAAAACCCTCGACTTGCCCGTGACAGCCGTCAGGGGCGGTTTTCTCCCACTACCCTGCTGCCGAAGCGCCCTGCCTCCCCGGCCTCGGGGAACGCGCAACGGCCCTGCCGCACAAGCTTCTTGAGCGCGCGACAGACTCCGGTGGCACCCTGCACGGGACCCACGGTACGTCGCAAGCGGTTTATCTCACTCTCGCGTCCGGAATACGGACAGCCGACACCGATAGATGTGTAACAAGTCCGTTTCGCAGGGATCTTTCACCAAACCCTTTGTCCGGATTTTGGAAGATGTAGGCGAGAGCTGTGATCGAACCGAGACCTCGAGAGTGTGGTTCGGTCCTGGTGTTTGGCAGATAGTTAGGCGCGTAGAGCTCGGATGAACAGGTCACCCGCTTCAGGCGGCGCCGACTCACGAGCGCGGGGGCATTTGACGATTTCCGGCACCGGCGACGGGCTGTGGCGGTGGTCTGTCCTGTGCCCCCTTTGCGGTGAACCAATGACTTCATAGGAGGAACCCATGCGCGGTGCCAAGAGCGCCAAGTGGGTCGCGGGGGCGATAGTCGTCGCTCTGGCCGCCACCGCCTGCGGCGGCGGAGATGACAGTGCCGGCGACGACATGAACAAGGGGAAGGCCGACCCGAACGGCATCGTCACTGCGCAGCTGAGCGAACCTCAGAACCCGCTGCAGCCGGCCAACGCCAAGGAGAGCCAGGGCAGCCGCGTGCTGCGCACGATCTTCTCCGGTCTGGTCGACTACGAGCCCGGCACCGGCAAGCTCGAGTACATCAACGCCGAGTCGGTCACGCCGAACGACGACTCGTCCGAGTGGACCGTCAAGCTCAAGCCGGGCTGGAAGTTCCACGACGGCACCACGGTCACCGCGCAGTCCTACGTGGACTCGTGGAACTGGTCCGCCAACATCAAGAACAACCAGACCAACTCCAGCTGGTTCGCGGACATCGTCGGCTTCGAGGACGTGCACCCGGAGAAGGGTGACCCGAAGAGCGACAAGATGTCGGGTCTGAAGGTCGTCGACGACAACACCTTCACGATCAAGCTGACGCAGCCGGTCTCGTACTTCGCGTACAAGCTGGGCTACGACGTGTGGGCGCCGCTGCCCGAGGCCTTCTTCAAGGACCCGAAGGGCTTCGGCGAGAAGCCGATCGGCAACGGTCCGTACAAGTTCGTGTCCTGGGAGCACAACAAGCTCATCAAGGTCCGCAAGTTCGCGGACTACAAGGGCCCGAACGTCGCCAAGAACGGCGGCATCGACTTCAAGAACTACACGACCGCCGACGCCGCGTACTCGGACCTGCGCTCGGACAACGTGGACTGGATCGAGCAGGTCCCGACCACCGCGCTGACGAACTACAAGACGGACCTGGGCGACCGCGCCATCGACGAGCCGTACTCGGCCGTCCAGTCGATCGTCCCGGCGTTCTACACCAAGCAGTTCAAGGACATCGACCCCAAGGTCATCCAGGGTCTGTCCATGGCGATCGACCGTCAGACGATCACCAAGACCGTCCTCCAGGGCACGCGTACCCCGGCCGACTCCTACGTCGCCCCGGGCGTCCTCGGCTACAAGAAGGGCGCGCTCGGCGACATCGTCAAGTTCGACCCGGCCCAGGCCAAGAAGCTCATCCAGGAGGGTGGCGGCGTCCCGGGCAACAAGATCCAGATCCAGTACAACGCCGACCAGGACCACAAGCCCTGGGTCGACGCGGTCTGCAACTCGATCCGCACGTCCACCGGCGTGGAGTGCACCGGCGACCCGAAGCCGACCTTCCAGGCCGACCTCGACGCCCGTGACAAGGAGCAGGTCAAGTCCATGTACCGCGGTGGCTGGGTGCTGGACTACCCGGTCAACTCGAACTTCATGCGCGACCTGTACGGCTCCACGGCGGCCGGCAACACCAGCGGTTACTCCAACAAGGAGTTCGACAAGCTGAGCTCCGAGGCGGACAAGGCCAGCTCGATCGACGAGACCGTGAAGATGTACCAGGACGCGGAGCAGCTCCTCGCCAAGGACATGCCGGCGATTCCGCTCTGGTTCTACAAGGTCAACAGCGGTCAGTCCAAGAACATCCTGGGCAAGATCGAGTACGGCCAGGACGGTGACCCGATCTTCGACACCATCCAGGTCAAGCAGAAGTAACCAGACGACCGCAGACCGGTGCCGCCTCTCCCGCACAAGGGGAGCGGCGGCGCCGGTCCGTAGGCACAGGCCTCCACCTCACCCCCCTCACCTGCGGTAGATGAGTGCGCAGGCCTCGCCGACCCCTCACGGCATGGAGGCGCAAGATGGGGCGCTACGCCGCCAGGCGACTGCTCCAGATGATCCCGATCTTCATCGGGACAACTCTGTTGATCTTCCTGATGGTCCACATTCTGCCGGGCGACCCGGTCCGGGCCATCTACGGGGACAAGGCTCCCGATCCCGCACAGATCGCGCAGATCAAGCGCGAGTACGGCTTCGACAAGCCCGTCCTCGAACAGTACTTCCACTACATGGTGAATCTCGTCCAGGGAGACTTCGGCAAGACGCTGTCCGGGCGTCCGGTCGTCGAACTGATGGCCAACGCCTTCCCGGTGACGCTGCGGCTGACGCTGCTGGCGCTCACCATCGAGATCATCATCGGCGTGGGTCTCGGCGCGTGGGCCGGCCTGAGGGCCGGCAAGCCGGCCGACACCGGCGTGCTGATCTTCACGTTGACCGTGATCTCCATCCCGGTCTTCGTCCTCGGCTTCATCGCCCGGTTCATCTTCGCCGACGAACTCGGCTGGCTGCCGCCCAACGTCCAGGACTCCACGGACTTCTCACAGTTGTTCCTGCCGGCCCTCGTCCTCGCCATGCTGTCCATGGCGTACGTGGCCCGGCTGACGCGGACGACCTTCGCCGAGAACCTGCGGGCCGACTACATCCGCACCGCGCTCGCCAAGGGCCTGCCCCGGCGCCGCATCATCGGTGTCCACCTGCTCCGCAACTCGCTGATCCCCGTGGTCACCTTCGTCGGCACCGACGTCGGCGGCTTCATCGGTGGCGCGGTCATCACCGAGGGCATCTTCAACATCCAGGGTGTCGGCAACCTGCTCTACCGGGCGATCCAGACGAGCGAGGGCTCGACGGTCACGGGTGTGGTGACGGTGCTCGTCCTCGTCATCCTCCTGATCAATCTGCTCATCGACCTGCTGTACGCGGTCCTGGACCCGAGGATCCGGTATGCCTGACGTGACCAAGGCCCAGACCACCGACTCCGCGACCGTGGACGCCGTGGCCCCGCCGGCCGTCGGCGTACCCGCCCCGGAGAACGTCAAGAAGAGCGAGAAGCCCCGCTCCCTGTGGGGAGACGCCTGGTACGACCTGCGGCACCGCCCCATGTTCTGGGTGTCCTCGGTGCTCCTGGTCCTGCTTCTCGTGATCGCCGCGTTCCCCGGCTGGTTCGCCAGCGTCAACCCGCGCGACGGCGACCTCGTCCACCACTATCTGGGCAAGCCGGAGCTGACGCACTTCTTCCAGCCCGACTGGTTCGGCTACGACCAGCAGGGCCGATCCATCTACTCGCGCGTCATCCACGGCACCCGCGCCTCCATCATGGTCGCCGTCGGTGTGACCGCCGCGGTCACGCTGGTCGGCGGCCTGCTCGGCATGCTGGCGGGTTACTTCGGCGGCTGGATCGACTCGGTGATCTCCCGGATCATCGACATCTTCTTCGGCCTGCCCTTCCTGCTCGGCGCGATGGTCGTCCTGAACGCCTTCACCGAGCGCAAGGAGTACGTGGTGATCCTGGCCCTGGCCGCCCTGGGCTGGACCTCGATCGCGCGTGTCACTCGTAGCTCCGTGATCACGGCCAAGCAGGCCGACTACGTGACGGCGGCCAGGGCGCTGGGCGCCGGCACCACGCGGATCCTGTTCCGCCACGTGATGCCGAACGCGCTCGCGCCGACCATCGTCGTGGCCACGATCGCCCTCGGCGGTTACATTTCGGCTGAGGCGACGCTGTCGTTCCTCGGCCTCGGCCTCAGCGACCCGACGATCTCATGGGGCATCGACATCTCCGAGGGCAGCAAGGTGATCCGGGACAACCCGCACGCGCTGCTGTTCCCGGCGGGCATGCTCTTCGTGACGGTCTTCGCGTTCATCATGCTCGGCGACGCAGTGCGCGACGCCCTCGACCCGAAGCTGCGCTGAGGAGGGCGTACGTGACCACCATCGAAGAGACCCGTGACGTGCCCGAGCCGCGAGGCGCGGCCCGGGACGACGTTCCCCTGCTCGAAGTGCGCGATCTGCACGTCGAGTTCCACACGCGTGACGGCGTGGCCAAGGCCGTCAACGGCGTCAACTACACCGTGAGCTCCGGCGAGACCCTCGCCGTGCTCGGCGAGTCCGGCTCCGGCAAGTCCGTGACCGCCCAGGCGATCATGGGCATCCTCGACATGCCGCCCGGGCGGATCCCCCAGGGCCAGATCCTGTACCGGGGCGAGGACATGCTCACCATGTCCGGCGACGCCCGGCGCAAGATCCGGGGCAGCAAGATCGCGATGATCTTCCAGGACGCGCTGTCCTCGCTGAACCCGGTGCTGTCCGTCGGCTACCAGCTCGGCGAGATGTTCCGCGTCCACCAGGGCCTGAGCAAGAAGGACGCCAAGGCCAAGGCCATCGAGCTGATGGACCGCGTGAAGATCCCGGCCGCCAGGGAGCGCGTCGGCGACTACCCGCACCAGTTCTCCGGCGGTATGCGCCAGCGCATCATGATCGCGATGGCGCTCGCCCTGGAGCCGGACCTGATCATCGCCGACGAGCCGACCACGGCCCTCGACGTGACGGTCCAGGCCCAGGTCATGGATCTGCTCGCGGAGCTCCAGCGCGAGTACAACATGGGTCTGATCCTGATCACCCACGACCTCGGCGTCGTAGCCGACGTCGCGGACAAGATCGCGGTGATGTACGCGGGCCGGATCGTGGAGACGGCCCCCGTGCACCAGCTGTACAAGCGGCCCGCGCACCCCTACACCAAGGGTCTGCTCGAATCGATTCCGCGCCTGGACCAGAAGGGCCAGGACCTGTACGCGATCAAGGGCCTGCCACCCAGTCTGACCCGCATCCCGTCCGGTTGCGCCTTCAACCCGCGCTGCCCGCAGGCGCAGGACATCTGCCGTACGGACGTCCCGCCGCTGCACCCGGTCACCGAGCGGGACGGCGGCGAGCTCGTCGGCCGCGGCAGCGCGTGCCACTTCTGGAAGGAGACGATCCATGGCTGACCTGGAGAAGACGGACGAGTCCATGGACGCCACTCCCCACACGACCGAAGTCGACACGGTCGAGGCCGCCAGTCACGAGGAGGCCGTCGCCGCGATCCAGGCGCCGGCCGAGCGCGGTGAGCCCATCCTTCAGGTGCGCAACCTGGTGAAGCACTTCCCGCTGACCCAGGGCATCCTGCTCAAGCGTCAGATCGGCGCGGTCAGGGCCGTGGACGGGGTCTCCTTCGACCTCTACCAGGGCGAGACGCTCGGTATCGTGGGCGAGTCCGGCTGTGGCAAGTCCACGGTCGCCAAGCTGCTGATGATGCTGGAGAAGGCGACCGCGGGCGAGATCTTCTACAAGGGCCAGGACATCACCAAGCTGTCCGGGCGCGCGCTGAAGGCGGTCCGCCGGAACATCCAGATGGTGTTCCAGGACCCGTACACCTCGCTGAACCCCCGTATGACGGTGGGCGACATCATCGGGGAGACCTTCGAGATCCACCCCGAGGTGGCGCCGCGGGGCGACCGCCGCCGCAAGGTCCAGGACCTGCTGGATGTGGTCGGTCTCAACCCGGAGTACATTCACCGCTATCCGCACCAGTTCTCCGGCGGTCAGCGTCAGCGCATCGGCATCGCCCGCGGCCTGGCCCTGAACCCCGAGATCATCATCTGCGACGAGCCGGTCTCCGCGCTGGACGTGTCCGTCCAGGCACAGGTCATCAACCTGATGGAGAAGCTCCAGGACGAGTTCAACCTCTCCTACCTCTTCATCGCGCACGACCTGTCGATCGTCCGGCACATCTCGGACCGGGTGGGTGTGATGTACCTCGGCAAGATGGCCGAGATCGGCACGGACACGGAGATCTACGACCACCCGACGCACCCCTACACCCAGGCGCTGCTGTCGGCCGTCCCGGTCCCCGACCCGGAGTCCCGTGAGGGCCGCGAGCGGATCATCCTCACCGGCGACGTCCCGTCCCCGGCCAACCCGCCCTCGGGCTGCCGCTTCCGCACCCGCTGCTGGAAGGCCGAGGACAAGTGCGCTCAGGAGGTTCCGCTCCTGGCGGTCCCCGAGCGCTTCAAGGGCGAGGACACCCCCGCGGCCCACGAGTCCGCCTGCCACTTCGCGGAGGAGAAGGACGTGGTCCACGCGGCCTGACACCGTCTTACCGCTCCGTCCGGTTCCCGGCCCTCGCATGGAGGCGCCGGGAGTCGGCGTTCTCGGCAACGACGGGGCCGCGCGTCCAGCCGGACCCTCAGCGATTCAGATCGACGACACGGGCGAACCGCTTCTCATACAGCTCCGGCCGGACCGTCGCGACGAACGGTGCCTCGTATTCCTCGCCCACGCGGTGGGCTGCTTCGATCGCCGCGCCCGTTCCGAACGGCATTCCTTCGGAGTGCAGTCGGCAGCAGGAGAGGGCAGCCGGGTAATCGAGGTCGACCGTCGCAATGCCGAGTTGCCCCACGTGCATCGCGATTCCCGCGCGTTCGCGCTCGGCTTCGATGACCGAGAGCACCGGCGTGTGGAGGAACACGCCGGGTTCGAGCTGGGCGGCGTGGACGAGTCCGGAGACCTGGCGATGGCCGCCCAGGGCGAGCAGCGTGTCGGTATCGAGGATGTAGTGCTCCCGGATCACGCGACGGCCTGCTCGGCAGCATGGTGTGCCACGACCTGGTTGCGCACACCCCGCAAGACCTCGGCGCTGCTTTCGGCCGCGACGGTCACACCGAAGTGCTCGGCCAGGTAGGCGGCGGTGCGGTCAGCGCGCTCCTTCAATTCGGCCGGAGTGAGAGTGTTCGCGGCGAACTCGTCGATGAGGGCGCGCATGGTCGTCCCGTGGGCCTCCGCGAGAACGGCGAGACGGTCGCGGGTCTTGGAGTCGACCTTGATCGTGGTGTCCATACAGCGAGTATACCGAGTGGAATACCCGCGGTGGCGGGAGTGCGGCTCCCCGGCGGCCCATGAGTCGGCCTGCTGCTTCGCCGAGGAGGAGGGCGTGGTCCATGCGTCCTGACGGAGTTCTCAACCCGCCCCAACCCCGTTAACGCGGAAGCAACTTGACGGAAGTCGTTCCGGAATACGGACGTGCGAACCTGAAAAACGTACGGCCGTGCGGGTGCCGTGGACGGGCCGGGGCGCCGCGAGGCGTCCCGGCCCGTTGCCGCGTTCAGACGGTCGTCATGCCCAGGGAGCGCTTCAGGAAGTCGACCTGAAGCAGAAGCAGGTTCTCGGCGACCTGTTCCTGGGGGGTGATGTGGGTGACGCCGGACAGCGGCAGTACCTCGTGGGGGCGGCCGGCGGCCAGCAGGGCCGAGGACAGGCGCAGGGCGTGGGCGACCACGACGTTGTCGTCGGCGAGGCCGTGCACGATCATCAGGGGCCGGTGCGGCTCGGCCGGGGAGGACAGGCCCTCGGCGGTGACCAGGGAGCTCTTCGCGTAGGCCGCGGGGTGCTCCACGGGTGTGCCCAGGTAGCGCTCGGTGTAGTGGGTGTCGTACAGGCTCCAGTCCGTCACCGGCGCGCCCGCGATGCCCGCGTGGAAGACGTCCGGGCGGCGCAGCACCGCCAGGCCCGCCAGCCAGCCGCCGAACGACCAGCCGCGGATCGCCACCCGGGACAGGTCCAGGGGGTGCCGCTTCGCGAGGTCCTCCAGGGCTTCCACCTGGTCGTCCAGCGACAGCGTGAAGTCCTGGTGGATCGCCTTCTCCCAGGCGGGGGAGCGGCCCGGGGTGCCGCGGCCGTCCGCGACGATCACCGCGAAGCCCTGGTCCGCGAACCACTGCGACGTGAGGTGCGCGTTGTGGGCCGCGACCACCCGCTGGCCGTGCGGGCCGCCGTACGGGTCCATGAGCACCGGCAGAGGGGTGTCGCCGTCGTAGTCCCGAGGCATAAGCACGGCGCACGGGACGCGGCGTGCGCCCCCCTCGGTGAGCGTCACGCGTGGGGACATACCGGGATCTTCGGCGTGAGATGGGACAGTCATGGTCGGTTTTCCGTCGCGCAGGATCTGGACCCGCGCACCTGGCCGGTTCAGCGTCGCCGAGACCAGAACCGTCACCTCCCCGGCCCGCACCGCCGCGTGCACGCCCGGTTCCTGAGACAGCCGCTCCACGCCCAGCTCATTCACCCGGTACACATGCACCTGGCCCGTCTCCGCCTCGGTGGCCTCCGCCCCCGCCGACGCGGAGATCAGCACGTCCTGTTCGGAGACGTCCAGCACGGCCCGCACCTGCAACTGTGCTCCCGTGAGCGGCCGTTCCCCGACCGCCAGCACCCGCGCACCCCCCTCGTCGGCGATCCGCACCAGCTGCCCGGACGGGCTCCAGCACGGCACCCCGGGGAAAAGATCAAGCCATGTTCGATCTTCGTCGGCGTGCACCATCCGCGTCGCGCCGGTGTCCGGATCCACGGCCAGGATCAGCTGACTGCGCTGGTCGCGCGCCTGTACGAGCAGCAGGGGCGAGCCCGCCGCTGACCAGTGGACATGCGCCAGATACGGGTACCGCGCCCGGTCCCAGGCGACCTCCGTGCGCGGCCCGTCCAGCCCGATCACGAACAGCCGCACCTCCGCGTTGCCCGTGCCGGCCGCCGGATACGGCACCCGCTGCGGTTCCCGTTCCGGATGCGCGGGGTCAGCGATCCACCACCGCCGCACCGGCGTGTCGTCCACGCGCGCCACGAGCAGCCGGTCCGACTCCGGAGCCCACCAGAAGCCCCGCGAACGCCCCATCTCCTCGGCCGCGATGAACTCCGCCAGTCCGTATGAGACATTCTCCGACTCCGGCTCGGCGAGCGCCCGGTCGCCCTCTCCCTCGGCGCCCGTCACCCGTAGCGCACCCTGCGCGGCGTACGCGATGTGCCGCCCGTCGGGCGACGGACGCGGGTCGATCACCGGCCCGGGCGCGGGCAGCCCACGCGCCGTCCCGGCCCGCAGCTCGGCCGCGAAAAGCCGCCCTGACAAGGCGAAAGAGGCCAATTCGACGGCCGTGTCGGTGGCGTATCCGACGATGCCGGCCCCGCCCTCACGGCTGCGTTCGCGCCGGGCCCGTTCCTCGGGCGAGAGGTCCTCCGAGGCGCCGCCCAGCAGGGTGCGCGGGTCGGCGGCGACGCGCTCCCCGCCCTCCTCCATATCGAGGACCCAGAGAGAATTCGCCCGGTCCGTACCGGAACCGGAGCGCAGGAACACGACACGCGAACCGTCGGGCGCCACGGTGAACGAACGCGGCGCGCCGAGCGTGAAGCGCTGGGTACGGGCGTGCCGTCGGGGGAAGGAGTGAGGCTCGGTCGTCATGCCCTGACCATATTGGCCATGCGCCCCCTTGTGCGGCCGTGCGCCGAGCGATGCGCGCAGACGGATAGTTATGATCAATGTCGCATAGTGGGTATGAACCTGCTGGCCGCTGTACGGATTTGATGCCCCCATAGTCCGACCCCCCGCGCCCTCGTGGATCTTTGGAGGTGAGCCGCCGTGGCACTCTCGATTTCGGCGGTGGTGCTGCTGGCGATCATCGTCTTCCTGCTGATCAAGAAGTCGGGGTTGAAGGCGGGGCATGCGATCGTCTGCATGCTGCTCGGCTTCTACCTCGCCTCCTCGACCGTCGCTCCCACGATCAACGAGCTGACGACGAACATCGCGGGGATGATCGGCAGCATCAAGTTCTGAGCGCCGCGCGTTCCGGCCCGGGACCGAGGGAAGACCCAGGTCCCGGCCGGAGTCCATGCCTCGTCTGTCCCGATCTCCGGCGTCCCCGAGTCGTGTTCCGTAAGCTTGGCGGGCCGGGCAGGAACGACGGGCAAGGGGGCGGCGCGTGGACGACGAGAGCGTGGACAGGCGACTTCGGGAGCAGGCGAAGGCGTCCCCCAACTTCGGACGCCTCTACGGGTACCAGCCGCTCCTCGCCATCTACGGCTCGCAGGCCGAGCTCACCGTCCTGACCAATCCGAACGCCGCCTACGTCAGCGCCGGCCAGTTCGGTGAGGTGCTGGCCGAGGAGTTCGTCACGCGCACGGGCACGCGCGTCGAGGGGACGAACCAGGTCGACCGCATCAACGCCCTCACCCGGGCCGGCGTCCTCGTAGGCTGGAGCCGCGACGCCTTCCACAAGCTGCGCCGGGGCCGCAACGACGCCGCGCACAACCACCTCTTCGACACCACCAAAGCCCTTGAAGCCCTGAAGCTGTGCTGGCAGCTGGGCGACCTCTTCGACCGGGCCATGGGCGGCACCCGCGCGGTGACCGCCTTCGTCCCGCCCACTCTGCCCGAGGAAACGCCGGAGACCGATCCCCAGGAGATCGCGGAGCTGCGCGAGGCGCTGGAAGGGCACCGGCGCACGCTCGCCGAGTCCCGCGTGAAGCTGTCGGAGGTCGGAGACCGCCTGGAAGCCGAGCGTCGGGCCCGTGCCGAGGCGGAGAAGATCATCGTCAGTGCGGAACAGGCGAAGGCCACGTACACGGCGCAGATCGAGGAATTGCAGGCGCAGGTCACCGCGCTGCGGGCGGCGCACCAGCAGCGGTACGACCGCGAGCGGCTCAAGCCCCGCCCAGTGGCCTCCGCCGCTCGCGACGCGATCGTGGAGCGTGCCCAGCGACCAACCCCGCTCAACGAGGTGCAGGCGCGCAAGAAGATCGACGCCATGTTGTCCAGGGCGGGCTGGGTGATCCAGGACAAGGCGGACGCCAACCCGCTGGCGGACACGGGTGTGGCCATCCGCGAGTTCACCCTCGCCACCGGCCGTGCCGACTACGTTCTCTACGTCGATGGCAAGATCGTCGGCGTCATCGAGGCCAAGCGTGAGGGAACTTCCCTGGCCGGTGCTCTCGCCCAGAACGAGCGGTACGCGGCGGGCGTGCTCAAGGAACACGCGATGGCGGTGTGGCGCCGTGAGGAGCCCTTCGCCTTCCGCTACGCCACCACCGGCACCGAGACGTTCTTCCTGAACCGCGTCGACCCGGACGCCCGCTCCCGCGAAGTCTTCGCGTTCCACCGCCCCGAAACCCTCGCCGCGTGGATGCGGTACGCCGACGAGCACCAGGACGCGCCCACCTTCCGGGCGGCCCTGCGCACGAGCATGCCGCTGCTGGAGACGCACGGCCTGCGCATGGCCCAGGTCGAGGCGATCACGCGCCTGGAAGACTCCCTGGCCGCCGACCAGCCGCGCGCCTTGATCCAGATGGCCACTGGTGCGGGCAAGACGTTCACGGCTGTCACCGAGGTCTACCGGCTGCTCCGGTACGCCGGCGCCCGCCGGATCCTCTTCCTCGTCGACCGCAACAACCTCGGCCGCCAGGCCCGCGCGGAGTTCGACAAGTACCGCACCCCCGACGAGAACCGGAAGCTCACCGACCTCTACAACGTCGACATGCTGGGCCGCGGCGGTCTCCAGGAGACCTCCTCGGTCGTCATCTCGACGATCCAGCGGATGTACTCGCTCCTCAAGGGGGAGCCGCCGGCGGAGGGAGCGGAGACCGAGGACCGCGAGGACGACGCGGCTGCGCCCCTGGACGAGTCCTACGTGACGGACGAGCCGATCACGGTCGAGTACAACCCCGACGTCCCGATCGAGTCCTTCGACGTGATCGTCATCGACGAGTGTCACCGCTCCATCTACGGCCTGTGGCGGGGTGTCCTGGATTACTTCGACGCCCACCTCGTCGGTCTCACCGCCACCCCCACCCGCCAGACCAAGGGCTTCTTCGACCACAACGAGGTGTCGCGCTACACCTACGAACAAGCGGTCGCCGACGGGGTCAACGTCGACTTCGACATCGCACGCATCGTGACCGACCTGCGGGACGGGGACGTCGTCGCGAGGATCGAGGCGGGTACGACCGTCCGTATCCGTGACCGGCAGACCCGGGCCCAGCGGTACGAGGAACTGGACGAGGACTTCACCTACACCGCCCCGCAGATCGGACGCACGGTCATCACGGAGGACGAGGTCCGTGCCGTGCTGACGACGTACCGGGACAACTGGAAGCGGTGGTTCCCCGGCCGGGCCGACCTGCCCAAGACCCTGATCTTCGCGGGCCCGTACGACGACCACGCCGACGAGGTGCTCAAGCAGGTCAAGCAGATCTTCGGCCGGGGCGACGACTTCGCCAAGAAGATCACCTACAAGTCCCGCGACAACGGCGACGACCCCGAGGCCCTCATCAACGACCTGCGCAACTCGCCCCGGCTGCGGGTCGCGGTCACCGTCGACATGATCGCCACGGGCACGGACGTGAAGCCGCTCGAGTGCGTGATCTTCCTGCGGCCGGTGAAGAGTCCGGTGATGTTCGAGCAGATGAAGGGGCGGGGGGCCCGTTCCATCGACGCGGACGAGCTGAAGGCGGTCACTCCGGAGGCGGCGCCCGACCTGAAGAAGGACCGTTTCGTCCTCGTCGACGCGGTCGGTGTCACCGACTCCCCGCTCGTGGACGCCCGGCCGCTGATCCCGGCGGGCGCGCAGCGCGGCATCCCGCTGGCCAAGCTCCTCGACAAGGCGGGCACGCGGTCCCTGACGGCCGACGAGGCGGAGGTCTTGGCCCGCCGCCTGGCCCGCATCGACCGCCAGCTCGGCAAAGAGGAGAGGGACCTGATCACCCAGACCTCCGACGGCGCGAGCCTGGCCGACCTGGCCCGCCGCATCACCGACGCGGTGGACGTCGACACCCAGGACCGGGCCCGGCACGAGGGTGGCCCCGAGCTGGCGCAGAAGCTGGTCCAGGACGCGGTGGCCCCGCTCACCGCCCGCCCCGCACTGCGCAAGCTGATCCTGGAGATCCGCCACCAGCAGGACCTGACCTACGACGAGACGACCGAGGTCAAGGTCACCGAGCTGCGCGAGATCCCGATGGAGGAGCGTGCGCAGAAGGAGCTGGCCGAGTGGAACGAGCTGCTGGAGAAGGAGCAGCGGGACGAGAACGCGGCGATACAGGTCGCCCTGGGGAGCGGGGCGCGGCTCGCTCCCGGTGAGGCACGGGCCGCACTGAAGGAACTCGCCGGCCGCATCAAGGCGACGAAGCGTTCGTGGACGACGGCGGTTCTCTGGGAGTACTACGAGCAGGTCGGCAAGGCAGCAGCCAGTCCGGGCAAGGAGGCGGGCCTGGGCGACTTGGTACGGCTCATCCGCTACGAGCTGGGCGCGGACGACGAGCTGAAGCCGTACCGTACGGTGGTCGAGGAGCGCTTCGAGGGCTGGCTGCTGCGGCAGCGGCAGGCGGGCGTGGAGTTCACCGAGGACCAGCTGTGGTGGCTGGAGCGGATAAAGAACGCCATTGCCGTCGACGTCGGGATAGAGCCCGGGGACTTCTCCGTCGCGCCGTTCTCGGAGCGTGGGGGCGGCCGAGGCTTCATGCGGGCGTTCGGGGACAAGGGCCGGGCGCTGGAACTGTTGGATGAGTTGAATCAGGAACTGGCTTGAGCGTGGAACTGGGCGGGTTGCCGAACTCCTGGTGCTGGGTGCCCCTGAAGGACGTTTTGAGTGAGCCACTTGTCAATGGTCGCTCTGTAAAGACCATGGAAGGTGGATTCCCTGTCCTGCGGCTCACAGCGATCACGGGCGGCAAAATCAAGCTTGCCGAATCGAAGGAGGGCGCCTGGAGCCTGGAACAGGCTGAGCCTTTCCTGGTTCGTGAAGGTGACTTCCTGCTTAGTCGCGGAAACGGGTCAAAGCGCTTGGTGGGGCGTGGTGGCCTGGTGGGGGCCGTAGATAAACCGGTTGCATTCCCAGACACGATGATTCGTGTGCGAGTGAATGATGCGCTAATTTCCACCTCGTATATTCGCTTGCTATGGGATTCTCCAGTTGTGCGCGGGCAAATCGAGTCGAAGGCGCGCACAACTGCGGGAATCTACAAGGTGAATCAAGTCATCCTCGAGGGGATCTCGCTACCGCTGCCCCCGCTCGCGGAGCAGCACCGGATCGTCGAGGCGCTCGAAGAGCAGCTGTCGCGGATCGAGTCGGGATCAGCTACTTTGACCCAGGCCCGTAGGCGGCTTGAGGGCCTACGGAAGAGGGCCTTGGTGTCGGCGGTCCCTGACGACGTGCCGCCTTCGTGGGAGATGACGACCGTGGAGGGTGCGGGAACCCTTGAACTAGGGCGTGCGCGCCATCCTGATTGGCATCACGGCCCCGAGATGCGTCCCTATCTGCGCGTCGCCAACGTTTTCGAAGATCGAATCGATACCGCGGACGTCATGGAGATGGACTTCTCCGGAGTTTGGAAGAAGTACCGACTGGAGCCCGGTGACGTTTTGCTCAATGAAGGGCAGAGTCCTCATCTCGTGGGGCGTCCCGCCCTCTATCGAGGGGTCCCGAAGGACGTAGCTTTCACCAATAGTTTGCTGCGCTTCAAAGCTGGTACGGGGGTCCTTCCGGAGTGGGCGTTGCTCGTGTTCCGGCGCCACTTGCATGCCAAGCGGTTCATGCGTGAGGTGCGTATCACAACGAACATTGCACATCTTTCATCCAAACGCCTGAAGAAAGTTGAGTTTCCTATTCCTCCGCTGGACGTACAGAAGCAGCTCGTCCAGCGCTGTGAGGAAATGGTGAGCGGTATTGCAGCTATGGACCGGCAGGTGACCATCGGTTTGCGACGTGCTGACGCTTTGAAGTCGGCTTTGTTGCGGCGTGCCTTCACAGGAGGGCTGTCCGTGCAGAACTCCGATGACGAACCTGCATCCATTCTTCTGACTCGCATCGCTGCTGACCGAGCATCGCAGCCGAAGCGTTCACGCAGGGTCAAGGACCCCGGTCAGCGAACCGCCGAGTCATCCGCCTCGGCCCCCGAACCAACCCCCGCCCCCGCCCTCGCCGTACAGCAGGAGTTCGAGCTGTGACCGCCCCCGTAGACGCCCAGCAGCCCGCCCCTGAGCCGGTCAAGACGGCCAAGGCGGTCGCCCAGACCAACACACTTGTCGCCAAGCTCTGGAACTACTGCAACGTCCTCCGGGACAACGGCATGTCCACCATCGAGTACGTCGAGCAGCTCTCCTACCTGCTCTTCCTCAAGATGGTCGACGAGATGGAGAGCGACCCCTGGGAGGGGCGGGACATGAGCGCCATTGTCCCCGCCGAGTACAACTGGCAGTCCCTCGTCACCAAGCGCGGCCCCGAACTGGAACTGCACTACCGGGCCGTCCTGGAGCACCTCGGCCGCCACCCCGACACCACCATCGGGACGATCTTCGCCGACGCCCAGAACCGGATCACCAAGCCTGCCCTCCTCGAAAAGCTCGTCGTCGAGCTGATCGGTCGCGAGGACTGGACGATGACGGGGGTCGACCTCAAGGGCGACGCCTACGAGGGCCTGCTCGCCAAGGGCGCCTCGGACACCAAGACCGGCGCCGGCCAGTACTTCACGCCCCGCCCCCTCATCGACGCCATGGTCGATGTGATGCAGCCCGGCCCGGGCGACACGATCACCGACCCGGCTTGCGGCACCGGCGGCTTCCTCATTGCGGCCCACGCCTACATCCGCGACCACCACATGAAGACCATGTCGCTCGACGACCGCAAGGCCTACGACGAGGGTCGCAAGATCTGGGGCAATGAACTCGTCACCGGCACCGCCCGCCTCGCCGCGATGAACATGCTCCTCCACGGCATCGGCAAGAGCGACGGGCCGAGTTTGATCATCGTTGGCGATGCCCTGGCCGACAAGCCCAGCGGCAAGCACGCCACACTGGTCCTCGCGAACCCGCCCTTCGGCCGTAAGTCCGCTATCACCGTGATCGGTCAGGACGGTGAGGCCGAGAAGCAGGACACCGAGTACGACCGCGACGACTTCACCGCCACGACCACCAACAAGCAGCTCAACTTCCTGCAACACATCATGTCGCTCACGGCGGTCGGCGGACGTGCGGCCGTCGTCCTGCCCGACAACGTCCTCTTCGAGGGCGGCGCGGGTGAGAAGGTCCGTCGCAAGCTGCTCGACGAGTTCGACCTGCACACCATCCTGAGGCTGCCCACCGGCATCTTCTACGCGGGCGGCGTCAAGGCCAACGTCCTCTTCTTCGAGAAGAAGCCCCCGCGCGCCGACGGCAAGCCCCACACCACCGAAACGTGGGTCTACGACTTCCGCACCGGCCAGCACTTCACGCTCAAGCAGCGCCCGCTCACCCGCGCCCACCTGGACGACTTCGTGACGGCCTACAGGCCGGGTGAGCCCCGCTCCTCCCGCGTCGAGTCAGAGGTGGAGAACGGGCCGTTCAAGAGGTTCACCTACGAGGAACTGATCGCCCGCGACAAGGTCAACCTCGACATCACGTGGATGAAGGACCCCGCCCTCGACGACGCCGACAGCGGCCTGCCGCCCGAGGTGATCGCCGAGGAGATCGTCCGCGACCTCCAATCCGCCCTGAACGAGTTCACGGCCATCGCCCGCTCCCTGGGCGGCGACGTAGACGTACCAGAGGTCGAGGTCGAGTAGCCGTTCAGCCCTTGGACGCGTACGTCACGAAGTCGGCCCAGGCCACCGGTGAGAGCTGGAGGCGTGGGCCGACCGTGTGCTTGGAGTCGCGGACGTGGATGGTGCTGGGGGTGTTGGCGACCTCGACACAGTCGCTCGGGTTGCTGCTGTCGCTGTAGCTGCTCTTGAACCACACCAGCGCGGATGCGTCTTCGACAGAGGCCTTGCGGATCATCTTTCTCCCACCAGTTGCTCGACGAAGGCCAGTGACTCGCGTGCGGTCAGAGCCTCGGCCCGGATGATGCCATAGCGCAGTTCAAGGATCCTGACCTGCCTCGGATCATGGACAGGGCGGCCATTGAACTCGTCGTCCATGCGCCCAACCGCCGTACCGTCCTCGAACTTCAGCACCTGGATGCGGCCTCCGGTCCCAGGATGATCCCAGCGGTCCGTTGGCATCACCTGAATCTCCACGTTTGGCAACTTCCCGACTTCGAGGAGGTGTTCGAGCTGACTGCGCCACACCATCTTGCCTCCGACGGGGCGCCTGAGTGTCGTCTCTTCCAGGACGAAGCTGAGCTCAGGGGCTGGTGCACGATCGTAGATCGTCTTTCGGGCCATACGTGCCGCCAGTGCCTGCTCCAACTGGTCTTCCGGGTTCACCGGCCGCCGTGTTCGTAGCAAGGCCCACGCGTATTCCTTTGTCTGGAGCAAGCCGTGCAGGTTGTGATTGCCGTACGAGAGCAGTTCTACGGCCTTCGCCTCCATCTGCGCCAGATCCCGCACTTTCTTGGGATACCGGACCTTCTTCACGTCCTCCTTCATCGCGGCGAGCAACCCACCCGCCCCCAACACCCCGTCCGCCGTGTCCAGATATTCGGGCTGGGGGATCCGCTTCCCGGCCTCGATCTTGTACACCATGTCTTCGCCGTACCCCACCGCCTCCCCGAACTCGGCAGCCCGCATCCCCACGGCCTCCCGCCGCAGCTTCAGCTGCCGCCCAACGGTCGCGATGACTGCCAGTCCCCATTCGTCGTCCGGGTCCACCTCCCAACCCGGCTCGTCCGCCTCGGTCTTGAGCCGCCTTACCTCACCGTCCACCGACATACCGTGCCCCTCCGTCATACGGACTTACCGATCCGACCTCGTACCCATCCGGCCCGTCCCGACAGGCCCGGACACCACCGGACAAGCGTCGGACAGTCACCGTACGCAACGGCGTCGTCACTGGTCACGGTAAGCGCACTCCGCCACGCTGAGTGACGTGAATCAAGAAACCGCCACCCCCGTGGTTCAACTCGGCACACCGATCCGCAATTTCAGCGTTCAGTTGTCACCCACGCCCCGCGGAGCCCGCCTCGCCCGACTGCTCGCCACCGAGCAGCTCCGCTCCTGGGGCCTCCCCTTGGACCCGGCGGCGCACATCGTGGCCGAGCTCGCCGCCAACGCCGCCGCGCACAGCCGTGTCCCCGGCCGGGACTTCAGGCTCACCCTCTACGTCGTCGGCGACACCCTGCGCATTGAGGTCACCGACACTCGGGGTGACCGCCTCCCGCGGTTGCAACACTCCACCCCGCATGCCGAGGCCGGCCGAGGCCTCGTCCTCGTCGACGCGCTCGCAGACCGCTGGGGCACGGCCCCCGGGCCGTACCCGCGTAAGACGGTGTGGGCCGAGTGCGAAGTCGGTCCGCCACCGGAACCCGCCTGCCCGTACCCCGTGCCACGACGGTGAGAGAGAAGCTCGCCTGCCCCACCACTGCCGCCCGCAGCGCACACCCTCACCGATCCCCGCCGGAGCGGAAGAGCCGTGGCTCCGTATGGCCGAAACGCATACGCACCGTTGAACACGTCTGAGAAGCCCCAGAAGATGGTCATGAGCGCCCCGCCTCACCGATCCACGGGGGTCCGGGACGAATGACACGGTGCCGGCGTTCAGAGGTCGGTGGGAGCGGAGGCTGAGCGGGTGCTGGCGGGTAGCGGCGCGGTCGTGAGCGGTGTCCGATGAGGAACCGTATGCAGGTCGCGCTTCAGATCATGCTGGCGCTGGTCGCCTGCTTGCTCGGGATCGCCACCAACTACGCGACCAGTACCGACGATGTGCCTTGGGCGATGGCGGCGATTCAGCGGTTCTCCGTTCCGGCCATCGGAGTGCTGATTGTGGCACTCGTGGTCGGGCAGGTCGTTGTCTACCGGCTGGAGAACCCCGCACCGCCTCGGGTCGAGTGGCCGCGTGAGCGGGTTCCCTACCCGGGCCTCGACGCCTTCGACGAGGACGAGGCACCCGTCTATTTCGGCAGGGAGGCACAGACTGCCGAACTGACGCGCAGGCTTCACGCCACCGCGACCCACCCCGCTGATCGGTTCCTGTTGCTGGTCGGGGCGTCCGGAAGCGGAAAGTCCTCGCTGGTCAGGGCAGGGGTGATGCCTCGGCTTCGGGAGCGCCGCTGGACCGTCGTACCGGCCTTCGCTCCCGGACCCAGCCCGCTGGGCGCCCTCGCGGGCGCGTTGGCGGCCGTCGCCGACGGGCCGGAACCGGCGAGTGCCGTACTGCGCAGGCTGCGCCAAGGGCCGGACGCACTGCGAGCTGAGCTGTCGCGGCTGCGGGGAGGCCGGTTCCGGCGGATACTCCTCGTGGTAGACCAGTTCGAAGAGGTCGTCACCCTGGCGGGGGAGCGTGAACGCGTCCAGTTTCTCGAAGCGTTGCGGACCTGTGTGGAACAGGATCCGGCGGTGCGCGTGCTGGCCACCCTCCGGGTGGATCTGCTCGGCAGGCTTCTCGGTACCGGACAGGCGGAGCTCTTCCAACACCCCGTCGTCATCGGCGCATTGGGCAGAGCGCAGCTCGCCGAAGTCGTGGAGCGACCGGGCGCCCTCGTCGGGCTCGGCTTCGAGGCCGGAGTCGTCGACTCCATCGTGAGCGAGACCGGGACGGACGACGCACTTCCGCTGCTCGCCTATCTCCTCCAAGAGCTGTACTTCGCCTCCGGCCCTGGCGGGACGGTGACCGAGGAGCTGTACCGGCGGCTCGGCGGAGTGCCTGGCGCGCTGGCGCGCCAGGCAGACAACACCGTGACCGGGCTCGGTGCAGGCGTGGGAATCGACGCCGTCCTCCGGGTTCTGCTCCGGTTCGTCACTGTCGAGGGGCAGGAGGTGGCTCGCCGCCATGTACCGCTGTCCGAACTCGGCGGACAGGACCGCCATGTCGTCGATGCTTTCGTTGAGGCACGGCTGCTGCGCACCGACGTCACGGCCACCGGCTCCGCAACCACCAGTGAGCCCTACGCACAAGTGACACACGAGGCCCTCTTCCGTCAGTGGGCCCCGTTGCGGCAGGAGGTCGAGGCGCGTGCCGAACGACTTCGCGAGCGCGCCGAACTGGAACGGTGGGCGGCCGACTGGGAGAGGGCCGGACGCAGCGACGACTACCTGCTCACCGGGGAACGCCTCAGCGCGGCCCGGCGCTGGCTGGAAGCGCTGGAGGAATCCGGGCAGGCGTCCCCACCCGCCCGCGCACTCGTCGAGTCCTCGCAGCGCCGCGACCTGACCTTCCTCAGCCGCGTCTCCGACAGCATCGGTCGGCAGGTTCTCCTGAGCGCGGAGGACGAACCGGAGCGTTCCCTGCTGCTGTCGCTCGCCGCGCTCGGCGAGTGCACACCCACGCCCTCGGCCAGACGCGGGTTGATGGCGGCGCTGGCGGCAAGTCACGTTCGTGCCCGGCTCGACGGACACACGGACACAGTCCGGCACATCGCCTGGTCCCCCGACGGGCGCATGCTGGCCACTGCGTCCAGGGACGGCACAGCTCGCGTTCACGACGCACCGTCCGGACGCACCCGGCTGGTACTGCCGTGCGATGGGGCCATGGCCGAGTCCGTTGCCTGGTCACCGGACTCGACGAGGGTGGCAACCGCCGGCCGTGACCGTGTCGTACGGATCTGGGACGTTGCCTCGGGGGAGCCGGTCCGGCTGCTCACCGGAGCCGGGGACCTCAACAGACAGGTCGCCTGGTCGCCGGATGGTCGGCACGTAGCGGCGAGCTCCAAGGACCGGCTCGTCCGGGTCTGGGAGGCCGATAGTGGTCGGGTCGTGCACGAACTGCACGGGCACAGCGAGGACGTGTGGGGTGTGGCCTGGGCGCCGGATGGCGATCGCCTCGCCTCCGCCTCCCACGATCAGACCGCGATCGTGTGGGACCTGACGGCCGGGACGGCGGCCACCACGCTCACCGGGCACTCGGACTTCGTCGAGGGCATCGCCTGGTCACCCGACGGACGGCATATCGCCACCGGCTCCGGGGACCACACCGCCCGCATCTGGAATGCCAGGACCGGCGCCCTGCGCCTGTTGCTCCGAGGACACACCGACTACGTGTGGAACCTGGCCTGGTCACCGGACGGTCGGATGCTGGCCAGCGCCTCCTCGGACCGCACCGTGCGCATCGTCGACACCGAGGACGCCAAGGTCCTGGCCGTGCTGCGGGGCCATGCGGACACAGTGTGGGGCGTCGCCTGGTCACCCTGCGGGGCCATGCTCGCCACCAGTTCCACCGACGGCACCGGCCTGGTGTGGGACCTGCGCCCGCGTGGCGCAGAGGCCGTACTGGCCGACGGACACCGAGGTCCCGTGAATCATGCCGCGTGGTCCAGTGACGGCGACCGTTTCGCCACTGCCTCGGACGACGGCACCGTACGGGTGTGGGACGTGGTGACCGGAGCGCCTGCCGGACCGGTGATCGAGTGCGAGGACCGGGTCTGGTCTGTCGCCTGGGCTCCACAGGGGGAACGACTCGCGTTCAGTACGAACGACGGACTTTTTCGGATCATCGACGGGCGCGGCAGCACACTGTTCGAGCGAAACGGCGAAGTCATCGAGGGGTGCGCGTGGTCTGCGAACGGCGGCCGGATCGCCACCGGTGGTCACGACGGTGCCGTGCGCGTCCTGTCCGCGTCGGACGGGACCGAGCTGCTGGAACTCACCGAACATCAGGACTGGGTGGGGCGCGTGGCCTGGTCGCCGAGCGGTCGGCTGCTCGCCAGTTGCTCGGACGACCGTACGTGTCGCCTGTGGGACATCGGGGAGGGGCGGCAGTTCACAGTGCTGCGCGGCCACGAGAACTACGTGGAGGACGCGGCCTGGTCGCCGGACGAGACGAGGATCGCCACCGCTTCCGGCGACTGGACTGCAGCTGTGTGGGACGTCGTCACCGGGCGACGTATCGAGGTGCTCAAGGGGCACGAGGGGCGGCTTCGCGCCGTGGCTTGGTCACCCGACGGCCTGCACATCGCCACGGGCGGCGACGACCGCACTGTACGGGTCTGGTCCGCCACGACCCTGGAAGAGGTCGCCGTCGTCGGTGTGCACCAGGACAAGGTGCTCTCCGTGGCCTGGTCACCGGACGGCACGCGACTGCTCACGGGATCGGCCGACGGGACGGCGCGGGTGTGGAGAGCGGAGCCCGACTACGACCGGCTGGAGGCCACTGCCCGGGGGAGGGTTTTCCGTACCCTCACTCAGGAGGAACGGCGGCAGCATCTGCTGCCGCTCGACCCCGCGTGAGGTAGTGGCTCAGTAGGCCTGCTCGACCGTGCGGTCATCGGTGTGGACAAGGTAGTCGTCCGGGTTCAGGCCCATCGCTTCGCGCTCGGGCGACGACCAGTACAGCGCGTTGCGCTCGGCGAAGGTCTCCGGGCCATCGTAGGAGATCAGCCAGACGAACTGATTGCGCTCACGGTCCACCCATGCTCCCCCGATCCTGAATCCCAACTCCAGCCGCAGCGGAACGATTTCTCCCCGCCACCGCTGCACCCACTCGTCGAGCAGGCCGTCCCGGACCGTGTACGTACGCAGTTGTGTGGTCTTCGGCATGGCAGACATCCTCTCCGAGCGGCGGAGCCGGTGTGCCGCCGGAACCTGAAAACTCGTGCTTCGGCGAAAGGGGCACTCTCTTTTCCCAAGAACCACGGAGGTGAAATGACCTCACCAAACCCCACCCCTCCCGCTCGTGACGGCCGCTCACCCGCGCGAGTGAACATCGGCAACTCGACTGGATTTCCAGCCCCTTGCTGGCTCTACGCTCGGCGCAACACAACCACAGACATGCGACGGCCCCCGCCGGGACGGCAATCCCAGTGCGAGGGCCTGACCACCGAGGAAGATAGAGGCTTCCCGATGGGTACCCCGAACCCTAGCGTGCCCCCGCACGCCCAGGCCCACGTTGTGGGCAACAAGCACCCGAACCGGCGGCCCGGCGCGGTCCACCGCACCGGCGGGATCCAGCACGAGAACACACGCCACACCACCCGCTTCACGGTGATCGGCAACCACCTGGCTCAGCACAGAGAGCTCTCGCTCCTCGCCATCGGGCTCGGCACACACCTGCAGTCGTTGCCCAAGGGAGCCCCAGCCGACATCAAGACCCTCGCCGCCCGGTTCCCCGAGGGAGCCACCCGGATCGCCGCCGCCTTGCGCGAACTGGAGGCCCACGGCTACCTGCGCCGCGAACGCGTCCGCACACCCACCGGCCGCATCGTCACCCGCACGATCTCTTGCAACCAGCCGGCGGCGGCCCGCCACCGCCCCGAGGCCCGTGAGCGCCCCGAGATTCACGACCACCCCCAGGCCCGAGCCGCGGCGGCACCGCAGCAGCGGGAGGCGTGCGAGGAAAGCGGGACGCGCTCCACACGGGCGGCGCGCGGGGAACGAGCACCCCGCAAGCCGCTCCCGGACGTACCGCGCCCCGCGTACCCCGCCCCCGCGCTCCTCCAGGCCGCCACCGACCTCCTCGCGGACCTCCACCGCCACGACCCCGGACTGCTCCTCTCCGTCGACGATACGGCCCATCTGGCCCCCGGTGTCGCCGCCTGGCTGGAACGGGACGTCAGCCCCGCCGCCGTACGCCGCGCCCTGACCGCCGACCTGCCGCCCGAGGGCGTACGACGGCCCGCCGCCTTCCTGGCCGGCCGTCTCGCCGCCCAGCTCCCGCCCCCGGCCCCGTTCCGTGCACCGGCCGCCGCCCCGTCGCCGCCCGTGTGGCATCCGATGCGGAACTGCGACGGCTGCGACCGCGGGTTCCGCTCACCCGACCCCGCAGCACGTTGCCGCGACTGCCGCACCGATCTCCAGGAGGCCGCCTAGCGTGAGCGCGACGACCCTTGCCCCTGGGCACGGCACGGATGACGAGGAGTGAGCGCCATGACCATCGCACCCGACGACGTGCGACAGGGCGCCTCCCACCGGTACCGGGCCATGCGTGACTTCGTTCAGTCCACGGACGACACGGTGCCGGGCAAGTTCGAGATCACCAAGGAAGGGATCGTCCACGACCTGCTGTCGCCCAACGGCCCACACGAGCTGTCCAGGTCGCGACTCCGGAAGCGCCTGGAGAAGGTGATGCCGGAAGAGCTCGTGGCCCATACGGGCGAGCCCGACGTGGAAAACGAACCCGAGGGTGTCATGCGCCGACCCGACATCATGGTGATCGCCGAAGAGGACATGGATATCGAAGGGTCTTTCGACGCTCGTACGCTCATCGCCGCCATCGAGGTCGTATCCCGCTCCAACCCGCGCAACGACTGGGTGGGCAAGATGCGTGACTACCCGCTGCTCGGCATCCCCGTCTACGCGATCTTCGACCCTCGTACTGGCACCGGTGCTGTCCTCACCGACATCCATCGGACGCCGGACGGACCCCGGTACGCCACCCGCAAGGACTTCGTCTACGGCGAAGACGTCACGATCGCGGAGTGGACCATTCCGACGAGCGGCCTGCCGTGCTACCAGGACGACGATGAGGAAGAGGCCGGGTCCTGAGGGACTCGATCCGGAAACAGAAGAACTGCTTTCGGTCACCTTCGTTCGGACGATGCTTTCCGACTTGACCGGCCCCCTGGCAACTCCGCGATCGTGCTCGTAAAGATCGTGGCGAAGAGTGAGCACGGGGTTGCGCATGGCTGTTTCCAGACCGCAGACGCGTCAGTTCGAGGCGTTCATGACGAATCTGTCGTACGCCCGGCGCATGGTCGAGGCAGGCCGGATGCTCACGCCGTTCCGGTCGCCCACGATCGACATCGACGACTTCTACCGGGCGGCCTGGGTGCAGGCTGTCGCGGCCATCGACCACTGGCTGCACGAGGAGGTGCTGCGCCGAGTGGCCGAACTGACGGTCGAGGACAGCCCGGCGATGCCTCACCAACTGCGGAGGTACGAACTGCCGCTGCACCGGGTGGAGGCGGTGCGGCGGGGTGAGGTCACGCTCTCCGAGGCCGTCGCGGAGCACCTGCGGGAGAAGCTCGCCGTACAGGCGCTCCAGCACCCCGGGAAGATCTCCGAGGTGCTCAAGCTGGTGACGGAGAAGAAGGTCTGGTACGAGGCGGCGGGATGCATCAACCAGCACTTCTTCCAGGGGCGGACCACGTTCGACGAGAAGAAGCTCCGTAGCCGGTACCTGGAGATCACCCAGCGCCGCAACAAGATCGCACACGACGCCGACTTGATCGACGGCGACCTCAAGCAGCGCCGTCCGATCGACGAGGCCGAGGTGACGGACGCCATCGACTGGATCGAGCGGATCGCCCTGGCCATCGCCCATGTGCTCGACGCCGAGGGGTGACGGGCCGGGGCGTGACGAACAGCGGTCCGGTGCCTCGTAGGCTGGCCCCATGACGGAACTGCCCTCCCGGCGTCTGCTGCTGGTGCACGCGCACCCGGACGACGAGTCGATCAACAACGGCGCGACCATGGCCCGGTACGCGGCCGAGGGTGCCCACGTCACCCTGGTCACCTGCACCCTCGGCGAGCGCGGCGAGGTCATCCCGTCCGAGCTCGCGCACCTGACGGGCGCCGCCCTGGGCCAGCACCGCCGCCGTGAGCTCGCCGCCGCCATGGCCGAGCTCGGCGTGACGGACTTCCGCCTGCTCGGCGGCGCCGGCCGCTACAGCGACTCCGGGATGATGGGCCTGCCCGACAACGACGACCCCGCCTGCTTCTGGCAGGCCGACGTCGACGAGGCCGCCGCACACCTCGTCCAGGTGATCCACGAGGTGCGCCCCCAGGTCCTTGTCACCTACGACGACCACGGCGGCTACGGCCACCCCGACCACATCCAGGCCCACCGCGTCGCCATGCGCGCTGCGGAGCTGGCCGCCGAGTCGGGCTGGACGATCCCCAAGGTCTACTGGAACCGGGTTCCCCGGCCGGTTGTGGAGGAGTCGTTCGCCCGGCTCCGCCAGGACCTGCCCGGCACGCCCTTCACCAAGGCGGCCGACGTCGACGACGTCCCGGGTGTCGTGGCCGAGGAGCGGATCACCACCGTCGTCGACGGCACCGCCCACGCCGCGGCCAAGGCTGCTGCGATGCGCGCCCACGCCACCCAGATCACCGTGGCCGAGCCGTACTTCGTGCTGTCCAACGAGCTCGCCCAGCCGATCCTCACGACCGAGTACTACGAACTCGTGCGGGGCGAGCGGGGACCGGGCGAGCGGGAGACGGACCTGTTCGCCGGTGTCGAGGGGGACTCGTGAGCGACCGGACGCCGATCCTCGCCCAGCCGATGCGGCCGCCCACCGCCGGGCGGGTCGGCGCCCTCCTCGGGTTCTTCGTGCTCGGCGCCGTGGTCGGCGCGGCCGGGGCGCTGGTACAGCCAGGGTGGTTCCCGGGAGGACTGCTGCTCGCTCTCGCCGCCGAGGCCGGAGCCGTCCTCGGTGCCGCCCGCGTCATGAGGGCCCGGTCCGGGGGTGTCGCGGTCGCGGCGGGCTGGATGCTGGCCGTCATCCTGCTCACCGCCAGTCGTCCCGAGGGCGACTTCCTCTTCGCCGCGGGAAGCGGTTCCTATCTCTTCCTGCTCGGGGGCATCGCCGTGGCTGTGATCTGCGCCACCTTCGCCCCGGGGCGGCAACCGGACGGTGACCCCGTCCGACTTGGCAAGTGACGTACCACTTCGCCGGGACACGCCCGTGGGGGTCCGGTGTGACTTTCCCCAGCGGTCCTGAGATACGGCTGAGAAGTGGCCAGTATGGTGGTGCGCGCCGCCGAGCTGCCCGCGTGAGGTTGTGTCGGGCGGCGGAGCCAACCGGGAGAACCTGCCTTGAGTCGTGAAACTGACACTCCGTCCTCCGGGCCCAACGGGCGCGGCGGAGCCGCCTACCCGTCGGGCACGCCGCCGTACGGGACCCCGACGGTCTCCGACGCCGGTAGGGACGCGGGCCGTTCCGCCACGCGGCCGGAGGAACGCAAGACCGAGACCACGCTGACGACCCGGATCCGGATCAACATCCCCGGGTCCCGGCCCATTCCGCCGGTCGTGATGCGCAAACCCGTCGCGGAGGCGGAGGGTTCCGCAGACACCGACACGCGCGGTGAGGCGCCGACGGCCCCGGGCGCCGACGCGCCTCCGGCCCCGGTCGAGCCGCCTGCCGAGTCCGCGCAGCCGGGCGACGACAAGCCCACCAGTGACTGGTTCGCGCCCCGCAAGTCCGGCGGAGGCAAGGGCGGTCCGGGCAGCGGCTCCACCAACGGGGCCGGTCTGCCGGGCGGTTCGGCTCCGGCGGCGGGCGGGCCCGGTGCGCCGGGCTCCGGCGCCGGTGCGTCCGGTGGCGCGCGTCCGGGTACCGGGCGGCCCGGTGGCGTGGTCGGCTCCATGGGCGCGCCGGGCGGCTCCCGGTCCGGCGGCACGAACGGTGCCGGGCTGCCGGGCGGCGCGACCGGTGGTCCTGTCGCGCCCGGGCACGGCGGCGGCACCGGCTCCTTCGACGTCACCGAGGCCCTGGCGGCGGGCCCGCTGGGCAACGGTTCGCGTTCCGCGGGCAACGGCTCCCGTCCCGCCCCGAGCGACGGCGGCGAACCGCGCCGCGACGACCTGCCGTACTTCTCCGAGAACGGGCAGGGCGGCTACGACGGCCAGAACGGCGGCCCGAGCGCTGCCCACGGCTTCGGCGAACCCGGCGCGCCCGGGTCCCGGGGCCCGGCCGGCCCGACCGGCGGACCGGTCACCGGCGACGGCCCGATGGTGCCACCGGCCGGTGGCCCGGGCGACTTCAACGCACCAGGCGGCCACGGTGATCCCGGTGCCTTCAACGCGCCGGGCGGCCCTGGCGGCCCTGGGAGCTTCGGTGACCCGGGTCGGCCCGGTGCCCCGGAGTCCTTCGATGAGCCCGGTGCCGTCGGTGGTTTCGGTGACCCGGGTCGGCTCGGCGCCCCCGAGTCCTTCGATGAGCCCGGCCGCTCCGGTGCCCGCGGCGGCCCCGGCGGCCCCGGTGCCTTCAACGCTCACGGCCGGCCGGGAGGCCCCGGCGCCCCCGTCGGTCCCGGAGCCATAGGCGGCGGCCCCGGTGGCCCGGGCGCTCCCGGCGGTCCCGCCGGTACGCGCGTACCCGGAGCCCCTGGCGGCCCGGCGGGCCCGGGTGCCCAGGGTGGCACCCCCGGTGCCACGGGCCCCGGCCCCGGTGGTGGCATGAGCGACGACACCGCCATCCTCACCCCGCAGAAGCCCGCCCCCGAACCGTCGGACGGGCAGGGCTACGGCCCCCGGCACGACAACGTCTCCGGGCACACCGTCACCAGCGGCATCCCCGTCGTACCGCCCGGCGCGGCCTCTCCGTTCGGCCCGGGTGCGCCCGGTGACGGCCCGGTGCCGCACACGGCCCCGAAGCTGCCCGAGCCGGTCTCCCCGCCCCCGGCGAGCTCGTCGAAGGCGCCGAAGAAGAAGGGGCGCAGCAAGCTCGTGCTGCTGGCCGTCGGCGTGGTCGTCCTCGCCGGTGGCGTCTACGGCGCCGGCCTGCTGATGAACCGCACCGACGTGCCCAAGGGCACCACCGTGCTCGGCGTCGACATCGGCGGCACCACCCGCGACGGCGCGGTCCGCAAGCTCGACGAGGCCTTCGACAACCGCGTCGGCAAGGAGATGACCTTGTCGGTGGGCGGCAAGACCGTCACCCTCGACCCGGACAACGCGGGCCTGCAGTTCGACATGGACGCCACGGCCGACGCGGCGGCGAAGAGCGACTACAACCCGGTCTCCGTGATCGGCTCCCTCTTCGGCAACCACCGTGTCGTCACGCCGGTCATGCCCGTCGACGAGGAGAAGCTGCACGCCTCCCTGAAGGAGGCGGCGGGCGGCTCCGGCGCGTCGACCGACGGCACGATCGAGTTCAAGGACGGCAAGGCCGTCCCGGTGTACGGCAAGGTGGGCAAGGGCATCGACCTCGCCAAGGCGACGACGACGGTCGAGGAGGCGTACCGCACCCAGGTGGAGACCGGCAGGGTCGGCACGGTGAACCTGCCGACCACCACCCGCCGGCCGACGGTCTCGAACGCCGAGGTCGACCGGGTCCTGAAGGACTTCGCGCAGCCCGCGATGTCGGCCAAGGCCACCGTGCAGACCGATGCGGCGCACAGCATTCCGTTCGGCGCGCTGTCGCTGCCGAAGATCCTCGGATTCAAGGCCGTCGACGGCAAGCTCGTGGACACCTACAACCTGAAGGCGCTCAAGGAGGCCTACGGCACGACGTTCGACGGCGTACAGATCGAGACCGCCACCGGGAAGCGCGACGTACTCCCGCAGGACGTCGTCACCGCACTGCGCAAGGCGCTGCGCGGCCAGACGCCGGCGGAGCGCACCGTGGTCATCGACACCACCCCGAACTGACCCGGGCACCCGCCGTACGACAGCCCCTGCCCGGTGAGGGCGGGGGCTGTCGTCGTCACCCCGCGGACATGACACCTGTCATGCGGCACTCCGGACACCCGGCACCGCCCCCGCCGGCATCCCCCGGTCGGACCTGGCCGGACCATCGCCCCGCTCGGCCCCGGCGGCGCCGCGAGTCGCGAGTCCACCACCCTCGACCTGCCATCGTCGCCGGGCGCGTGGGCGCCACGCTGCGGAGCGGCGGGCTCATGAACGAGGTCACGGTCGTCGCCCTGCTCGGCCCCGGCGGCGCCGCGAGTCCACCAGCCTCGACCTGCCATGGTCGCCGGGCGCGTGGGCGCCACGCTGCGGAGCGGCGGGCTCATGAACGAGGTCGTGGTCGCCGAACTCGTCCGGCTCACGAACGCGGCCGGGCGGGGGCGCGGGGAACTGCGCGATCGACCACGACAAACCCGCACACCCGACAGCGCGACGCTGCACGGCGTGAAGGCTCAGTTGAGCATGGCCCGAGCCGCGAACGCCTCTCCCCGCACCCGCTCGGCAGCCGCCTCGTCCACCGCCTCCACAACCTCCGCGTACGCCTCCAACTCCGCGGCCCCGCCCAGGAACTCCCCCCGCTGCACGAGCAACTGCGCCCGCTCGTACCGCAACCGAGCCGGACGCGACGGCAGCAGCAACGACAACTCGACCGCCCACAACGCCACATCCGACCGCTCCGGCCGGGCCGCGGCCCACGCCCGCACGTTGTTCAGGATCCGCAGCACCACATTCAGCGGATCCGCCGGCCGCAACATCGCCGCGTCCAACCGCGCCCCCGCCGCCCCGGCCACCAGCAACTCCGCGTCGGCCCCGCTCAGCACCCGCCCCCCGTCGAACGGGTCCGCGAGCACCTGCCCCTCCTCCGGCCCGAACCCGACCACGAAGTGCCCCGGCAGGGCGACCCCGTACACCGGCGCTCCCGCCCGCCGTGCCACCTCCATCCACACCACGGACAGCAGGATGGGCAGCCCTCTGCGCCGCACCAGCACCTCGTGCAGCAGCGAGGACTCCAGCCGCTGGTAGTCGGCCGAGGTGCCGTGGAAGCCCGTCCGCTCACCGAGCAGCTCCCGCAGGGCGACCGCCCAGGCCCGCGGCCCGCCGGGCCGGTACGGCAGCAGCCCGGCCAGCCGGTCCAGCTCGACCTGCGCGGCGTCCAGGCCCGCCTCGTCCAGCTCCCCGTCCGCCACCGCCCCGACCAGCAGGCACAGCGTCGCCAGATCGGGCCGCTCGCCACGGGCCTCTTCGGCGAACCGCCGCCGCAGCTCGGCGGAACGCTCGGGGGGCGGGGGAAACGGGGGACGCATGGCTGGCTCGTGCCCTTCGACGACGATCGGTTACCGGCCGGTGCCGCCGGCGTCCGGCGCCCGGTAGTGGTGGTAGGCGTGATGCGCGGCGAAGCCCATCCGGGCGTACAGCGCCCGCGCTCCCGCGTTCTCGGCCTCCACCTGGAGCCACGCGGCCGACGCGCCCTCGTCGAGCGCCTGACGGGCCAGAGCGGCCATCACGGCCGTGCCGAGCCCCTGCCGCCGCAGCGCCGGATCGACCTCGACGGCGGCGAACCCGGCCCATCGCCCGTCGACGACACACCGCCCGATGGCGGCCGGTGCCGTCGGCCCGGGCACGCTCGCGAACCAGACGGACGGCCCGCCGCCGAGCACCCGCAGCGCCACCTCGCTCACGCCCTTGCGCTGGTACCGGGCCAGCCACCCCGCGTCGGCCTCCCGGGACAGTACGACCCCCGCCGGGTCGCCCCGGTCGGCGATCGGCGCCAGCGGCCCGACCCACAGCTCGGCGGTCACCTCCCGCTCCCAGCCCCGCTCCTCCAGCGCGGCGCAGAGCAGCTCCTGCGTGCCCTCGGCGCCGGTCGCGGTCTGGACGTAGGCGGGCAGTCCGCGCTCCCCGTACCACCGCCGTACGGCGTCGAGGGCCTCGTCGAGCGGCAGGCCGGGCGCGCCCAGCGGGAGCACCGAGTTGGCCCGCCGTGTGAACCCGGACGCCGCCCGCAGCTCCCACTCCCCGAGCCGTTCGCTCTCCACGGGCCGCCAGGCCCGCGCGGCGACCCGGGCCAGCTCCTCGTAGGAGGCGGCGGGCCCGCGGCGACGCGCCGGTGCGGAGGGCACGACCTTGCCCGCGACCAGCGCCGATTCCTCGATACGGACGCTCTCGCCACTCTTGCGTGTGATCAGCAGCACACCGTTGTCCCATGATGTGAGAACACCGACCGTGTCGGTGAACTTCTCCACCGGGGCCGGACGTTCGGTCAAGCTCCGCACGGAGACCCGTTTACCCACGTCAGCAGTGGTGATACGGACCTCGAGTCGCCCGGCGGCAGAGATTTCCACAGGTCAGTTCACCCCTCCTGTACGGATCATGCCCAGGAACGGAGATACTAGGGGCGGGCATCGACGACGCCGCGCTCCCGCGCGCCAGGCGGCGGAGCCTGAGGAGGCCCGCCAGCGCCCTATCGAGGAGGAACGACAGCGTGACCTACGTCATCGCGCAGCCTTGTGTCGACGTCAAGGACAAGGCGTGCATCGAGGAGTGCCCGGTCGACTGCATCTACGAGGGCCAGCGGTCCTTGTACATCCACCCGGACGAATGCGTCGACTGTGGTGCCTGTGAGCCGGTCTGCCCGGTCGAGGCGATCTTCTACGAGGACGACACTCCCGAGGAGTGGAAGGACTACTACAAGGCGAACGTCGAGTTCTTCGACGAACTCGGTTCGCCCGGCGGTGCCAGCAAGCTGGGGCTGATCGAGCGCGACCACCCCTTCGTCGCCGCGCTGCCGCCGCAGAACCAGTAAGAGCGGCCCGCACCGGCGCCGCCTCGGTCCCGTACGGCCCGATCAGCCCGCTGATCGCCGTACGGGGCCGAGGCGTTTGCCGTAGCCCGGCTCGTACGTGCCAGAAAGTGAGCCAGAACCCGTGTCCGCAGTCTCCGACCGCCTCCCCACGTTTCCCTGGGACAAGCTGACCCCGTACAAGGCCACGGCCGCCGCCCACCCGGACGGCATCGTCGACCTGTCCGTCGGCACCCCGGTCGACCCGGTCCCCGAGCTGATCCAGAAAGCGCTGGTCGCGGCCGCGGACTCGCCGGGCTATCCGACGGTCTGGGGCACGCCCGAGCTGCGCGACGCGATCACCGGCTGGGTCGAGCGCCGCCTCGGCGCCCGTGAGGTCACCCACCGCCACGTGCTGCCGATCGTCGGCTCCAAGGAACTCGTCGCCTGGCTCCCGACCCAGCTGGGCCTCGGCCCCGGCGACCGGGTGGCCTACCCGCGCCTGGCCTACCCGACGTACGAGGTGGGCGCCCGGCTGGCGCGCGCCGCGTACGAGGCCTACGACGACCCGACGGAGCTGGACCCCGAGGGCCTGAGGCTCCTCTGGCTGAACTCCCCGTCGAACCCCACGGGCAAGGTCCTCTCCAAGGAGGAGCTGACCCGGATCGTCGCCTGGGCCCGCTCGCGCGGCATCCTGCTCTTCTCCGACGAGTGCTACCTGGAGCTGGGCTGGGAGGCAGACCCGGTCTCGGTGCTGCACCCGGACGTCAACGGCGGCTCGTACGACGGCATCGTCTCCGTCCACTCCCTCTCCAAGCGCTCGAACCTCGCGGGCTACCGCGCGGCCTTCCTGGCCGGCGACCCGGCGGTCCTCGGGCCGCTGCTGGAGATCCGCAAGCACGGCGGCATGATGACGTCGGCTCCGACCCAGGCGGCCGTCATCGCGGCCCTGGGCGACGACGACCACGTGCGCGTGCAGCGCGAGCGCTACGCCTCCCGCCGCGAGCTTCTGCGCGAGGCCCTCCGCACCCACGGCCTGCGCATCGAGCACAGCGAGGCCAGCCTGTACCTGTGGGCCACGAGGGGCGAGTCCTGCTGGGACACGGTCGCCCACCTCGCGCAGCGCGGCATCCTCGTCGCACCGGGCGACTTCTACGGCCCGGCGGGCGCGGAGTTCGTCCGCGTGGCGCTGACGGCGACGGACGAAAGGGTCGCGGCGGCCGTACGGCGTCTGTGAGCGCCGAACGAGCACATGGCGAAGGGGTCCGGGGAAGCTCCCCGGACCCCTTCGGCGTCACAGCCTCGGTGCGTCAGCCGACCGGCAGGCTCTTCACCGGCAGGGAGTCGGCGGACGGCACGCCGCCCTGGGTGAGGGAGTCCGTCGGCAGGCCGCCCTTGGCCGAACCGGCCGTGTCGCCGACGAGCTGCTCGGCGGTGCCCGCCGCGTCACCGGCGGTCTTCTGCGTCAGGGGCGTGGTCTTCTTGACGGCCTTGCCGCCGTTCTTGCCGCCGGTCTTGCCCGCGGCCGGCACCGCCTTCTCGACGGTCTTGCCGCCGGTGTCGCCCGCGGACTCGGTGACGTTCTGCGCCGCGCCGTCGACGGTGTCGCCGACGTTCGCGCCGTCCAGGGCGGTCAGACCCCCGAGGTTCGGGGTGGCGGGCAGCTCGGGGGCCGCGCTGGCGGAACCGGCCGCACCGACCCCGGCAGCCGCTCCCGCAGCGACGATCAGCGCGGCACGGGCGATCCTGCGGGTCAGGGGGAGGGACATGGTGCTCCTTCGACGGGAGAGAACAGTGAGCTTCGTGAAGTGCCCGGCCGGGTGGGGCAGTTGATCGACTGGCTGTGGATCACCCCGGCTCGGACGCAGTGACTACCGCTCGAAGTCCGTGAAGGTTGCGGCGCCGCAACGTAAAGAGTTGGCAATGTGTCGCATTATCGGCTGCGGATAAAAACGGTCAAAGAGGCTACTGCGGGAAACGCCGCCGAATCCTTCCAGCCCTGTGTTCCCAAGGGATTCCACGGTTTCCGGAGGAGGGTGCCAAAACCTGCGCACACACCGCCACCGAGTCGTGCGGCTAAGCCCCACGGGTGAGTCCCCGCACTCCTGCTCGAGCTAGCCCATCGTGACGATACGGACCGCGTCCGCGTCCCGTTCCGCTCCCGCGGTGCCCTTCGCCGGAGCGTCCCGCCACTGGCTGGCGGTGTTCCCGGCGACCCACTCGCGCCCCGCGTAGGTGACGCGCGCGATGTGCAGCTCGGAGGCGTGGGCCACCGCCCAGTGCGCCAGCTGCCAGCCGCGCCGGTCCGGGCTGCGCCCGGTCGTCGAACCCGGGTCGGCGGTCACCGGCAGGGTCACCGTCCGCCCGCCGGTGCCGCCCGTACCGCTCGGGGACGGCGCCGGTCCCGCCGCCGGCGAGCCGCCCACCTCGGCGCCGGCCGACTCCAGCACGTCCCGCCCGAAGTCCCGCACCAGCGCGGCCCGCACACCGTCCGGGCCCGAGGCCCGGGTCGCACCCGGGCGGCCTTCGCAGGTCAGCGTGGCCGCGGACTGCCCGGTGAGGGCCGCGGCGAGCAGCGCGGCGTCCGGCTCGTGCTTGGCGTAGGCCTGCGGGAAACCGCTGCGCTGCACCCGCTGGGCGGCGACGGTGAGCGGCAGCCGGGTGTAGCCGGGCACTTTGACCAGGTGCTCGTAGAACTCGCTGGCCGAGTACGTCGGGTCCATGATCTCCTTCGGCGTCCCCCAGCCCTGCGAGGGCCGTTGCTGGAACAGGCCGAGGGAGTCCCGGTCGCCGTGGTCGATGTTGCGCAGCGCCGACTCCTGCAGCGCGGTCGCCAGCGCGATGGTCACGGCCCGCTCGGGCAGCCCGCGCGCGGTCCCCACGGCGGTGATCGTCGCCGCGTTCACCGCCTGCTCGGGGCTGAACTCGTACGACGCTCCGTCGCCCTTGCCGGAGACGACCTTGCAGCCCGGTCCGCCGGAGCCACCGGCGACGTACTGCACGACGAGGTAACCGGCGACCGCGAGCAGGACCATGAAGGCGGCTCCGCATCGGAAGAGGCGGCCACGACGTTTGGGAGATGTCGGCTCTGGCACGCGGTACAAGGTACTGGAGAGTACGGAGTGGTATGAGCCGGGTGTGGACAGTGAGGCGACGGCCTGGCGCGTTAGGGTCGACGGCATGGCCGACACCTCGCTTGACCTCACGCTGGACGCCGCGGAGCTGACCGCCCGGCTCGTCGACTTCCGTTCCGAGAGCGGCACCGAGAAGCCCCTCGCCGACGCCATCGAGACGGCGCTGCGCGTGCTGCCCCACCTGACGGTCGACCGGTACGGCAACAACATCGTGGCCCGCACGAACCTGGGCCGCCCGGAGCGGGTGATCCTGGCCGGCCACATCGACACCGTGCCGATCGCGGACAACGTCCCCTCCCGGCTCGACGAGGACGGCGTCCTGTGGGGCTGCGGCACCTGCGACATGAAGTCGGGCGTCGCCGTGCAGCTGCGCATCGCCGCCACCGTCCCGGCCCCCAACCGCGACCTCACCTTCGTCTTCTACGACAACGAGGAGGTCGCCGCGGAGCTGAACGGCCTCAAGCACGTCTCCGAGACGCGCCCCGAGTGGCTGGAGGGCGACTTCGCGGTCCTGCTCGAACCGTCGGACGGCCAGGTCGAGGGCGGCTGCCAGGGCACCCTGCGGGTGCTGCTGAAGACCACGGGTGAGCGGGCCCACTCGGCGCGCGGCTGGATGGGCTCCAACGCGATCCACGCCGCGGCCCCGATCCTCGCCCGCCTGGACTCCTACGAACCCCGCCGGCCGGTCATCGACGGCCTGGAGTACCGCGAGGGCCTGAACGCGGTCGGCATCGACGGGGGAGTGGCCGGCAACGTCATCCCGGACGCGTGCGTGGTCACCGTCAACTTCCGCTACGCGCCCGACCTCACGCCCGAGGAGGCCGTCGCCCACGTCCGGGAGGTCTTCGCGGACTGCGGGGTCGAGGAGTTCGAGGTCGTCGACCACAGCGGCGCGGCGATGCCGGGCCTGTCCCATCCGGCGGCCAAGGCCTTCATCGAGGCGGTCGGCGGCACCCCCATGCCGAAGTACGGCTGGACGGATGTCTCCCGCTTTTCCGCGCTCGGCGTCCCGGCGGTCAACTACGGCCCCGGCAACCCCCACTTGGCGCACAAGCGGGACGAGCGGGTGGAGATCGCCAAGATCCTCGCGGGCGAGGAGCGCCTGAGGAACTGGCTGACCGCCTGACCCGCCGGGACGCCCTCGTGTTTACGGCGCTTCAGCGCGGACATGCTCACGTCCCTCGTTCGTAACCCGCGTAGATCTACGCTGAGGTGGAAAGACAGGCACGACGGAGGGAGCGCACATGGCGACCGGCAACCCCGAGGGGAAGAAGCAGCCGCCGGACGAACAGCGCCTGGGTCCCGTCCTCCGAAGGCGGGATCAGGTGCAGGCCAGCACCACGGACCAGCGACTGCTGGACGAGCGTGCCCCCTCCGACTGGGTCCACACCGACCCGTGGCGCGTGCTGCGCATCCAGTCGGAGTTCATCGAGGGCTTCGGCGCACTGGCCGAACTACCGCCGGCGATCAGCGTGTTCGGCTCGGCCCGGACCCCGGCGGACTCACCCGAGTACGAGGCGGGCGTCCGGCTGGGCCGGGGCCTGGTGGACGCGGGCTTCGCCGTCATCACGGGCGGTGGCCCGGGCGCGATGGAGGCGGCCAACAAGGGGGCCCTGGAGGCGAAGGGCATCTCGGTCGGCCTCGGCATCGAGCTGCCGTTCGAGCAGGGGCTCAACCCGTACGTCGACATCGGCCTCAACTTCCGCTACTTCTTCGTGCGGAAGATGATGTTCGTCAAGTACGCCCAGGGCTTCGTCGTCCTGCCCGGCGGTCTCGGCACCCTCGACGAACTCTTCGAGGCCCTCACCCTCGTCCAGACCCAGAAGGTCACGCGCTTCCCGATCGTGCTGTTCGGCAGCGACTACTGGGGCGGCCTGATCGACTGGCTCCGCGGCACGGTGATCGCCCAGGGCAAGGCGGCGGACAAGGACCTGCTGCTGTTCCACGTGACGGACGACGTGGACGAGGCGGTGGCCCTGGTGTCCAAGGAAGCCGGCCGCTGAGGCCTTCGAGCCCGGCCTCGGGTCCGGGTGCGTCGCGGTGAGGTGAGGGCACGGCCGGGGGGCCGGGGGCGAAGCCCCCCGGTACTCCGGCTAGTGCCGCAGCAGGCAACGTTCGCCCCGTCGCGGCGTCCGGCACGCACTCTCGCCGCACCGGGCGCAAGCCCAAGTACACCCAGTACGAGGGCTTGCACCCGGCACGCCGAGAGCACGCACCGGACGCCGCT
>NZ_JBEOSZ010000037.1:72943-80672 GCF_040303285.1 Streptomyces sp. NPDC096046 | reverse complement strand
CGTAGCGGAGCTACTAGGGCGTTTCGGCAACGCGGCGAGGTGCGGCACCAGGCCGCGCGACCCGGACGGGCATAGTGAAAGGACCCCTTAGGCGAGCCCGGCGCGCTCCAGGGCCTCGGTGCCGGCCCTGAGGGACGCGAGCCGCTCGTCGAGCGTGAAGCCCGCCGGCGCGAGGGACAGGGTGGTGACCCCGGCCGCGGCGTAGGCCTTCATCCGGTCCGCGATGCGGTCCACGGAACCGAGCAGGGTCGTCTTGTCGATCAGGTCGTGCGGGACGGCGGCCGCGGCGCCCTGCTTGTCGCCGGAGAGGTACTTGCTCTGGATCTCGGCGGCTTCCCGCTCGTAGCCCATGCGCTGGGCGAGCTGGTTGTAGAAGTTCTGCTTGGGGCTGCCCATGCCGCCGACGTACAGCGCGGTGTAGGGGCGGAAGGTGTCGGCGAGCGCGGCCACGTCCTTGTCGTCGCCGACGGCGAGCGGCAGGGTCGGGCAGACATCGAACCCGTCGAGGGTCTTGCCGGCCTTCTCGCGCCCGGCGCGCAGATACGAGATCGTCGTGTCCTCGAGGTGCTCGGCGGCCGGGAAGATCAGCAGGGCGCCGTCGGCGATCTCGCCGGTCTGCTCCAGGTTCCGGGGACCGATCGCGGCGATGTACAGCGGGATGTGCTCGCGCTGCGGGTGCACGGTCAGCTTGATCGGCTTGCCGGGGCCGTCGGGCAGGGGCAGGGTCCAGTGCTGTCCCTCGTACGACAGGCGCTCACGGGTCATGGCCTTGCGGACGATCTCGACGTACTCGCGGGTGCGGGCCAGCGGCTTGTCGAACTTGACGCCGTACCAGCCCTCGGAGACCTGCGGGCCCGAGACGCCGAGGCCGAGGCGGAAGCGGCCGCCGGAGAGGGAGTCGAGGGTGGCGGCGGTCATGGCGGTCATCGCGGGCTGGCGGGCCGGGATCTGGAAGATGGCGGAGCCGACGTCGATGCGCTCGGTCTGGGCGGCGACCCAGCTCAGTACGGTGGCGGCGTCGGATCCGTAGGCCTCGGCGGCCCAGCAGACGGCGTAGCCGAGCCGGTCGGCCTCCTGCGCGACGGCCAGGTTGTCCGCGTCCATTCCGGCACCCCAGTAGCCGAGGTTGATACCGAGCTGCATGCCGCATCCCCTTACTGATCAGTAACGTGCCTTGTCCGGGCACCTTAGCGCGGGGGCGGGGGCGAGGTACACGGTCAGGGCCCCGCAGCCGTTTAGATGAGTGAACGGGAATCATGGACGCGACCATTGACGCGTCCACAGCAAGTTCGTACCTTTCTGGAAAGCGCTTTCCGTCACCACCGTCCGAAGACGAACGGAGAGGCAAGGATGAAGCGAACACTCCCCCTGAGGCTCCACGCCGCGCTGGCCACGATGGCCCTCGCCGCCGCGACCGGCACTCTCGTGTCGATGCCCGAGGCGTCGGCGGCGACCGGTGGCGCCACCGGCTACGCGACCCAGAACGGCGGTACCACCGGCGGCGCCGGAGGCCGGACGGTGCGGGCGACCACCGGAACGGCGATCCACCAGGCCCTGTGCGGCCGGGCGAGCACCAGCACCCCCCTCACCATCGAGGTGAGCGGGACCATCAGCCACGCCAACACCAAGAAGGTCTCCGGCGGCAGCTGCGACACCGCCGACGGTGTGATCGAGCTCAAGAAGGTCGGCAACGTGACCATCGTCGGGGTCGGCAGCGGCGCCGTCTTCGACCAAGTGGGCATCCACATCCGCGAATCGAAGAACATCATCGTCCAGAACGTGACCGTCCGGAACGTCAAGAAATCCGGCTCTCCCACGTCCAACGGCGGGGACGCCATCGGCATGGAGCGCAACGTCCGCAATGTGTGGATCGATCACACCACCCTGGAGGCGTCGGGCGGTGAGTCGGAGGGCTTCGACGGCCTGTTCGACCTCAAGGACAACACCCAGTACGTGACCCTGTCCTACAGCGTCCTGCGCAACTCCGGTCGCGGCGGCCTCGTCGGGAACAGTGAGAGCGACCGGTCGAACGGCTACATCACCTACCACCACAACCGGTACGAGAACATCGACTCCCGCGCCCCGTTGCTGCGCGGCGGCATCGCCCACCTCTACAACAACCACTACGTGCGCCTCAACGAGTCCGGCATCAACTCCCGGGCCGGCGCCCGCGCCAAGGTGGACAACAACTACTTCGAGGACTCCAAGGACGTCTTGGGCACCTTCTACACCGACGCGGCCGGCTACTGGCAGGTCGGGGGCAACATCTTCGACAACGTGACCTGGTCCGCTCCCGGCCGCGAGAACCATCCGGCCGGACCCGACCCGAAGTCGAACACCACCGTCGGCATCCCGTACGCCTTCCGTGCGGACGCCGCCGGCTGTGTGCCCGCCGTCGTGAGCCGAACGGCGGGCGCGAACAAGGGCCTTCAGGTGTCGGACGGCACCTGCTGAACGAGGACACCCGGCACCGTCGGATCGGGCGACCTCACGGTCCCGCTCCCGGAAATCGGTGGTCCACAGCCACCCACACCGTAGGTTCTGGCCAGTAATCTCGGCGTTCATGGAGCAGAGGCAACTCGGTCGCACCGGCCTTCGTGTGTCCCGGATCGGGCTCGGCACCCTGACCTGGGGGCGGGACACCGACGAGCACGACGCCGCGGACCTGGTGAAGACCTTCTGGGAAGCGGGCGGGACCCTCGTCGACACCGCGGACGTGTACGGCGACGGTGAGGCCGAATACCTCCTCGGAAAGCTCATCGACGGCCTGGTGCCCCGCCGCGACCTGGTCATCTCGACCAAGGCGGGCAGCGTTGCGGACCCCGACCGCCGCTTCGACGGGTCGCGTGGCCATCTGCTCTCCGCGCTGGACGGCTCGCTCGCCCGGCTCGGCACCGACCATGTCGACCTGTGGCACGTGCACGCGTACGACCCGGACACCCCGCTGGAGGAGACCCTCCAGGCCCTCGACCTCGCGGTCTCCAGCGGGCGTGCCCGTTACGCCGCCGTCTCCAACTTCTGCGGCTGGCAGCTGGCCAAGGCCGCGACCTGGCAGCTCTCGGCTCCCGGCAGGACCCGCCTCGCCGGTACGCAGCTGGAGTACTCCCTGCTCCAGCGCGGTGTGGAGCGCGAGGTGCTGCCGGCCGCGCTGGACCTGGGCATAGGCCTGCTGCCGTCCTCGCCGCTCGGACGCGGGGTGCTGACGGGCAAGTACCGGGGCGACTCGATGCCACCGGACTCGCGCGCCACCTCGGAGCATCTGGCGCCGTTCGTCGCGCCGTACCTGGACGACACGGCGAGCCGCATCGTGGACGCCGTGGCCACCGCGGCCGACGGACTGGCGGTGACGCCGCTCCAGGTGGCCCTGGCGTGGGTCCGCGACCGGCCGGGGGTGGCCGCGCCGATCGTCGGCGCGCGCAACGCGCAGCAGCTCACGGCGGCGTTGTCAGTGGAGACCCTTAGTCTTCCTGACGAGATCTGCCGGGCGCTCGACGATGTGTCGGCGCCCGTGCACCGCTATCCCGATCACGACTGGAGCACGCTGTGAGCACGGAGCCCGAGACCACGGAGGACACCGAGCCGGGGACGCCGGGCGCCGAGAGCACACCGGCCGGAGCGGCCCGGACCGACCGAAGTTTGGGCGGCGCCGGGGAGAGGGCCGGCACGGAGAGTCCCGAAGCGGACGCCGGGGAGGGGGCCGAGGCCGCAGGGGCTGAAGCCGCAGACGGGCAGGAGTCCGGCACCGAGGGCAGCGATGCGGGCGGCGGGCAGGGGGCCGAGGCGTCGGGGGCTGAAGCCGCAGACCGGCAGGAGTCCGGCACCGAGGGCAGCGAAGCGGGCGGCGGGCAGGGGGCCGACGCCGAGGGCAGCGAAGCGGGCGGCGGGCAGGAGTCCGGCTCCGAGGGCGCTGAAGCAGGCGGCGGGCAGGGGGCCGACGCCGAGGGCAGCGAAGCGGGCGGCGGGCAGGAGTCCGGCTCCGAGGGCGCTGAAGCAGGCGGCGGGCAAGGGTCCGACACAGAGGCCGCTGCAGCAGGCGCCGGGCAGGTGTCCGAGGCCGAGGCCGAGTTGCGGGCTCAGCAGGCCGAGCGGGAGCGCATCGAACAGCGCAAGGCCGAGAAGAAGACGCCCATCGAGGCCGGCACCAAACTGAGCGGCAAGGCCGCCGACCTGCTCGCGGCCGTACGGGCCGTCGAGAGCGGTGAGAAGCCGGTGGCCACCGTGTTCGAAGAGCCCCGCCCCGCCCCCCGCCGCTCCGCCCCCGAGCCGGAACGGCGGCCCCGGCCGGTGGCGTCCGAGCCCGTCGCCGCCCCGATGGCTCCCGCGCCGGAGGCGGTCCAGTCCGTGAAGCGGGTGCTCGGCGAGGGCGGGGCCCCCGAGGTGCTCGCGCCGCAGATCGCCGCCGCACTCGGCGAGGGAGCGGACGAACGGCTGCGCGCCGATCCCTGGCAGTTGCTGCGGATCCCCGGCGTGCGCCCCGAGCAGGCCGACGGTTTCGCGCGGACCCTGCTCGGAGCCGAGTGCGGCCCGGACGACGAGCGGCGGGGCCGGGCCCTCACTGGTTGGCTCCTGGAGCAGGCGGCGCTGGCCGGGCACACCGCCCTGGAGATGTCGGCGCTCCTCGCCGCCCTGGCCCAGCGGGGCGTCCCGGAGCCCGACAGTGCCGTGCAGGACGCGATCGCGGAGGGCGAGGCCCTGGTCTTCCAGGACGCGCTGGAGGAGAAGGCCGCCGCCCCGGCCCGGAGCGACGAGGAGGGCGCGGCGGAGGACGAGGAGCGCCCGGTCCGTGTCCTGGTCGGACTGGAGCGGTACGCGCTGGCGGAGGAGAGCCTGGCCGACGGCCTGGCCCGGCTGGTCAACTCGGCGCCCAAGCAGGACGGTTCGGCCGAGGACTGGGAGCGGGCCGCCGCCGCGGCCCAGGGGTCGACGGCGGAGCTGATCCGCGCGGTCGCCGGTCAGGGCCTGGTGCTGCACACCGGCGGCGAGGCGGCTCTGGCCGAGCCCGCGGCGCTGCTGAACACCGCGCGGTCCCTCGGGCTGCGGGCCTGGGCGGCCACGCACGGTCCGATCGGCCGCAACCGTTTCGTGGCCCTGCTGCACCGGTCCGGCCCGGCGGCGGACGGCCCCGGGCGAGCGGACGAGACGCCCGCGGGCGCCCCCGTGGCCACCGTCGCCGGGCTGCTCTCCGGCCTCGAAGGACCCGGCCGGGACGCGGACGGGGTCCTCGATCTCGATCTGCTGGTCGTGCTCGACGCGCCGCAGCTGGATGTCGAGGCGGCGGCGCTGCTGACGGAGTCGCTGCCGGACGGTGCGCGTCTGGTGCTGGCCGGTGATCCGGCGGTGCTGTGGTCCGTGGGACCGGGCCGGGTGTTCGCGGATCTGCTCACGGCACGGATCTGTCCCCAGGTGGCCTCACGCCGGCCGGATCCGGGGCCGCTGGGCGAGCTGGTCTCCGGTATCGGCATCGGCGAGCTGAACCAGGTCGAGGCCCCCGGCAAGGAGGTCGTGATCGTGCCGGTGCGGGACGCGGGCGAGGCCGTGCACCGGACGGTGCAGCTCGTCGTGGACTCGGTGCCGCGGGCGATCGGCGTACCGGCCGACGAGACCCAGGTGGTCACGCCGGGGCACGGCGGAGCGGTCGGAACGCGCGTGCTCAACGCGGCGCTGAAGGAGCGGCTCAACCCCGGCCCGGGCCGCTTCGGCGGCTTCGACCCCGGCGACCGGATCGTCTACTCCCCCGTCCCCGGGCGTGCGCTGCCGGGCCGGGTGGTGAAGGCGGATGCCGAGGGGCTGCATCTGTCGTGCGAGGGCGAGGCCGTCGTCGTGCCGAAGGAGCGGGTGGAACAGACCGTGCGGCACGGTTGGGCGCTGACCGCGCACCAGGCCGTGGGGAGCCGATGGCCCGCGGTGGTCGTGGTGCTGCCCGGTGACGCGGCGCAGGCGCTCAGCCGGCCGTGGGTGTACACGGCGTTCGGGCGGGCCGACCGGCATCTGTCCGTGGTGCACGGCGTGGAACAGGCGCTCCCCCGGGCCGTGGCCGAGGTTCCGGCGAAGCCGCGGACGACCCGGCTTCCGGTACTGCTCGCACCGCAGATCAGCGGTACGTGACGGGGTGGTGGTCACGGGCCGGACCCGTGACCACCACCCCGTGGCCGCCTACGGTGCGCTCAGCGGCGGTCCGCTTCCAGCGGTTCCAGGTCCTCGTCCTCGTCCAGGTCCGCGTCGACGAGCTCGTCCTCGAGATCTTCCTCGTCATCGTCGACGTCGTCGATCTCGTCGTCGAAGACGGCGCTGACGTCGAAGCGGCAGACCACCTGCTCCGCGTCGACCTGTTCGAACGGTGCCTCCAGCCACTCGCCGGGTTCGGCCGGCTCGTCCGCCGCCGTCACCCAGAGCGTGGAGTCGCCCTCCTCCAGCCCGAACTCCTTGTGCCGGGAGGCGATCTCGTCGGGTTCGAACTCGCCGAACAGCAGCCCGAGAGCGCCGTGCACCGTCCCGGAGGCCGGGGCGCCGTCATCGCCCTCCGCCGATTCGATCCGCTGTGCCTGCGCCAGCAGCCGCTGAGGCTCGGCGACGGCGTAGTCACGACGGATCAGCACGCTCAGCGCGTTCGGTTCCTCGGGACCGGTGTACGGGGGCAGCGCG
The DNA here is from genome assembly GCF_040303285.1 of Streptomyces sp. NPDC096046. NCBI lineage: Bacteria > Bacillati > Actinomycetota > Actinomycetes > Kitasatosporales > Streptomycetaceae > Streptomyces > Streptomyces sp. NPDC096046. The sequence goes on along the minus strand of NZ_JBEOSZ010000037.1, from coordinate 74,030 downwards.
TCCTCCGCCCCGGGGATCTCGAAGGGCGTGACCTCGTCGTAGCGGTCGTAGAGCAGTTCGTCATACACCTCTGCGGCCGCGGCCAGCTGGTTGAACGCCTCGTAGACCGCCGGGTCGTCCTCTCCCGACCGGCGTTCGACCGCGGCCAGGTGGCGGTCGAGCGCGGTCTTGACCGCCTCGGCGGCGGCGCGTACCTCGGCAGCGGTGGGCTGCGCAGCATCAGACATAGTGCAGACGCTATCCGTACCTGGCCCCAGCCCGCACAATAGATGCGATGCCGGAATACGAATTTGTCGATGTGCACGTCCCTCGTGGGGTCTCCCGCAAGGAAACGGCACGTCTGCTGACCGACCACGCGGAGTACGGAAACTGGGAGTTGTACCGTCTGAGCCTGCTGCGCGACGGCAGCCGCAGGGTGCGGTTGCGTCGAAGGATCATCCGCCAGGTGCGGGCCACGTGGTGAGCTGAGACGGGCACGGGGAGAAACACATGACGGAGCGGGCCCCGCCTCGGCGGGGCCCGCTCCGTTTCCCGGGGGCCATGTCAGGCCGAGGCGCGCGCCTTGCGGTAGAGGATCGCGCCCGCCAGCAGCGCGCCCGCGCCGGCCGGGAGGGCGAGGCCGAGCGGCAGATCGCTACCGGTGCTGGCGAGCTGGGCGTCGCTCTTCGGCTGCGTCAGGAACTGGCCGTCCGGCTGGTTCCCGTGCGAGGAGCCGCCAGGAGTCCCGACGGCGGTGGCGGGCGGAGTGCCCCGAGTGCCGGAATCGCCGGGGTCACCAGGGGTTCCGGGGCCGCCGGGGGCTCCGGGGTCGACGGGGTGACCCGGGGTGCCGGGATCACTTGGGTTGCCCGGGTTACCGGGGTCGCCCGGGTGGCCGGGGTTTCCGGGGCCGCCCGGCTGGCCGGGGGTCTCGTGACCGCCGCCGGGCGGGGTGCCGTGGTGGCCGCCGCCACCGTTCGAGCAGTCGTTGCCCGTGCTGGGGTTGCCGGCGCCGATGACATCGACACTGTTGCCGCAGACGTTCACCGGCACGTGCACCGGCACCTGGACGTGGTTGCCCGAGCCGACGCCAGGCGAGCCGGTGGCG
>NZ_JBEOSZ010000037.1:0-72847 GCF_040303285.1 Streptomyces sp. NPDC096046 | reverse complement strand
CGTTGCACCGGCACCTGGACGTGGTTGCCCGAGCCGACGCCAGGCGAGCCGGTGGCGTGACCGCCCGCCTGCGAGCCGCCATGGGCACCCTCTTCGCCGGATCCCCCCGACGACGACCCACCGCCCTGGTTAGCGCACGAGTTGCCGACCGACGGGTTGAGCACCCCGATGACATCGACACTGTTGCCGCAGACGTTCACCGGCACGTGCACCGGCACCTGGACGTGGTTGCCCGAGCCGACGCCAGGCGAGCCGGTGGCGTGACCGCCCGCCTGCGAGCCGCCATGGGCACCCTCTTCGCCGGATCCCCCCGACGACGACCCACCGCCCTGGTTGGCGCACGAGTTGCCGACCGACGGGTTGAGCACCCCGATGACGTTGACCGTGTTGCCGCAGACGTTGACCGGCGCGTGCACCGGCGCCTGCACCGAGTTCCCGGACAGCACGCCCGGCGATCCCGAAGCGGCGCCCTGGGCGCCCGAGTCGGCGTGCGCGGAGCCGCCCGCGGCGGCGATCACGCCGGTCGCGGCCGCCACGGTCATCAGACCCTTGCGGGTAGCCTGTCGCATTGCTGAATACCTGCCTTCGACTGTGTCTCGAATTCTTCTCGAATTCCTCGAAAGAAGCGTTCGGTCCCGGAGCGCATGGCATGTGCTCCGGGACCGATGGCTTGGAATCCCCCTCAGCGAGGGGAAAGCATCACTGGTTGATGCAGGTGTTGCCGAAGGCGGGGTTCAGCAGCCCGATCACGGAGACCGTGTTGCCGCAGACGTTCACCGGGACGTGAACGGGCACCTGGACAACGTTGCCGGACAGGACACCCGGGGAGTGCGCGGCGGCACCCTGGGCACCCGAGTCGGCGACGGCCATGCCCGCGCCCGCGAGAACCAGCCCACCGGTGGCAGCCGCAGCAGCGACGACCTTCTTGATCATTATTCCTCCTAGTTGGCAATGCGACCCATCTTGCGATCGCATTACCTGTAACGAGGAGGGAGTAATGCGGCTACGAGCTTATCGTCGCATTCACTCTTCCCAGTAGATTCCGTACGTGCGAGCGAATAGCACCGCCGGCAGGGGCGGTCTCAGGACGCGTCGATGAAGCGGTCGAGCACCCGCACGCCGAACCGCAGGCCCTCCACCGGCACCCGCTCGTCCACTCCGTGGAACATGCCGGCGAAGTCCAGCTCCGGCGGCAGCTTCAGCGGCACGAAGCCGAAGCCGCGGATGCCGAGGTCGTCGAAGGACTTGGCGTCCGTTCCGCCGGAGAGCATGTACGGGATCGCCTTGGCCGTCGGATCCTCGGCCACCAGCGCCGACTGCATCGCCGCCACGAGCGCCCCGTCGAAGGTGGTCTCCACGGCCTTGTCGGCGTGGATGTCCTCCCGCCGTACCTTCGGGCCGAGGATCCGGTCGAGGTCGGTGAGGAACTCCTCCTCGTGTCCGGGCAGGAAGCGTCCGTCGACGTGTGCGGTCGCCTCGCCCGGGATGACGTTGACCTTGTATCCGGCGCCCAACTGCGTGGGGTTGGCCGTGTTGCTGAGGGTCGCGCCGATGAGCTTGGCGATGCCACCGAGCCTGGCGAGGGTCGACTCCATGTCCTCCGGGTCGAGTTCCGTACCGAGCGCGTCACCGAGTTCGTCGAGGAAGGCACGGGTGGTCTTCGTGACCCGCACCGGGAACGTGTGCCGCCCCAGCCGCGCGACGGCCTCGGACAGCTCGGTGATCGCGTTGTCCCGGTGGATCATCGATCCGTGCCCGGCGGTGCCGGCCACGGTGAGCTTCATCCAGTGCATGCCCTTCTCGGCCGTCTGGATCAGATAGAGCCGGCGCTGCTCGCTCACGGTGAACGAGAAGCCGCCCACTTCGCTGATCGCCTCGGTGACGCCCTCGAACAGGTCGCGGTGGTTGCGGACGAGGTGCTTGGCGCCGTACGTGCCGCCGGCCTCCTCGTCGGCGAGGAACGCGAGGACGATGTCGCGCGGGGGCTTGCGTCCGCTGCGCAGCCGGTCGCGGACGACCGCGAGGGTCATCGCGTCCATGTCCTTCATGTCGACGGCCCCGCGGCCCCACACGCAGCCGTCGGCGACCTCGCCGGAGAAGGGGTGGTGGGTCCAGTCGTCCGCGTTGGCCGGTACGACGTCGGTGTGGCCGTGGATGAGGAGCGCGGGCCGGGAGGGGTCCTCGCCCTCGATCCGTGCCACGGTGGAGGCGCGGCCCGGGTGGGACTCGAAGATCTGCGGTTCGAGCCCGACCTCGGCGAGCTTCTCGGCGACGTATTCGGCCGCCTTCCGCTCGCCCGGACCCGAGTGGTCGCCGTAGTTGCTGGTGTCGATCTGGATCAGCTCGCGGCAGAGGTCCACGACCTCGTCCTCGCCGGTGACGCTCCTGGCCGTGTCCGTCTCGCTCACGTGCTTCCTCCCGCTGTCACTGCTGGTGGGTCCCCCTCATCCTCCCTCTCCCGCTCCCGCACCCCAAGGGCGCTCCCGGCCCGTCACCCCCCGTTCACGCCTCGCGGGGCGCGGACGGGGGGTGATCGGCCGCCCTGGAAAGCCTGGTAATGTTTACGTCGTCGCCGCGGGGAGGACCCGCGCGACAGACACCTTGTCCGGGTGGCGGAATGGCAGACGCGCTAGCTTGAGGTGCTAGTGCCCTTTATCGGGCGTGGGGGTTCAAGTCCCCCCTCGGACACATGAAGCTGAGGGCCGTGACCGCGAGGTCGCGGCCCTCGGTCGTTGCCGCGGAAAGGTGACCATGACCAGGCGTTCCTGTCCTTGCGGGCTCCCCCAGGACTACGAGGCGTGCTGTGGCCGGTACCACTCGGGTGCGGCTGCCGCACCGACCGCACAGGCGCTGATGCGGTCGCGGTACTGCGCCTTCGTGACGGGGGACGCCGGGTATCTGCTGCGGACCTGGCATCCGCGGACGCGGCCCGAGGCGCTGGAGTTGGACCCGGGGACGCGGTGGACCGGCTTGGAGATCCTGGGGACGACGGACGGGTCCGCGTTCCACTCCACCGGCGGCGTGGAGTTCCGGGCGTCGTACCGGGGCGGTTCGCTGCACGAGCGGAGCCGGTTCGAACGGGTCGACGGTGCCTGGGTGTACGTGGACGGGGAGTTTCCGGCGTAGCCGCTACGGCGCCAGGATGTCCAGTTCCTGGAGGGCGCCGACCGTGATCTGGCGGGTCAGGTCCTCCGCCCGGACCGCGTCGCCCGCGCGGACCGCCTCGGCGACCTGGACGTGCAGGGTGACGGCGGCCGGGTCCGGGTCCTCGAACATCACGTCGTGCTGGGTGCGGCCGGTCAGGACCTCGGCGACGACGTCCCCGAGCCGGGCGAACATCTCGTTGCCGGATGCGTCCAGGACGACGCGGTGGAAGGCGACGTCGTGGAAGAGGTACCCCTCCAGCTTGTGGCCGCGTGAGTGGGCGACCATGCCGAGGGCGCACTCGGTGAGTCGCGCGCACTGCTCCGATGTGGCGTGCCGGGCGGCGAGACCGGCCGCGACCGGTTCGATCGCCGAGCGCAGCACCGTGAGGGAGCGCAGTTGCCCGGGGCGGTCGGCGCCCGCCAGGCGCCAGCGGATGACCTGCGGGTCGTAGACGTTCCACTCGGACTTCGGGCGGACCGTGACTCCGACGCGGCGGCGCGATTCGACCAGGTACATGGACTCCAGGACGCGGACCGCCTCGCGCATCACGGAGCGTGACACATCGAAGCGCTGGGCGAGCTCGTCCGTCCGCAGGACGCTGCCCGGCGGATACTCACCCGCCGTGATCTCGGGTCCGAGGGTGTCCAGTACGCGGCCGTGCAGCCCCCGGTCCGATGTGCTCATGCACTCAGCGTACGGGGTAGATCACGGAGCCATAAAGTCAGACTTATTCATCACCACCTCTTGAATTAGTCATACCTAATGGGTTTCAGTTGCGTCGACATCAGGTGTCGACCTCGGACAGCAGACAGTGAGGCAGCGATGAACACCCCCCATGTCGTCGTGGTCATGGGCGTAGCGGGCACCGGCAAGACCACCATCGGTCCCCTGCTCGCGGCCCGGCTCGGCGTTCCGTACGCCGAGGGCGACGACTTCCACCCGCCGGCCAACATCGCCAAGATGTCGGCCGGTACCGCGCTCACCGACGAGGACCGCCTGCCCTGGCTCGACGCCATCGGCGCGTGGGCGCACGGACGGGCCGGGCTCGGCGGGGTGGTCGGCTGCTCGGCGCTGAAGCGGTCGTACCGCGACCGGCTGCGGGCCGCGGCACCCGGCGTGGTCTTCGTGCACCTCACGGGGGACCGGGCGCTGATCGAGGACCGGATGTCGCACCGGCAGGGGCACTTCATGCCCACGGCACTGCTCGACTCCCAGTTCGCCACGCTCCAGCCCCTTGAAGCGGACGAGGCGGGAATCGGCGTGGATGTCGCGGGCGGCCCGGAGGAGATCACCGAACGGGCGGCGCACGCCCTGGCGGCCCTCCCCGATCCCTCCCGGTAACCCCCGGCGGCGCCTTCTCCCTCCCCCCTCCCCTCCTCCCCAACGCAAGGGAACCACCGTGACCAGACTCAGCGTCGAGATGCTGGCAGCGGACGCACCCGAGCCGATAACCTCGGCCGGTCACGCTCAGCTGGGCATCGCCGTCCTGGCGGGCATCGCCGTCATCGTCCTGCTCATCACCAAGTTCAAGCTGCACGCCTTCCTGTCGCTGACCATCGGGTCGCTGGCACTCGGAGCGATCGCCGGGGCGCCGCTGGACAAGGTGCTCCTCAGCTTCAGCGCCGGCCTCGGCGCCACGGTCGCCGGTGTCGGTGTGCTGATCGCCCTCGGGGCGATCCTCGGCAAGATGCTCGCGGACTCCGGCGGCGCCGACCAGATCGTCGACACCATCCTCGCCAAGGCCGGCGGGCGGTCGATGCCGTGGGCGATGGTGCTGATCGCCTCGGTGATCGGGCTGCCGCTGTTCTTCGAGGTCGGCATCGTGCTGCTGATCCCGGTGGTGCTGATGGTCGCCAAGCGCGGCAACTACTCGCTGATGCGCATCGGCGTTCCGGCGCTCGCGGGTCTGTCCGTGATGCACGGACTGGTGCCGCCGCACCCCGGTCCGCTGGTCGCGATCGACGCGGTCGGGGCCGATCTCGGCATCACGCTGGCGCTGGGTGTCCTCGTCGCCATACCCACGGTGATCATCGCCGGTCCGGTGTTCTCCAAGTACGCGGCCCGCTGGGTGGACGTGCCGGCCCCCGAGAAGATGATCCCGCAGCGCGCCTCCGGGGAGCTCGACCAGCGCCCCGGGTTCGGTGCCACGCTCTTCACCGTGCTGCTTCCGGTGATCCTCATGCTCGCCAAGGCACTGGTCGACATCGTCGTGGACGACCTGGAGAACCCGGTGCAGCGCGTCTTCGACGTCATCGGCGCCCCGATGATCGCCCTGCTCGTCTCGGTGCTGGTCGGCATCTTCACGCTGCTGCGGCCCGCCGGTTTCTCCAAGGAGCGGATCTCGCCGCTCGTCGAGAAGAGCCTCATGCCGATCGCGGGCATCCTGCTGATCGTCGGCGCGGGTGGCGGCTTCAAGCAGACGCTGATCGACACCGGTGTGGGCCGGATGGTCCTGGACGTCTCCGAGAACTGGTCCATCCCGGCGTTGCTGCTGGCCTGGCTGATCGCGGTGGTGATCCGTCTGGCGACGGGTTCGGCGACGGTGGCCACGGTGTCGGCGGCCGGTCTGGTCGCCCCGCTGGCGGCCGACATGTCGAGCACGCACGCCGCCCTGCTGGTCCTCGCCATCGGCGCCGGCTCGCTCTTCTTCAGCCATGTCAACGACGCCGGGTTCTGGATGGTGAAGGAGTACTTCGGGCTGAGTGTCGGCCAGAACATCAAGACCTGGTCCGTCATGGAGACGATCGTCTCGGTGGTCGCCGGCGGCCTCGTCCTGCTGTTGTCCCTCGTGATCTAGTGTGCCGCGGTGATGACGGCTCGTCCCCTCTTCGGCAGCGGCGGCCGTACGGGCCTGGTCACCGGCTCCGGCCGGGGCATCGGGCCCGCCGCCGCGCGCGGTCCGGCGGGGGCGGCTGCCCGATCGTCCGGAACGGGCAGCCGCCCCGACCGGCTCGCCGAGGCCGCCGCCGAGCTGCCGGCGACCGGTGCACACGGCCGCGCGCGACGTGACCGACGGATCATCGGCGGCCACGGTGGACCCTCAGGGCTACGTGCTCACGGGCGCCACAAGGAGTGCTCCCGGTTCGCCCAGTCTCTGCTCACCTTGCCCGTGCGCATGCCCCTTCTGGACTCCGGGTCCGCCAGGGCCATGCCGATGTGACCGGCCAGGACGATGCCGATGGTGAGGGCCAGCCAGTCGTGGACGAAGGTGGCGCTGGTGCGCCAGAGGATGGGGGTGAGGTGGGTGAACCACATCATCAGGCCGGTGGCGAGCATGACCAGTGTGGCGCCGGCGATCCAGGCCGCGTAGATCTTCTGGCCGGCGTTGAACTTGGCGGCGGGGCGCGACGCGTGGCACTTGTCGCGGTGCAGGGCGGCGCGCAGCCAGGTGCGGTCGTGCGGGCCGAAGCGGTTGAGGCGGCCGAGGTCGGCGCGGAAGGCGCGGGAGGCGAGTCCGGCCAGGACGGGGACGGGCAGGGCGAGGCCCGACCACTGGTGCAGGGTGACGACGAGCGCGCGGCGGCCGACGAGTTCGGCGAGCTGGGGGATGTAGAGGCAGGCCGCGGTGACGACGCAGAGGCCCATCAGCGCGGCCGTGGCGCGGTGGGTCCAGCGCTGCACAGGGGTGAAGCGGCGCACATCGGCCGTGGCCGGCGGCACGTCAGCTCGTAGGCTCATCGTCCCGTCCGTTCGAGCGGCCCACCCAGGCGTCGACGTCGTAGCCGCGCTCCTCCCAGTAGCCCGGCCGGACCTCGTCGGTGAGGGTGATGCCGGAGAGCCACTTGGCGGACTTGTAGAAGTACATGGGCGCCACGTAGAGGCGGACCGGGCCGCCGTGGGAGTGGCTTAGGTCCTTGTCCTGCATGCGCAGGGCGACCAGGACGTCGGCGCGGCGGGCCTGGTCGAGGGTTAGGCTCTCGGTGTACGTGCCGTCGAAGCAGGTGAAGCGGACGGCCTTGGCCGTGGGGCGGACCCGGGCCGCGTCCAGGATCCGGGACAGGCGTACGCCCTCGAAGGGGGTGTGGGGGACGCGCCAGCCCGTGACGCACTGGACGTCGCGGACCATGCGGGTCTGGGGCAGGGCCTTGAGGCCGTCGAGGGTGTAGGTGGTGGGGCGGTCGACCAGGCCGTCCACGGTGAGGCGGTAGCCGCGGGCGTTCTTGCGCGGGACGGACGAGGCGACCGAGTAGTAGCGGAAGCCGCCGCCGTTCGGGAGCAGGCCGGTCAGGCCGGTGGGGTCCTTGTCGGCCGCGCCGCCGAGGAAGCCCTCCAGGCCGCGTTGCAGCGGTGGTGCGGCGACCACGCCGACGGCTCCCAGGGCGAGGGTGCCGAGGAAGACGCGGCGGCCGATCGGGGTGCCCCGTTCTTCGGGGTGTTCGTCGTTCACACCCTGGTGTACGTCCTCGTTCACGTGCCCATTCGAGCACCCGCGGCCCCGGTACGACAGGGATCGCGGGTGCTCCGTCAGATTTCCGTAACCACTTCTTAGGGGTCCTTTCACTATGAGCGTCCGATCAGGGCACGTGGTCTGGTGCCGTGCATCGCAAGGCGCCGGGAAGCCCTCGTAGCGGAGCTACCAGGGCGTTTCGGCAACGCGGCGAGGTGCGGTGCCAGGCCGCGCGACCCGGACGGGCATAGTGAAAGGACCCCTTACGCGGACCTCGTCAGGAGGAGGCCGCCTTGTCCAGCTGGAACGCCTCGTTGCCGAGGCCGATCCGGGCGTGCTTCTCGGGGGCGCGGGCGCGCAGCACCAGGCCGAGGACGAGGCCGGCGAGCGCGGCGAGGCCGATGATGCCGGGCAGCACCCAGCTCAGCGAGGAGTCGGGGCCGGCGCCGACCAGCACCTCGAAGTCCTTCACCGTGTAGCCGGCGATGACCAGCAGAGCGATGCCCGCCAGCGCGGAGGTGGCCAGCCGCCAGGCCTGGGTGCCCGCGGCGCCGCGGCGGACGAAGAAGACGACGACCGACAGCGAGGCCGCCGCCATCAGCACGATCACGCCGAGGGCTCCGATGTTGCCGAACCAGGTGAACAGGTGCAGTACGGGCGCGGTCGGGTCACCGGCCGGCTTGTCGTCGGTGATCGCGAAGGCGGCGACGACCACCACGGCCACGGCGGTCTGGAGCAGCGAGCCGGTGCCCGGGGCGCCGCTGCTGCCGCTGGTGCGGCCGAAGGCGGCGGGCAGCAGGCCCTCGCGGCCCATGGCGAAGGCGTAGCGGGCGACGACGTTGTGGAAGCTGAGCAGCGCGGCGAACATGCCGGTGACGAACAGGAGGTGCAGGACGTCCGTGAAGGTGCCGCCGAGGCGGGACTCGGTGAGGAAGAACAGCAGTCCGGCGCTCTGCTTCTGGGCGGTGCCGACGATGGCGGAGGGCCCGGTGGCGACGGTGAGGGCCCAGGAGCTCAGCGCGAAGAAGACGGCGACCCCGCCGACGGCGAGGAACATCACGCGCGGCACCAGGACGTGCGGGCGGCTGGTCTCCTCGGCGTACACGGGGGCCTGCTCGAAGCCGAGGAACGCGGCGATGCAGAAGCACAGGGCGGTGCCGACACCGGCGCCGGTGAGGGTGTCGGGGTTGAAGGCGTGCAGCGACAGGCCCTCCTTGCCGGGGTCGGTGAGGGCGGCCACGTCGAAGACGACGACCAGGAGCACCTCGATGACCAGCAGTACGCCGAGCACGCGGGCGTTGACGTCGATCTTGAGCCAGCCCAGCAGCCCGACGGCGAGCGCGGCCACGAGGGCCGGTATCCACCAGGCGAGGTCCACGTCGGCGTAGGTGGCGAGGAGGCCGGAGACCTCGAAGCCGAAGATTCCGTAGATGCCGACCTGGAGCGCGTTGTAGGCGACGAGGGCCACCAGGGCGGCGCTCGCGCCGGCGGTGCCGCCGAGGCCCCGCGAGATGTACGCGTAGAAGGCGCCCGCGTTGTGGACGTGGCGGCTCATCTCGGCGTAGCCGACGCTGAAGAGGATCAGGACGACGCCGAGGAGGACGAAGAGCAGCGGCTGGCCGACGATGCCCATCACCGCGAATGTAGTGGGCATGACACCTGCGACCACCATGAGGGGGGCGGTCGCGGCGAGGACGGAGAGCAGCAGCCCTCCAGTCCCGAGCCGGTCGGCGCGCAGGGCGCGCTCCTGCCCCTTGAACGTACTGATGCCGCCGGAGGCGGCTGGGCTCGTTCTCGAACTGTCCGTGGTCATCGGGGGAGCGTCCTCACTCTTCGGGGCGGGGGTGTCAGGCCGTGCCGAGCGCGCCGGCGCGAGCGGCGGCGAAGGCGGTGTGCGGGTCGCGGTCCGGGTACGACCAGGGAGCCGGGGTCGCGAAGCGGCCGATCCGGTGGAACAGGGCGGCGGCCTCGGCGCCCCGTCCCTCGCAGACCTTGGCATGGGCGAGGAAGTTCAGGTCGACCAGCCGCCGCGGGTGCCCCTCCAGCTCCCACTCCAGCCACCAGTCGAAGGCGGCCTTCATGACCTGCCGGGCGCGGCGCCCCGCCCAGTGGCCGGAGGCGGCCGGGTCGGCGGGTTCGTGTCCGGCGGCGGCCAGCACGCGGTAACGCTCGGCGTGCGCGATGACCGGCAGGATCGCGAGCGGGGAGTCGGCGGGTGCCTGTTCGGCGGCCCAGCCGGCGAAGTCGTAGACCTCGTGCAGCGGGTCCGGGCCGGCCTCGGTGCGGCGGCCGGCGAGCCGGGCGACCATCAGGTGGTGGGCGTGGTGGTGGTCGGCGTACCGGCCGCGGACCGCTTCGAAGCCGCGGATCACGTCCTGGTCGCTGCCGACCGCGCACTCCAGCATGAGCAGGCCCAGCCACGGGGTGGGATCGGCGGGGGCACGGGCCGCGGCGGCCTGGCAGTGCTCGCGGGCGCGGACCGGCTTGGCCTTGCCGTGCAGGACGCGCCGGACCTCGGCGAGGGCGAGCAGCACGGAGGCGTCGGCGGACTCGGGTTCGGCGAGCAGCCACTCGCGGGCCCATGCGGCGCAGTAGGACTCACGCGCGAGGACGGTGACGCGGTGGCCCCGCCGGTCCCAGTCGTCGCCGGTGTGCGCCAGCAGGGAACGGGCGCTCTGCCAGCGGCCCTGTGCCAGTGCGGCACGAGCGGCCACGAGGTCGGCGTCGTCGAGGGCCTCGTCGAAGGCCTGCGCCGCACGTCTGCGGCCACGGCCGAGGGGAGGCGGGGGTGGGGACACCGCGAACTTCCTCACGCGCTCTTCTTGTGTTCCGGCTCACGGCGGCAGAGGGAGCGCGCGTGAGCGCAGCGCCATGAACTGATCACACACAGCCAAGCCGCAGCCAAGGGTCGCCGTCAAGGGCCGCAAGGACGTTACACGCGTCAACTGCCGCTACTCGTGAGCGTATTGTGACCGGAGAGCAGCGGGAGGCCAGTGCGACAGTGACCCGATTCTTCCCTTTCGCCCTTTGTGACCCACGTCATAGCGCCGGCTGTCATCGCCCCCGACGATGGCATGACGTACGGGCGCGCCGGGCGGAGCCGGCCGGTGCTGTCGGCCCTTACGCAACCGTGACCCGACCTGACGATCGAGGTACACCGCGTGTCGGTTGTAGTTCTGGCGCTCGCCCTGGGCGCCGCCTGCTGTCTGGGCTTCGGATTCGTCCTCCAGCAGAACGCGGCTCAGCGGGCCCCGCTGAGCGACTTCCTCTCCTTCCGGCTGCTGATCGACCTCGCGAAGGTGCCGCGCTGGCTCGGCGGCATCGCGCTGATGGTGGTCGGCATGGGGCTCGGCGCCGCCGCACTGGGGCAGGGCGAGCTGTCGCTCGTGGAGCCGCTGCTCGCGACGAACCTGCTCTTCGCGCTCGCCCTCTCCCGCCGACAGACCCGGCAGCCGCTGGGCCGCCAGGGCTGGGCCGGCCTCCTCCTGCTGGCGGGCGGGGTGACCGCGTTCATCGTGGCGGGCCGGCCGGAGGGCGGCGCCGCGACGTCCGATCCGGTACGGCAATGGGTGATCATCGGGGTCATGATCGGTCTCGCCCTGCTGCTGACGGCCCACGGCAGGCGGTCCCGGCTGAGCTCCGGCCCGGTGCTGCTGGCACTGGCCGCCGGGCTGCTCTATGGCGTGCAGGACGCGCTGACCCGGGTCAGCGGACAGAAGGTCTCCGAGGGCGGCCTCGCCGCGCTGCTCACCGGCTGGGAGCCGTACGCGGTGCTCGCGCTGGGCGTCACGGGACTGGTCCTCGTGCAGAGCGCGTTCGAGACCGCGTCCCTGCGCGCGTCGCTGCCGGCCCTGACCGCGGCCCAGCCGCTCGCCGGGATCGTCTGCGGTGTCGGCTTCCTGGGCGACCGGCTGCGCACCGACGCGGCGGCCCTGGGCTGGGAGGCCGGCGGTCTGCTGGCCGTGGTCGCCGGGATCGTGCTGCTGGGTCTGCATCCGGCGATGCCGCAGGGGGCACCGGAGCGGGCACGGGTGGCCGTACCCGCGGTGAGCCCCGCCTCGCCCTGACGGACCCCGGCCCACGACGGGCACGCGCCCTGCTTGGATGAGGGCATGAGCGCTGCTGACGAGATCCTCGACATCGTCGACGAGAACGACCGGGTCGTCGGGCGGTTGCCGCGCGGCGAGGTCTACGCCCGGGGCCTGCGCCACCGCTGCGTGTTCGTCCAGGCCCGGGACGCCCGGGGCCGCGTCTTCGTGCACCGGCGCACCCCCAGCAAGCTGGTCTTCCCCTCCCTGTACGACATGTTCGTCGGCGGAGTCGTCGGCGCGGGCGAGTCCTACGACACCGCGGCCCTGCGGGAGGCCGAGGAGGAACTGGGCGTGACCGGCCTCCCCCTCCCCCGGCACCTCTTCACGTTCCTCTACGACAACGGCTCCGGACAGAGCTGGTGGTCGGCGGTCTACGAGGTCCGCTGCGAGCTCCCCGTACAGCCGCAGGCCGAAGAGGTGGCCTGGTACGACTTCCTGCCCGAGGAGGAGGTCGAGCGGCGCCTGGACGACTGGGAGTGGGTGCCGGACGGCCTGGCGGCGTACGAGCGGCTCAAGGCGTTCCGGTCGGCCGGCTGACGCGGAGCCGGGCCGGGCTCCCGGGTAGGGTCGCGCACGTGATCGAGTTCGTGCGGAACGTCCGATTGTGGTTCGCGCCCGCCGAGGTCCGGGAGGACGGCGAGACGCCCGACTACCGGTTCTCCCTGGCGAACGAACGCACCTTCCTCGCCTGGCTGCGCACCGCGCTCGCGCTGATCGGCGGCGGCTTCGCCGTGGACCAGTTCCTGCCGGATCTGCGCTGGGGCTGGCGGGTCGGGCTGGCGCTCGCCCTGCTGGCGGCGGGCGTGCTCTGCTCGCTGCGGGCCGTCAACCACTGGGTGCGCTGCGAGCGGGCCATGCGCCGGGGTGAGGATCTGCCGGTGTCGCGGTTCCCGGCCCTGCTGAGCCTCGTCGTCGCCGTCGTGGCGGTCGCCATGGTCCTGGTGGTGCTCGTGGGGTGGGAGGGGTGAGCGTCCCGGCCGCCCGGCGGCGGGACCCCGACCGCGATCCCGGACTGCAGCCCGAGCGGACCCGGCTCGCGTGGCGGCGTACGACGCTGTCGGGCATGGTCGTCGCCGTGCTCGCGGTGAGGACCGCGCTGCACGGCGGGGTGTCGGCGGCCTCCGTCGTCTCGTGCGCTCTGTGCTGCGTCCTCTGGCTGGGCTTCCTCGGCGTCGCCCACCGCCGGATCCGCACCCTCGCCGCCGCGTCGAGCCCCGTGGCGTTCGCGCCCCGGCACGCGGCGGCGGCGGTGGTGTGCACGGTGGCGATGGCGGCCTGCGGCGCCGCCCTCGTCCTCTAGTGCCGCGGCGGGCGACGTTTGCCCATGGAGGAGCGGCGTCCGGTGCGTGCTCTCGGCGGCCGGCCGGAAGTCCGTCCTGGACGTACTTGGGCTTTCGGCCGGTGCGGCGGTGGGGGCCCCTCCCGTTCGAGCGAAGCCGAGAACGGGGGAGCGTGCCGGGCGTCGCGACGGGGCAAACGTCGCCCGCTGCGGCACTAGCGCCGCGGCGGGCGGCCTCCGCCGGACCCTCCCCGGGTCCTCCGCCGCCGCTGTCGCTGCTCGCGCCACGACCGGTGGTGGTCGAGCAGCGTCTCCTCGATCGGGCGGTAGGTGAGCCCGAGTTCCTCGACGCTTCTGTGGTTGTCGACGCGGAAGCGGATGCCGAGGTGCTTGCGGATGTAGTCCTGGCTGAGGCCGAAGGCCGGTCCCAGGACGCGGATGGGCCAGTGCGGGAGGGCGGTGCGGGGGAGGCGGAGATTCCTGGGATGGTGCGTGCGCAGGATCGTCGACATCTGGTGGAACGACGTCATCTCCTGTGCCGCGACGAGGTAACGCCCGTGTGCCTCGGGTCGTTCCGCCGCCGCGATGTGGGCCGCCGCCACGTCCCGTACGTCGGCCGTCGTGAAGCTGAAATCGGGGGCGCCGTAGAAGAAGTAGCCCTTGAACAGCTCGTCCAGGAGGAACAGGCTGCCGGAGTCCGAGGCGGGGGTGAGCGAAGGGCCCAGGATCAGGCCGGGGTTGACGGAGACCATGTTCCAGCGGTCCTGCGCGGACGCCGCGTCCCAGGCCGCTCGTTCCGCCACGGTCTTGGCGTGGTGGTACGGGTTGTTCTCCACCGTGCTCGTGGTGTTGAAGTACTTCTCCGACAGGATCCGGTCGTCCATCTGCAGGACGTCGACGTAGTCGCCGAAGATCGCACCCACCGTGGAGGTCAGGACGAGCCGCTCGACGGTCTCCGTGCGGTCGATGCCGGCGAGCACGTTGCGCGTGCCGTGGAGCGCCGGTTCCAGCATGTCCCGGCGGCCGTCCTTGATCTTCTCCGGCATCAGGAAGGGCGAGGCCACATGGAAGACCACGGAGCAGCCCTTCATCGCCTCGTCGAAGGAGCCGTCCGCGAGCAGATCCGCCTCGAAGAGGTCGAGGCGGCCGGGGTGCTCGTCCCGCATCACCCGCAGCGGCTCCACCTTCGCGACGTTCGCCGTGCTGCGCACGGTGGTGCGCACCCGGTAGCCGCGCTCCAGCAACTGCCGTACCAGATGGGCTGCGACAAAGCCGCTGCCACCGGTCACCAGGACCGTGCCGCCGACCGGGTTGTCGCTCACGTGCGCACTCCTCGGAGGATGAACTCGGGATTTGCCATGATCCCATCATGGCCTGCCCCAGCCCAACCACCCTGTACCTGGGAGGAGTTCGGGCACGCTCGCGGCGAGAGCACGACTGGAGGAGGTCAATGCCTTCCCGGGCCGCGGGCAGGCGGGGGCCGGAGGCGGACGCCGACTTCCCACCCGCTACCCGGCCGGGACACCACCGCGCCCCTCGACGCTGTCGAGCGGAACCTGAAGACGAGGAAGCGCTGGAGGCCGCGGATGGTGTCGGGGCCGACGTCGCCGTCGACGGTTCCGGCGTTGTGCTCGTACAGGAGTGACGCGGCCGGCGCCGACACGACCGCCGGGCGTTCAGTGAACCGGTGACGCCGGTTGTGACGGTTTTGTCAGGCTCTGGTCAGCCTTGCCGGCCATCAGGACTGGCTGACCGTCAGCAGGCGAGACAGGACGCCCGCACCCGGCCGAGAACGGGGGAGCGTGCCGGGCGTCGCGGCAGGGCGAATGCCGCCTGCCGCGGCGCCGGCGCTGCACACCAGGTCACTGCGGCCCTCACTCGCCGTCGCTCTCCCAGTCCACCGTCACGACGATCTTGCCGCGGGTGCGGCCCTCCTGGTTCAGCCGGTGCGCGTCCGCCGCCCGCTCCAGGGGAAACGTCTCGTCGATGTGCACGCTCACCACGCCCTGCTCCGCCAGGTCGGCCACCCGCCGGAGGTCCTCCGCGTCGGGGCGGACGAAGTAGTAGCGGCCGCCGTAGGTCACCACGTCGTTGTCGGCGATGGAGACCAGGCGGCCCTCGGGGGCCAGCAGATTCGCGGATACCTTCAGCGCGTCGCCGCCGACGGTGTCGAACACGGCGTCCACGCCCTCCGGAGCCAGTCCGCGCACCCGCTCGCCCAGGCCCTCGCCGTACGCCACCGGCTCGGCTCCCAGACCCCGCACGAAGTCGTGGTTGGGCTCGCTCGCCGTACCGATCACCCGTGCGCCCAGATGGACGCCCAGCTGCACGGCGACCGAGCCGACACCGCCTGCCGCGGCGTGCACCAGGACGGTCTCGCCCCGCTTCACCTCCAGCAGTTTCGTGAGCACCTGATACGCGGTGAGCCCGACCAGCGGCAGCCCGGCCGCCTCCTCGAAGGAGAGGTTGCGCGGTTTGCGCGCGAGGGTGCGCAGGGGTGCGGCCACGTACTCGGCGAAGGTGCCACGGGAGAGGAAGTCCTCACGCACGTACCCGATGACCTCGTCCCCGACGTCGAACTCCGAGACGGCCACCCCGGGCCGTACGACGACGCCCGAGACGTCCCAGCCGGGCACCACGGGGAAGACGGGGGCGAGGATCCCGTCGAGGTATCCCTCGCGGGCCTTCCAGTCGACGGGGTTCACGGCCGCCGCCCGGACCTTGACCAGCACCGCGTCGGGGCCGACCTTCGGGTCGCGGACCTCCCCGAACGCCAGCACCTCGGGACCGCCGTACCGTGAGTAGCTGATGGCCTTCATGGCTTTGACCTTCCGGTGTCGTCGCGGGGCGCGCAAGCCGGATGGCCTGAACGAACCGGTCGAAACCTCCCCGGCCGCCTCCCGGGACGAGCGGTCGGCCTATCGTGGCTCCGATCACGTTTCGGCCCCACTCTGGACGACATACCGACCGGTCGGCATCATGAGTCGGGAACTGTTCACCTGCCCGTAGGAGCGACGCATGAGCCCCGACCATCCGCCCGGACTGGATCTCGACCGGCTGCGCGGCCTGCTCGACCGCGAGCGGCCCGGCCTGGTGAACGGCCCGCTGTCCGGTCGGCTGATCGAGGGCGGACGGTCGAACCTCACCTACGCGGTCTCCGACGGCACCTCCCGGTGGGTCGTGCGCCGGCCTCCGCTCGGCCATGTCCTGGCCACCGCGCACGACATGAAGCGCGAGCACCGGGTGATCAGCGCGCTGCACCCGACGGCCGTGCCCGTGCCGGAGCCGGTGCTGCTGTGCGAGGACGAGGAGGTGCTCGGCTCGCCGTTCTACGTCATGGAGTTCGTCGACGGCACCCCCTACCGCACCGCCGACCAGCTGACCCCGCTCGGCCCCGAGCGGACCCGGGGAGCGGTGCTGAACCTCGTCGACACGCTGGTGGAGCTGCACGCGGTCGACCCGGGCGAGGTGGGCCTGGCGGACTTCGGTCGGCCCGAGGGCTTCCTCGACCGGCAGCTGCGGCGCTGGGGCAAGCAGCTGGACGCCTCCCGCAACCGCGACCTGGACGGCATCGACGAGCTGCACGCCGCCCTCGGCCGTGAGCTGCCCCACTCCCCCGCCGCGGCCGTCGTGCACGGCGACTACCGGCTGGACAACGTGCTGATCGGGGAGGACGACTCCATCCGGGCGATCCTGGACTGGGAGATGTCGACGCTCGGCGACCCGCTCACCGACCTCGGCCTGCTGGTCATGTACAGCATGCCGCTGGGCATGCCCGACTCCCCCGTCTCCACGACCGCCGAGGCCCCCGGGCACCCGGCGCCGTCGGAACTCATCGAGCGGTACGCCGCGCGCTCGGGGCGCGACGTCTCCGCGGTCTCCTGGTACACGGCGTTCGCCTGGTTCAAGCTCGCCGTGATCCTCGAGGGCATTCACTACCGCTACACGCTGGGACAGACGGTCGGCCGCGGCTTCGACCGCATCGGCGATCTCGTCCCCGTCTTCGTCCGGCACGGACTGACCACGCTCCACGAAGGCCTCCAGGAGGGCTGATCCACATGGACTTCGCTTTCGACGCGCGCACCGAAGAGCTGCGCGCCAAACTCCTCGCCTTCATGGACGAGTACGTCTACCCGGCCGAGGCCGTCGCGCACGAGCAGCGCGAGCGGCTCGGCTCGCCGTGGGAGACCGTGCCCGTGGTCGAGGAGCTCAAGGCCGAGGCCCGCAGGCAGGGCTTGTGGAACCTGTTCCTGCCGGACTCCGAGTACGGGGCCGGGCTCACCAACCTCCAGTACGCGCCGCTCGCCGAGATCATGGGCCGCTCCCCGCAGCTCGCGCCGACGGTGACGAACTGCGCGGCGCCCGACACCGGGAACATGGAGGTGCTCACCCAGTTCGGCGACGAGCGGCAGCGCAAGCAGTGGCTGGAGCCGCTGCTGGCCGGTGAGATCCGCTCGGCGTTCGCGATGACCGAGCCGGAGGTGGCCTCCTCGGACGCCACCAACATCACCACGCACATCGAGCGGGACGGCGACGAGTACGTCATCACCGGCCGCAAGTGGTACATCTCCGGGGCGATGCACCCCGACTGCACCCT
Organism: Streptomyces sp. NPDC096046; assembly: GCF_040303285.1. NCBI lineage: Bacteria > Bacillati > Actinomycetota > Actinomycetes > Kitasatosporales > Streptomycetaceae > Streptomyces > Streptomyces sp. NPDC096046. Next base: position 55,346 of record NZ_JBEOSZ010000037.1, on the reverse strand, counting down.
CTTCATCGTGATGGGCAAGACCGACCCGGACGGCGAGGACATCCGCCGTCAGCAGTCGATGGTGCTGGTGCCGCGCGACACCTCGGGCGTCACCGTCGAGCGCGCCATGCGGGTGTTCGGGTACGAGGACCACTACCACGGCGGTCACGCCGAAGTGATCTTCGACCACGCGCGCGTGCCGGTCTCCAACCTGGTCGGCGAGGAGGGCGGCGGCTTCGCCATCGCTCAGGCGCGACTGGGTCCCGGACGGATCCACCACTGCATGCGGCTCATCGGCATGGCGGAGCGGGCCATCGAGCTGATGTGCGAGCGGGCCGTGGCCCGGACCGCGTTCGGGAAGGCACTGGCGCAGCAGGGTGTGGTGCACAACTGGATCGCCGACGCGCGGGTGACGGTGGAGCAGTTGCGGCTGCTGGTGCTGAAGACCGCGTGGCTGATGGACACGGTCGGGAACCGGGGCGCGCACACCGAGATCCAGTCCATCAAGATCGCCACGCCTCGGGCGGTGGTGGACATCCTCGACCGGGCCATCCAGTTGCACGGCGCGGGTGGCGTGAGCCAGGACTTCCCGCTGGCGGAGCTGTACGCCGGTGCGCGGACGCTGATGATCGCGGACGGACCTGACGAGGTGCATCAGCGGTCGCTGGCCCGGCGGGAGCTGAAGCGGTACATGTGACGCGGCGGGGCGGTGGGGGCTCTCCCCGCCGCCCCTTGCCCTACGGATCCTCGCCGCCGGGCGCGCCGCGCTCGTCTCCTTGCCCGCCCCTACGGACGCAGCGCGCGAAGCAGCAGGTCGGCCAGGTGGTCCGCGACCTCCTGGGGGCTGAGCGGGCCGTCCGGGCGGTACCAGGTCGACAGGTGGTGGACCGAGCCGAAGTGGTAGTCGACCACCAGGTCCGCCGGGGTCGCCCGGGAGAAGACGCCCGCTTCCTGGCCCTCCTCCACGAGCGCGCGGAAGCGCTCGTGGTAGCGGCGGCGCTCGGCGCGGACCTGCTTGTTCTTCTCGGGGCCGAGGTGGTGCATCGAGCGCCAGAAGATCATCGCGTCGTCGAGGTTGTCGATGGTGGTCACCACGACGTCCGCGGCGGCGGCCCGCAGCCGCTTCTCGACCGGCTCGTCGGAGCCCGCCACGGCGTCCAGCCGCTCCTGCTGGATGCGCAGCACACGCGCGTACACCTCGTGCAGCAGGTCGTCCTTGGAACCGAAGTAGTGGTACAGCGCCCCCTTGGTGACGCCGGCCGCCTCGACGATCTCCTGCACCGAGGTGCGGTCGTAGCCCTGCTCGGCGAAGAGCCGGGTGGCGGCGGCCAGGAGCCGCTGAGGCACGGGCGTGCCGTCCGAGTCCGTGGTCCTGGGCACTGCCGCCACCTGCCTTTCCGTTCTGCTGTCAATTGCCTCGCGTACGGGAACGAAGTTCCCGACGGAGGATCTTCCCACTGGCCGTCTTGGGCAAGTCCGGCAGGATCTCCACCTGGCGCGGATACTTGTAGGCGGCCAGTCTCTCCTTGCAGTAGGCGGCGAGTGCATCGGGGTCCGTGTCGGCGTCCGGACGCAGGCTGATGTAGGCCTTGACGGTCTCGCCGCGGTACCCGTCGGGCACTCCGACGACGGCGGCCTCGCGCACGGCCGGGTGGGTGTAGAGGACGTCCTCGACCTCGCGGGGCCACACCTTGAAGCCGGACGCGTTGATCATGTCCTTCTTGCGGTCGACGACGTAGAGCCAGCCCTCCTCGTCCATGAAGCCGATGTCGCCGGTGCGCAGTTCGGCGCCGGGGAAGGTCTCGGCGGTGGCGTCGGGGCGGCGCCAGTAGCCGGGCACGACCTGCGGGCCGCGGACGACGATCTCGCCCTGCTCGCCGAACGGCACCTCCCGGCCGGCGTCGTCGACGATCCGTACGACCGTGTCGGGGCCGGGCAGTCCCACGGCGAGGGTCCCGGACACCGGGTCGACCGGGGCCTCCAGGCCCGGTGGCACGGAGGCGCAGGGGGCGGTGCACTCCGTCAGTCCGTAGCCGTTGCGAAGGTACGGTCCGAAGCCGGCCCGGAATTTCTCCACCAGGGCGGGCGGCAGGGGGGCGCCGCCGGAGGAGATCACCCGGAAGGAGGAGAAGTGGTCGCGGGTGACGGAGGGGTGGGCGGCCAGCGCCATGAAGGCCGTGGACGGGCCGACCGTGTAGTGCGGGCGGTGCTCGGCGCACGCGTCCAGCACCACGCCCGGCTCGAAACGGTAGGCCAGCACGAGTGTGCCGCCGCTGTTCAGGCAGGCGCCGAGCTGGCACACCATGCCGGTGATGTGGAAGAGCGGCGCCAGCGCGAAGTAGACCGGCCGCTCGGGCAGCCCGAGTCCGGTCCGCTGCCGCTCGGCGTTGTACATGATGTTGCCGTGCGTGTTGGTGGCGCCCTTGGGGGTGCCGCTCGTGCCCGAGGTGTAGCTGATCAGCGCGATCCCGGAGGCGTCGGGGTCCCGGTCGGCGGGCGGCTCGTGCCCGGCCCGGGCCACGGTCACCAGGTCGTCGGCGTCCGGGGCCTTCGCGAGCCGCTCGAAGCCGAGCACCCGCGCGTCGCCGCGGCTCTGGAAGTCCAGCTCGCATCCGGTGAGCACGATCCGCACCGGCGAGTCCGCCGCCGTCTCGCGCAGGTACGACTCCCAGGCCCGGTCCGAGCAGATCAGCGCGGCGACCTCGCCGTCCCGCAGGACGTGGGACACCTCGCCCGACTTGTACATCGGGTTGACGGGCACGACGACCGCGCCCGCCTTCCACGCGCCCAGCACGGCGAGGACGAAGTGCGGGGAGTTCTGCAGCAGCACCGCCACCCGGTCGCCGTGCCGCAGACCGCGCGCGGCGAGATGCCCGGCGACGGAGTCGCTGAGCTCGTCGACCTCGCGGTAGGTCAGCCGGCCGTCGAAGTAGGCCAGGAAGTCGCCGTCGGGTGTCTCGGCCACGGCCCGGCGCAGGGCGTGCACGAGGGAGGCGGCCGGGTTGATCGCGCCCTTCTGGGCGTCGCTGAGCAGGTCGAGCCAGGGCTGGGCCGCGTAGCGGGACTCGGTCACCGGCTCCCCTCCCACTGCTGCTGGACGCGGTTCATGCCGGACAGCCATCGGTCGGGGTCACCGGCCCGGGCCTGGTGGTAGGCGGCGACCTCGGGGTGCGGCAGGATCAGGAAGCGGTCCTGTTCGATGCCCTCGATCAGGGCGTCCGCCACGGCCTCCGGCTCGATCGCGGTCGGCTGGAGCACCAGGTCGCCCGCGCTGCCGGTGGCGGCCAGCATGTCGGTGCGCACGCCCTGGGGGCAGATGGCGTGGACCTTCACGCCCCGGTGCCGGTACGTCAGCGACAGCCACTCGGCGAAGGCGAGCGCGCCGTGCTTGGTGACGGCGTAGGGGGCGGCCCCGATCATGGTGAGCAGCCCGGCGGCGGACACGGTGGAGACGAAGCGCCCGCTGCCGCGCTCCAGCCAGCCGGGCAGCAGTTCCTGCGCGGCCCGCACATGAGCCATGACGTTGACGTCCCAGGACAGGGCCCACGCCTGCTCGTCCAGCGGCTGCCCGGGCTCGATGCCGTCGGCGGCGACACCGGCGTTGGCGCAGTAGACGTCGACGGTCCCGCCGAGTGCGTCGCGGGCGTCGCGGGCGATCTCCGAGGCGTCGCCGGGCACGGCGATGCCGCCGATGTCGTCCGCGACCTGCTTGGCCCGCTCGGCGTCGAGGTCGTTGACGACGACCCGGGCCCCTTCGGCGGCGAACCGTCGGGCCAGCGCGGCCCCGATTCCGCCGCCGGCCCCCGTGACAACGACTCCGGCCTCTTGAAAGGCTCCCACCATCGGTCTCCTCATTCGCGGCTCTGCAATGGCGTCAGACTAACCGGTCGGTATGTGCGGCGGAAGAGGTGCGAAACGCCCCTTGGGGGCGCGGGGAACCGCGCAACAAGCCACAGGCCACAGGCCACAGGCCCGGCAGCCTCCCCACGGCCCGCGCGAGCGCATACCGTGCCCATGCCGACGTCCCCGCTCAAGGAGGTCACCGCATGCGCCCTTCCAGACGAGCCGTCATCACCACCGCCACGGCGGCAGCCGTGTCGGCCGTGTCCACCGCGGACGCCGCCCAGCGCCACAGACACCTCCGCACCGGCTTCGAACGACTCGCTCACGCAGGTTACGCGCCACTCGAAGGTCAGAAGGTCGGCATCGTCACCAACCCCACCGGCATCACGCGCGACGCCCGCCACATCGTCGACGTCATGCACGCGGACACCCGAGTGGATCTCAGGGCCGTCTTCGGCCCCGAGCACGGCTTCCGCGGCACCGCCCAGGCCGGCGGCTCCGAGGGCCGCTACGACGACCCGGCGACCGGTCTGCCCGTCTACGACACGTACCTCAAGAGCGGCCGGCCGCTCGCCGACGTCTTCACCGCGTCCGGGGTCGACGCGGTCGTCTTCGACATCCAGGACGTCGGCGCGCGCTTCTACACGTACATCTGGACCCTGTACGACTGCATGGAGGCCGCCGGGCTCGCGGGCAAGCGGTTCGTGGTGCTGGACCGGCCGAACCCGGTGACCGGCCGGGCGGCCCTCGGGCCGGTGCTGCACAAGGAGTTCGCCACGTTCGTCGGGCGGCAGCCCATCGCCCAGGCCCACGGGATGACCGTCGCCGAGTTGGCGCGGCTGTTCAACGCGGAGTTCCTCACCGAGCCCGTGCCACTGGAGACCGTGACGATGTCGGGCTGGAAGCGGTCGGACTTCCACGACGCCTCCGGGCTGCCCTGGGTGCCCCCGAGCCCGAACATGCCGACGCCCGAGACGGCCCTGGTCTACTCGGGGACGTGCCTGTTCGAGGGCACGAACCTGTCGGAGGGACGCGGCACGACCCGCCCGTTCGAGTTGCTGGGCGCGGAGGGCATCGACCGGCGCTGGGCGGCGGCGGCGAACGAACTGGCCCTGCCCGGAGTGCGCTTCAGGGAGGCGTACTTCGCGCCCACCTTCTCGAAGTACCAGGGCAGGACGATCGGCGGTGTCCAGCTCCATGTGCACGACCGGGCCGCCTTCGACCCCGTCCGCACGGGGATCGCCCTGCTCGTGACCGCCCAGCGGGTCTGGAGCGGCTTCGCCTGGCGCCCGGACCACTGGATCGACAAGCTCACCGGCTCCACGCGCGTGCGCACGATGATCGACGCGGGTGCGGACACCGACGAGGTGGTGGCCGGATGGCAGGAGGATCTGGCGGCGTTCCGCAGGACGCGGCGGAAGTACCTCCTCTACCGCTGAGCACCGATGCGCCCGTGACGTATGGCCAAGCTCCCCCGTTGGCAGGACGATGCGCCCACATCGTGGCGTCACCCGGGGACCAGGGGGCTTGTCATGGCGGATCCGGCGATGAGTGTGACTCCGTACTGGGAGCTGGCCTTCGACGCGGACGGGGACGCGGCGGGCCGCCGGCGCGACCGGCTGCTCACCGGCGTGACCGAGCGGGGCGTGCGCGATCTGATCGTCTTCGCGCACGGCTGGAACAACGACCGCTCGGGCGCGACCCGCCTGTACGACCGCTTCTTCGCGCCCGTCCCGCGGCTGGCCCCGGCCGCCCGGATCGGATACGTCGGAGTGCTGTGGCCCTCCATGCGGTTCTCCGACGAGCCGGTCCCGGACTTCCCGCGGGCCGTGACGGCCGATCCGCCCAGACGCCCGGTGCTGGACAAGGACACGCGGCACGCGCTGCTGGAGACCTTCCCGGGCCGCGCGATCCTGGTCGACCAGATCGCCCGGCTGCTGGAGCGGCAGCCGCCCGAGGAGGCCGAACTGGAGGAGTTCGGGCGGCTGGTGGCGACGCTGGTGGAGGTGGCGGCGCCCGGGCCGCAGGCGCTGTTCGCGGCGGACACGGTGGCGGAGGGCGTGCCGCAGAGCGCCCCGCGGATGTTCGCCGGGTCGTCGGCGGCGGTCTGCGAGGAGTTCGCGCGGGCACTGGCGGAACCGGAGGCGCCCGGGGCGCAGCAGGGGTTCAGGATCCCCAACCCCTGGGACGGTGCCCACGAACTGCTGCGGCAGGCGACGTACTACGCGATGAAGCGGCGCGCGGGGACCGTCGGCGAGCGGGGTCTGGGCCGGGTCGTCGGTCTGCTCGCGAAGGCGGCGCCGGGAGTGCGCGTGCACCTCGTCGGGCACAGCTTCGGAGCGCGGCTGGTGTCGTTCGCGCTGCGGGGCCTCCCCGACGGCGTGCGCACGGTGAAGTCGGTGACGCTGCTCCAAGGGGCGTTCTCGCACTACGCGTTCGCGACCCGGCTGCCGCACGACGCGCGGGCCGGAGGGGTACTCCAGGGTCAGCAGAACCGCGTCGACGGGCCCCTGGTGTGCTGCCACTCCCGGCACGACGCGGCCCTCGGCACGATGTATCCGCTGGCGTCCCGGATGGCGGGCGACAGCCGGTCGGCCGCCGAGCTGGACCTGGGGCGGGCCCTGGGCGCCAAGTGGGGCGCGATGGGCTACGGCGGGGTGCGCGCGGTGCCGGGCACGCGCGCGTACCCCCTCGCCGAGGCCCTGGAGGCGACACTGCCCGCTTCGGGGTGCGTGAACGTCGACGCGGCGGCGGTGGTCAGACGCGGTGGCCCACCGGCCGGTGCGCACAGCGACATCCTGCACCCGGAGCTGGCCCGGCTGGTGCTGGCGGCGGGCCGCGTCCGCTGACCCGCCGCCGCGTGGTGCGTCACCGGTGTGAGGTGAACTCCACGACCTGCTGGTAGGTCGGCCGGTTCTGCCAGCCGATCTTGCCGTGCTTGATGCCGCCGAGGGTACGGTGGTTGATCGAGTCGGCACACCACTGGTCGCCCGCCGCGCACACGTCGTCGCCGGGGTAGACCTGGGCGGCGGTCTTGCCGGCCGCCTCCTTGAGGGTGCCGATCAGGGTGTCCCGGCAGGCCTCGAGGTCTCCGCCGCCGCAGTACTTCCGGGCCAGGGGGCCCTTGACCTGCTCACCGAGCACCGCGCGGAGGTCCTTGTCGACGTAGCTCCACCAGCCGTACTGGAAGGAGCTTCCCGCGTGCGAGCCGGTCGGGCCGTGCGCGGCCGACGGGGACTCGTCGACGGGGAGGTTGGCGGTGAAGGCCGTGTACAGCTCGCTGCCCAGGCCCGGTTCGAACTCGGCCTCGACCAGCAGCGGCCACCAGGCGTCCAGGATGCGGATCGCGTCGGCGTCGGCGTACTTCTTGGAGCCGGCGGCGGTCTCCGTGCGTTGGGCACCGTTCGCCAGCCACGCCTGGAGCCTGGTCACGGCGGCCGCCGCGGCGGGGTCGGTGACCGGCGAGCTGTTGACCACCTTCAGCAGTCTGGGCAGGACGTCCTCCGCCCGTAGATCGGCGAGGCCCGCGTCGGCCATGGCCCGCACCAGGGCGGCCCGGGTCACCCCGCCCTGCTGGACCAGCTTCTTCACCCGGTCCTCCAGGAGGTTGCCGCGGTGCACGGAGCCGTTGCCCCAGGGCGCGGTCGTGTAGTCGCGGGCCTGCTTGTTGTTCCAGGAGATGTAGTAGTCCTGGTCGGTGGACTGGGGGTGGGCGGAGGCCGGGGTGTAGTCGGCCGTGTTGGTCTCCGGCTGCCAGCCGCGCCACTCGTACGCGGGTCGCGCCCACGCGGGGAACTCGGCGTCGACGCCGGTCGCCCGCACGGGGTTGTCGCCGCTGTTGTAGTACGCGGTGTGCTCGGAGTCGGCGTAGAACCAGTTGAAGGTGTAGTTGATGTGCCGCACGGCCTTCTGGAAGGAGTCCGGGCCCGTGACGTAGTCCGGGTCGTTCAGCATCTGGAAGCCGATGATGGAGTCCGCCTCGTGCATGAAGGACGAGCGCAGGGTGGTGTAGGCGACGCGCTTGCCGCCGACCGTCGCGCGGTACTCGACGGGGCCGTACTTCGTGCGCCAGACGCGCATGGTGTACGAGCCGGCCGGGGTGCCGTCGGCGACCGTGGGCTTCCAGGCGTTCTTCTGCTCGATCTTCTCCATCGGCGTGCAGGTGCCGCGGTACAGGTAGTGGTAGTCGTCCCGGCACAGCTCGACGGCGTAGGAGTCGATGATGTCCTGGCCGGACGTCGTGGCGCTCCACGCGTAGTCCTGGCCGCGGCCGAGCTCGACGTACATGCTCAGGCCCGCGAAGGAAGCGCCGCGAGCGCTGATGCCGGGACCCTGGATCTCCTGGAGCAGGAGCAGTTGGGGGGCGAAGTAGCCGGTCTGCGGGCCGAACACGGCGACGGGGTGGCCGCTCGCGGTGTGCTCGCCGCTGACCACGAGGGCGTTGGACATGCCCCGCCTGGCCGAGGAGAGGGCGGCCTTCGCCGCTTCGCCGGAGGCGCCGGTCGCACGGGCCGTGGTGGCGCTGCCGGTGCGGTCGTACACGAGCGGTTCCGCCGTCACCGAGCCGGCGTCGGGCAGGGCGGCGCCCTGTGCCCGGTCGGGCTTGCCGCCGTACGGGAAGCTGCCGTCGTGCTGGGTGAGGACGGCCTCCGGGTCGTTGCGCATCCGGAAGGACTCCCAGACCTTGGTGCCCTCGGTGACGCCGTACTTCTCCTGGGCGGCCAGCAGCGAGAGGGCGTTGTTCACCTCGCCACCACCGCCGGAGCCGAACAGCGCGCCGATGACGGAGGCCAGCGCGACCAGGTCGGTGATCTTGAAGTGCTCGATGGTCCCGGCGTTGGTGACTGAGTCCTTGTGCCCGGTGAGCACGTACTCACCGGGGAAGTAGCGCCCACGGTCGGAGGCGTCGATGTAGGAGTTGATGCCGTCGAGGTAGGCCTTGACGTCGGCGAGGGCCTGCTGTCCGCGCTCGCCGTTGGTGGCGACGGCGTTGTCGATCTGCGCCTGCAGATCGGCCTCGCTGTACGGGGCGTGCCTCCAGAACTGCTGTTCCAGGCCCTGGTTGGAGGGCGCACCGCCCGCGAAGGAGGTCAGCTGACCACGCCCGACGTGCCGGAAGACGTCCATCAGCCACAGCCGGTCCTGGGCCGCCGCGTAGCCGGCGCCGAACTCCGTGCCGTACCGGGTGGTGCCGGTGATGTGCGGCACACCGGTCTTCTTGTCCCGGACGATCGTCACATCGTCGCGTCCGGCGGGCCGGACGGTGGAGGCGACCTGGTCGGCGGGGACCCCGAAGGAGGCGTCGTTGAAGAAGGTGTTGATCTTGTCGTTGGTGAGGCCGGGGTAGCCCTTGGCCAGGCCCGCGTAGGGCCCGAGCTGGTCCTCGGCGTGTTCGGGCTGAGTGCCGAAGGCCTGGTTCAGGAGGATCTGGGCGAGGGTGGCGTTGCCGTTCTGGCCGGGCGGGAGGATGTCCGAACACTGATGGCCGCAGTGGTCGTTCGCCGCAGCCGTGACCTGCGCGGCAGCTGTTTCCGAGGCGGCAGCCGGGGCAAGCGGCGACAAAAGACCTGCGATCAGGGCGCATACCGATGCTGTCTTCAGGAACCCGGGGATTCCGCTGGGAGTTCTCATTCTGTCGAGAACGGTGCGTGGGGCGTGCCGTGGCATGGGGGGCTCCTCCCGACGGGATGGGCCGGATGTTACCGCCGGTATCCCCCGGCTTGAAGATGAACAGGCGTCACTTTTCGGAGACAGCACAACAGGCGCACGGAGCACGGCAGTCGACACGCGAGCCCCTCCGGGCGGCTTATGGAGGCCATTTGAAATCGGATGGAGCCGATTCGCTTGTCGATACGTCTATTCGGCGACGTCCTTACGACGACGCCGAAGTGACCGGATTTACAGGTGCAGGTGTGACGGAGGTGCAGGACGATGGCCGGTTTCCGGAGTCTGGCGAGACAGGTCCGCGATCCGCGGTGCGATCTGGCCTTGCGGCGCTATTCGCTGCGCAAGTGCCTTGAGCGGTTCGCCCCTTACGGACACAGGGCGACCTGGGACCATCTGTGCTCCCGGGCGGGGTTCGGGCCCGAGGACCGCTCCCCCGATCCGGTGCGGCTCGTGGCCGCACTGGACGAACTGGAGGAGGCGCGGGCGGTCTGGCTGGCCTACGAGGTCGGGTTCGCCGAGCGCCGCAAGAAGGAGAAGCACGACGGACTGCGCAGGCCGGGCAGTGTGGACGACTGGCACCGGCTGACCTGGGGCGGTTTCGGCGTGGCGTGGTGCGACGATCCGGCGGTCCATCCCCGTGAACCGCTGGCCGAGGTGCTGCGCCGGCTCATCGCCGCGCTGGAGCGCGAGCCCGGCTCGCAATGCCCGGTGTGCGGTGGGGAGCAACTCGTCTGGAGGTACGACCTGGACCACGAACCCTCGTCCGGACCGGTCTGCACGGACTGCGGAATCCTGGTGCCGCGCCCCGTGCTCACGCCCGAGTCCCTGGCGTACGCCCGGCGGGCGAGGCTGTTGGTGTCGGCTTGACGGATGCGGGTGCGCGGGGGGTGCGCCGGGGATGCCGCACCCCCACTGTCGGTGGCGACTGGCACCATCGACGACATGATGCAGGTGTGCCTGAACGGTTCGCGGACGGCCGCCGACGGTGTGGCCGTGCCGCTGACACCCGAGTCGATGGCCGACTCGGCTGCCGAGGCCGTCGCCGCCGGGGCGACGGACATCCACGTCCACCCCAAGACGCCTTGCGGGAGTGACACGTTGTCGCCGCGGGTGCTCGCGCCGACGCTGTCGGCGATCCGGGCGCGGGTACCGGTGCCGGTCGGCGTGACCACGGGCGCGTGGGCGGAGCCCGACCCCGCCGCCCGGCTGGAGCGGATACGCGCGTGGACGGTGCTGCCCGACCACGCCTCGGTCAACTGGCACGAGCCGGGGGCGGAGGAGACGGCCGCCCTGCTCATGGAGCGCGGGGTGGGCGTGGAGGCCGGCATCTGGTCCGGGACCGACGGGGCGGAGCGGTTCGCGGCCTCACCGCTCGGGCCGAGGGTGCTGAGGGTTCTGGCGGAGGTGACGGACACGGACCCGCTGGGCGCCGTCTCCCGCGCGCGGGCACTGCTGTCCGCGATCGGGGCCGCGCACGGACGTCCAATCCTGCTGCACGGGGAGGACGGGGGCGCCTGGCCGGTGCTGCGGCTCGCGGGCCGGCTGGGCCTGGCCACGCGGGTGGGACTGGAGGACGTCCTGTATCTGCCGGGTGGTGAACGGGCGCGGTCCAACGCGTGGCTGGTCGCGGCCGGGCTGGCGGAGTACCGGGCGGGCCGGGCGGACGCTACCCGCGACCGCTCCGGTCGACCATCAGGCGGGACCCGGTGAGGCGTTCGCCGAAGACGTCGTCCGGGTTGGACAGGACGCAGGTGTCGAGGGAGAGACAGCCGCAGCCGATGCAGTCGGCGAGATGGTCCCGCAGGCGGTTCAGCTGCTTGATGCGCTCCTCCAGTTCGGCGCGCCAGGTCTCGGACAGGTGGGCCCAGTCCTCCCGGGTGGGCGTGCGCTCCTCGGGGAGTTCCGCGAGCGCGTCGCGGATCGTCGCCAGCGGAATGCCGACGCGTTGCGCGGCCCGGATGAAGGCGACCCGGCGCAGCGTGTCCCGGGAGTAGCGGCGCTGGTTGCCGGCGGTCCGGCGGCTGCCGATCAGGCCCTTGGACTCGTAGAAGTGCAGGGCGGACACGGCGGCGCCGCTCCGCGCCGCGAGCTGGCCGACCGTGAGCTCATGGATCTTCTCTGGAATCTGAGGCACCCGTCGAACCCTACCGAGTCCGTTGACACAGCCCCCACGGCCGACCATGCTAAGCAGTCGCTTAGACATATGGGCACGCAGACCCCCTGCACACGAGAGGCCTGGAAGACATGGCAGAGCCGAGGATCTTCACGTCCGTCGACGACTTGAAGTCGGCGGTGGGCGAACAACTGGGGTACACGGACTGGCTGGAGATCGACCAGAAGCGGATCGACCTGTTCGCGGAGGCCACCGGCGACCACCAGTGGATCCACGTCGACCCGGAGAAGGCCGCCGCGGGCCCCTTCGGCACCACCATCGCGCACGGCTATCTGACCCTGTCGCTGCTGCCCCTCTTCGGACCGCAGCTGATCGCCGTCGAGGGCGTGAAGATGGGCGTCAACTACGGCATGAACAAGGTCCGTTTCCCCGCCCCGGTCCCGGTCGGCTCCCGACTGCGCGCCACCGCGGCGATCAGCGCGGTCGAGGAGGTGTCCGGCGGCGTCCAGGTGGCCGTCGCCTTCAGCGTCGAACGCGAGGGCGGCGACAAGCCGGTCTGCGTCGCCGAGTCCGTGGCGCGCTACTACCTCTGAGGCCCGGCCTCCGGTCCCTGGCCGCGGGCGCCGACCATGCGCAGCACGAGATCGGCGTACAGTGCGCCGACCTCGTCCGGCGTCCGGGGCCCGTCGACGTTGAACCACCGTGCCACGTCGATGCAGAGCGACAGCACGGCCAGCGTCGTGCCGTGCACGTCGACGACCTCGAACTCGCCGGACCGCGCGCCCTCCTCGATGATCCCGCGCACCTCGCCGTCGACCTGGCGCCGCAGCGCGAGGATCTCGGCCCGGGCATCGGCGCCGAGCGAGTCGAGTTCGTACTGCACGACCCGCGCGGTGGTACGGCCGCCCGCGTGCCAGCGCACGAAGGAGCTCACCGCGTCGGCGAGCCGCTCGGTGGGACTGCCCTCGCGCCGGGCCGCCGTCCGCAGGATCTCCAGGGCCTTCTCGTGCCCGATCCTGCTGATGCGGTGCAGCAGCTCTTCCTTGGTCTTGTAGTGGATGTAGAGCGCGGCCGGGCTCATACCCGCCCGGCCCGCGATGTCACGGGTCGTCGTGGCGTGGTAACCACGCTCGGCGAAGGCCTCCACCGCGGCGACCAGCAGCCGCCGCGCCGCGTCGGGCGTGACCTCGCCCCACGCCTGCGCCTCGCCGTCGGCCGTCTCCTCCGCCGTACTCATCACTCGCCCCTCTCCACTGGCAGGAGCAACACCATACCGCCGAAGGTGAGCGGGCGCTTAGTGCGGCTGCTCAGTGCTCTCGGCGGCTGCTCAGTGCTTTCGAGGCTCAGTGTTTTTCGAAGGGGGCGTACGAGGGGGTCGCCCCCTCCTGCCGGTCCCGGATCACCTTGGCCAGGGTGAAGGACGAGGTGACCAGGTACAGGACGGCGATGGCGAGGAAGCCCCGCACCCAGGCGTCGGCGCTCAGCTGGTAGATACCGACGGCGGTGGCCGCCATGGCGACGGCGAAGGAGGCGACGGCCTGGCCGTAGAAGGCGGCCGTGTTCTGCTGCTTGCCCGGTGTCTCACTCATGGGGGAAAGCATCGGCGGACGTGGCCCGCGCCACATCCGCCGAAGTACTCAGACGCGTACTCAGAACGCGGAGACCCCCGTGAGCGCCCGCCCGATGACCAGCTTCTGGATCTGGCTCGTGCCCTCGTAGAGGGTCATGACGCGGGCGTCCCGCAGCAGCTTGCCCGCCGGGTACTCGTCGATGTAGCCGTAGCCGCCGAAGACCTGGAGCGCGTTGTTCGCGGCGCGGACGGCGGCCTCCGAGGCGAACAGCTTGGCCTTGGACGACTCGAGGGCGAACGGCCGCCCCCGGTCGATCAGATCGGCGACCCGCCAGGTCAGCAGCCGGGCGGCGTCGACGTCCAGGGCGATGTCGCTGAGCAGTTCCTGGACGAGCTGGTGGTGGGCGATGGTCTTGCCGAACTGCTCGCGCTCCCCCGCGTACTGCACGGCGGCGTCGAGGGCGGCCTGGGCTATGCCGACGCAGCCCGCGGCGACCGACATCCGGCCCTTGGCGAGAGCCGACATCGCGATGGAGAAGCCCTTGCCCTCCTCCCCGACCAGCGCGGAGGCCGGTACCCGCACGTCCTCCAGGGCGAGTTCGGCGGTGGCCTGGCCGCGCAGCCCGAGCTTGCCGTGGACGGCGCGGCGGGTCAGGCCCGGCGTGGCGGTGGGGACGAGGAAGGCGGACACGCCCTTGTGGCCGGGGGCGTCCGTGGAGCGGGCGAAGAGCAGGACGACGTCGGCCCAGGTGCCGTTGGTGATGAACATCTTGCTGCCGTTGATGACGTAGTCGTCCCCGTCCCGTACCGCCCGGGTCGTGAGGCTGCCCGCGTCCGAGCCCGTGCCCGGCTCGGTCAGGCCGAAGCAGCCGACCGACGCGCCGGAGGTCAGCCCCGGCAGCCAGCGCCGCTTCTGCTCCTCGCTCCCCCAGGCGGCGACGGTCTTGGCGACGAGCCCGAGGGAGACCGAGACGATGCCGCGCACGGACGAGTCGCCCCGGCCCAGCTCCTCCGTGACCAGGCAGTACGCGAGGTGGTCACCGCCGGAGCCGCCGTACTCCTCGTCGATCGTCAGGCCCAGGAAGCCGACCTGGCCGAGCTTCTTGACGATCGCCCGGTCGACCTCCTCGGCGCGGTCCCAGGCGACGACGTGCGGGGTGATCTCGCGCTCCACGAAGTCCCGCGCGAGCTGCCGGACCGCGCTCTGCTCCTCGCTGAGCTCCAGATTCACCACAGGTCACCCCATTGAAAGCCGTACATTTAAATTAGCACTGCTAGTTTCTCTGCGCAGCCCTACTATGTGCGCCATGGCCCGACCGCGCAAGCCCTTGCTCAGCACCGACCGGATCGTCGAGACGGCCCGCGCGCTCGTCGACGCGGAGGGCCTGGCCGCCGTCTCCACGCGGCGGCTCGCCGCCGAACTCGGGGTCAGCGGACCGTCGCTGTACAACCACTTCCGCACCAAGGACGAGATCCTGGAGGCGGTCGCCGACTCGGTGAGCGGCCAGGTGGACCTGTCGATGTTCGAGGACGGCCGGGACTGGCGGGCCGCCCTGCACGACTGGGCCGTCTCCTACCGGGCCGCGCTGCGCGACCACCCGAACATCGTCCCGGTGCTGGCCCGCGGCCCCGGCCGCCGCCCGGCCGGACTGCGCCTCGCGGACGCCGTCTACGGCGCGATGGTCGCCGCGGGCTGGCCGCCGGCGCAGGCCACCTCCATCGGCGCGCTGATGCGGTACTTCGTGATGGGCTCCGCGCTCGGCTCCTTCGCCGGCGGATTCGTCGACGACGCGAGTGCCTACGACCCCGCCGACTATCCCCACCTCCAGCAGGCCCACCTCCTGGCCGAGCAGCAGGAGAAAATCGACGAGCGCGCCTTCGAGACGGGGCTGAGGGCCCTGCTGGACGGGCTGGCGCGGCAGTACGAGCAGGTACGGCGGACCGCTTAGGGCCCCGGACGGGACAGTTCGGCGAGGGCCGAAGAGTCCGTGTTCCATGCTGGTGGCATGACGACGAGGGACCCGCAGGCCACCGCCCTGGCACGGCTCGCCGCGCTGTTCGCGGACGAGACCCGGGCCGCGTGCCTGCTGGCGCTGCTGGACGGGCGGGCCTGGACCGCGAGCGAGCTGGCGCGGCACGCGGGTGTCGCCGCCTCGACCCTGAGCGAGCACCTGGGCAGGCTCGTCGCGGGCGGACTGCTCGCCGAGGAACGGCAGGGCCGGCACCGATACGTCCGGCTGGCCGATGCCCGCGTCGCCCACCTGGTGGAGGACCTGGCCGCCCAGGTCGCGCCGTCCGCGGCCGTACGGCCGCGGAACCTGCGGGAGTCGAGCGCCGGCTCGGCGATGGCCCGGGGCCGGACCTGCTACGACCATCTCGCCGGGCGGCTCGGCATCGCCGTCACCGACGCGCTGACGGCGCGCGGGCTGCTGGAGCAGGAGACCGGCTTCGCGCTCACCGACGCGGGGCTGGCATGGTTCGCGGCGGCCGGCATCGGCCTGGAAGGGCGGGGCCGACGCCCCCTGGCGCGGGCCTGCCTCGACTGGACCGAACGCCGCCCGCATCTCGCCGGCGTCGCGGGCGCGGCCCTGTGCCGGCACGCCCTGGACACGGGGTGGTGCGTGCGCATCGGCTCGGAGCGGGCCGTGAAGGTCACGGCGGCCGGTGAACGCGCCCTCTTCGATCTGCTGGGGGTACGAGCGGCGGCCCTGCGGTAGCCGCACCCGACTCCCACCCGACTCGGCACGGCACCCGGCCCGGCCGGGGCACGGCACCCTGTCGGACTCGGCACGGTGCCCCGTCGGACTTGACACAGTGCCCCGCCGGAAGCGGCTACGGCGCCGCGTCCACCTCGCCCGGCACACCGTCCGACCCCGCACGGCGCCCCATCCGAAGTCCGCGAGCCTTCCAGCCGCCGCACACCGTCCGCCCGCACGGCACCCCGCCGGAACCAGCACGGCACCGCGCCGAACCCGCATGACGCCCCGTCCGACCCGCACGACGCCCCGCCTGAACAGCACCCCGCCCAACCCGCACAGCACCCCATCCGGCCCCGCACGGCGGCGTCCGACCCGCACGGCGCCCCATCCGAAGTCCGCGAGCCTTCCAGCCGTCGCACACCGTCCGACCCGCACGGCACCCCGCCGGAACCAGCACGGCACCGCGCCCAACCCGCATGACGCCCCGTCCGACCCGCACGACGCCCCGCCTGAACAGCACCCCGCCCAACCCGCACAGCACCCCATCCGGCCCCGCACGGCACGGCGTCCAACCCGCACGACACCCCGCCCGAACCGGCACGACGCCCCGTCCAACCCGCACGACACCCCGCCCGACCCGGCACCCGGCTCGACCCGCACAGCACCTGGCCCGGCCCGCACAGCACTCCGCCCGAACCGGCACGACACCCCGCCCGAACCGGCACGACACCCCGCCCGACCCGCACGGCACCCCGCCCGACCCGGCACCCGGCTCGACCCGCACAGCACCTGGCCCGGCCCGCACGGCACTCCGGCCGAACCGGCACGACGCCCCGTCCAACCCGCACGACACCCGCCCGACCCGCACGGCACCCCGTCCGAAATGCGCGAGCCGTCCGGTCCGCCTCCTCCTAGCCTCTGGAGCATGATGTCGAACCTCTCCCCGCCTCGTCCCGACCGCCGGGCGGAGCTGTTGGCCGCCGCCGCGGCCGGGGTCACCGTCGTGCTGTGGGCGTCCGCCTTCGTCTCGATCCGCAGCGCCGGTGACGCCTACTCGCCGGGCGCGCTGGCGCTCGGGCGGCTGCTGGCAGGTGCCCTGACGCTGGGGGTGATCTGCCTGCTGCGGAGGGAGACGTGGCCGCCGCGCTCGGCCTGGCGCGGGATCGCGATATCGGGCGTGCTGTGGTTCGGCTTCTACATGGTCGCCCTGAACTGGGGCGAGCAGCAGGTCGACGCCGGCACGGCTGCGCTGGTCGTGAACACCGGGCCGATCCTGATCGCGCTGCTCGGGGCCCGGCTGCTCGGCGACCCGATGCCGCCGCGGCTGCCGGCGGGGATGGCGGTGTCGTTCGCCGGTGCGGTGACCGTGGGGCTGTCGATGTCCGGTGAGGGCGGTTCCTCGGTGCTCGGGGTGGTCCTGTGCCTGCTGGCGGCGGTCGCGTACGCCGGTGGCGTCGTGGCGCAGAAGCCGGCGCTGGGCTCGGCCAGTCCGCTGCAGGTGACGACGTTCGGCTGCCTGGTCGGCGCGGTGATGTGCCTGCCGTTCGCGGGGCAACTGGTCCAGGAGGCCGCGAAGGCACCGGCCTCCGCCACGCTCAACATGGTCTACCTGGGCGTCTTCCCGACCGCCCTCGCCTTCACCACGTGGGCCTACGCGCTGTCCCGGACGACCGCGAGCAAGATGGGCGCGACGACGTACGCGGCGCCCGCGCTGGTCGTCCTGATGTCCTGGCTGTTCCTCGGCGAGGTGCCGGGGCTGCTCACGCTGGTCGGCGGTGCGCTGTGCCTGGCGGGCGTGGCGGTGTCCCGGTCGCGCTCGCGGTCGGCGGCCCGGGCCGGGGTTCCGGGAGCGGTGGTGGAACCCCGGCCCGAGCAGACCCCGGACTCAGTTCGCTGACTCGGCCTCCGCGCGTGCCTCGTTCGCGGTCTCCGGCTCCGCGGCGCGCGCCCGGTCCGCGAGGATCTTGATCGACACCAGGGCGATCACCGAGAGCCCGATGATGTAGCCGGAGACGGCCATCGAGGTGCCCGTCGCCTCCAGCAGCAGCACCATCACGAAGGGCGCGAGCCCGCCGCCCGCGACGGCCGCGATCTGGTAGCCGAGGGAGGCGCCGGTGTAGCGCATCTCGGGCGTGAACAGCTCGGCGAAGAGAGCGGCCTGGGGGCCGTACATGATGCTCAGGAAGCAGCTGGCGACGAACGTGCCGACGGCGAGCCACAGCAGTGAGCGGGTGTCGATCAGCAGGAAGAGCGGCACCGCCCACAGCGCGATGCCGACCGCCCCGAGGGTGTAGACCCGGAGGCGGCCGACGCGGTCGGACAGCGCGGCGGCTGCCGGGATCAGCACGAGCTGCGTGAGGCTGACGCAGAGGGAGACGGTGAGCACGGCGCCCTTGTCCATGTCCAGCTCTCGGGTCGTGTAGTCGAGGACGCCGGTGATGAGGATGTAGAAGGTGGCGGTGTTCACGGCGAAGGAGCCGCCGGCCAGGAACACCGTGCCCAGGTGGCCGCGCAGGATCGTGCGCAGCGGCGAGTTCTTCTCGGACTTCTCCTTCTCGGAGAGCGCCCGCTCGGCCTCCCGGAACGCCGGGGTCTCCTCGACGCGCGTGTGGATGTACCAGGCGAGGGCGAGGACCAGCAGGCCGACCAGGAACGGTACGCGCCAGCCCCAGGACGTGAACGCCGCGTCGCTGGTGAACGCACCGGCCAGCAGGAAGACGGTGTTGGCGGTGACCACGCCGATCGGGACGCCCAGCTGCACGACGCTGCCGTAGACACCGCGCTTGCCCTCCGGGGCGTACTCGGTGGCCAGGAGCATCGCGCCGCCCCACTGGGCGCCGACGGCCACGCCCTGGGCGACACGCAGCAGGACGAGCAGGATCGGGGCGGCCACACCGATCGTCTCGTACGTGGGCAGCAGACCGATGCCGGTGGTGGCCACGCCCATCAGCGTGAGCGCCAGGACCAGCATCGGCTTGCGGCCGCGCTGGTCGCCGAGGTGTCCGGCGACGATGCCGCCGATGGGGCGGGCGAGGAAGCCGACGGCGAAGGTCGCGAACGAGGCGAGGACGCCTGCCGTGGCGCTGCCGGAGGGGAAGTAGAGGTCGCCGAGCACGAGGGCGGCGGCGATGCCGAAGACGAAGTAGTCGTACCACTCGACGGCCGAGGCGAGTGCCGCGGCGGTGGCCACCCGGCGGCGGTTGCCGACGGCTGGAGTGTTCGTGGCGGGCTGAGCGGAAGGGGCCGAATCCATGTGGTGCACGCTCCGGGGGGTGCGGGGACGGAACGGGGGGTGGCGCGGGTTCCGGGGAACGTACTGACCGGACGGTATGTACGTCAACGGGTCGTACACCAGGACTTTTGCCTGTACTTGGCATCGACCACGGAGCTCGACCACGGGGCTCGACCACGGGGCCGGACATACCGAGGGCCCCGGCCTCGCGAGGAGGCCGGGGCACCGCGGGCACCGGGCTAGAAGACGACCAGGGATCGGCCGCCCTTGCCCGCCAGCATGTTCTCGAAGGCCGCCGGGATGCCGTCGAGGGAGATGCGTTCGGTCACCAGCGCGCTCAGATCCAGCCGGCCGGCCCGGATGTGCTCGGCCAGCACCGGGAGGTCCTGCGCCGGGTCGGAGTTGCCGTAGACGCAGCCGGAGAGGGTGCGGCCCCAGTGGAAGATCTCCAGGGCGTTGAAGGTGATCTGCTGGTCCTTGCCGCCGATGCCGACGACCGTGGTGCGGCCGCCGCGCCGGGTGGAGTCCCAGGCCGTGCGGATGCTGACCGCGCGGCCGGCGCACTCCACGGCGACGTCCACGCCCTGTTTGCCGGTGAGGCCGCGGATCTCGCGGGCGGTGGTGTCCGAGGCGACGAGGTAGTCGGTGGCGCCGGCCGCCCGGGCCAGTTCCTCCTTCTCGGCGGACACGTCCACCGCGACGATCTTCGAGGCGCCCGCGATCCGGGCCGCCTGGAGCGCGGACAGCCCCACTCCGCCGACGCCGAACACCGCGACCGTCTCGCCCCGCCGGACACGGGCCGAGTGATGGACGGCGCCGTAGCCGGTCAGGACCGCGCAGCCGAGGAGAGCGGCGTCGGTGAGCGGGACGCCGTCCGGGACGGGCAGGACGCAGGACGTGGAGACGACCGTCTCCTCGGCGAACGCGGCGACGTTCAGGCCGGGGTGCAGGTCGGTGCCCTCGGCGGTGCGGGCGTAGACGTCGGCGGCGCCGCTCAGTGCGTTGGCGCACAGCCACACCTCGCCGAGCGAGCAGGCGTGGCAGGCGCCGCAGGACGGGGCCCAGTTGAGGACGACCCCGTCGCCGGGCGCGACATGGGTGACACCCTCGCCGACGGAGACGACCGTGCCGGCGCCCTCATGGCCGAGGACGGCGGGGACGGGCACGTGCATGGTGCCGTCGGACAGGGACAGGTCGGAGTGGCAGACCCCGGCTGCGGCGAGCCGGACGCGGACCTGGCCGGGTCCGGGGTCGGGCAGGTCGATGCCGGTGATCTCCAGCGGGGAGCCGACAGCGGGCAGGACGGCGGCGCGGACAGCCATGACGGAGGGGACTCCCTGGGGCTAGGGCCTGCCGTTCGGAGCAGGCCGCAGGAAACTGACGGTGCTGGGTGATGCCGCGTCTGCGGCGCGATCCGGAGGGCAGGAGCCTAGAACTGGAGGGATTTGGTCTGGAGGTACTCGGTCAGGCCGTGCACGCCGAGTTCGCGGCCGATACCGGACTGCTTGTAGCCGCCGAAGGGGGCGAGGGGGTTGAAGCGGCCGCCGTTGATGTCGACCTGGCCGGTCTCCATCCGGCGCGCGAAGGCCACCGCCTCGGCCTCGTCCCCGGCCCAGACGGCGCCGGCCAGGCCGTACACCGTGCCGTTGGCGATGCGCAGGGCGTCCTCCTCGTCCTCGTACCTCAGGATCGACAGGACCGGGCCGAAGATCTCCTCCTGTGCGATGGTCATGTCCTCGGTGACGTCGGCGAAGACGGTGGGGCTGACGAAGTAGCCCGTCTCGCGCGGGGCCTCGGGGCCACCGGCCACCAGCCGGGCGCCCTCCGCGACGCCCTTCTCGATGTAGCCGCGGACCCGGGCCTGCTGCGTGGCGTTGACGACCGGTCCGATGCGCTCGCCGTACTTGGCGGCGGCGGCCGCGGCCAGCTCGACCGCCTCGTCGTACCGGTCGCGGTGGACGAGCATCCGGGTCCAGGCGCTGCACGTCTGCCCGGAGTTGGACATGACGTTGGCGACCCCGACGTTGACCGCCTTGGCCAGGTCGGCGCTGGGGAGGATGACGTTGGCGGACTTGCCGCCCAGTTCGAGGGCGACCTTCTTGACCTGCCCGGCGGCGATCGCGGCGATCCTCCGGCCGACGGCGGTGGAGCCGGTGAAGGAGACGAGGTCGACCCCGGGGTGCTCGGCGAGGGCCTGGCCGGCGACCGGGCCGAGACCGGTGACCAGGTTGAAGACGCCCGCCGGGAACCCGGCCTCGTGCACCGCGTCGGCCAGCAGCCGGGCCACCAGGGGGGTGTCCTCGGCGGGCTTCACCACGACCGCGCAGCCCGCCGCGAGGGCCGGGGCGACCTTGGCGACGATCTGGTGCAGCGGATAGTTCCAGGGCGTGATCGCGGCCACGACACCGACCGGCTCGTGATGCACGACCGAGTTGCCGGTCTTCTCCTCGAAGGCGTACGTCGCCGCCAGCTCGGCGTACGAGCCCGCGACCGCGATCGGCACGCCCGCGTGAACGGCCTGCGAGAACTTCAGCGGCGAGCCGAGTTCTGCCGTGACCGTCTCGGCGATCTCGTCCGCGCGGGCCGCGAGCAGGTCCCGCAGGGCGGCCAGACGCGCCGCGCGCTCGGCGGGCGGGGTCGCGGCCCAGTCCGGCAGGGCGGCGCGGGCGGCCCGTACGGCGTGGTCGACGTCCTCGGCGGTGCCCGCGGGGACCGTGCCGATGACCTGCTCGTCGACGGGGTTCACGACCTCGATCACGTCCTGGCCGGCGGCGGGGCGCCAGGCGCCCCCGATGTACATGCCGTCGTGTGCCTTCATCGCGGTTTCCTCCGGGGCGGGGCGTCGTCGTCCGACACATAAACTAGCGGCGATAGTTTTTCGGCGCCAGACGTCCCGGGGTTCCGGCCCCCGGGCCTGCCGGATCATCACAGCACGGTGTGCTCCCCGCCCGGGTGTGCCACTCCTCACTCCCCCAGGTCGGGAAGGCGCGCCGGGTGCGGGCAGATGCGGTCGCCGTTCTGGTCGAAGACGAAGAGATGGGCGAGGTCGACCAGGAGCGGCACCTGCATGCCGTGGCGCAGGGCCAGGTCCGGGGTGGTGCGGACGATGAGGTCCCCGGGCAGGCGGGCCTCGGCGGTCAGGGCGCCGCTCGGGGCGTCCTCCGGGCGGTCCAGGGCGACGACGGGTCCGGCCCGCCCGGCTCCGGACCGCTCCCGCAGCCGGGTGAGGACCGAGCCGTCGCGACGGCGCCGCCGGGCGGGGCGGGGGCGCGGGGCCTCCAGCTCGGGGACGACGGCGGGGCTGGAGCCGGTGTTGAAGTGGACCAGGATCTCGTGTCCCTGGAACTCCACGTGCTCGACCAGGCCGGTGATCGGCACCTCGCCGGGGCGGGCCGCGCTGTGCTTGGCGATCCGGACGGCCTCCGAGCGCAAACCGACGATGACCTCGCGGCCCTGCTGGACGCGCAGCAGCTGGTGGTCCAGGGAGAGCGGCTCGGGCAGGCGCAGGAACTGCTTGCCCAGGCTGATGGTCATCGCCCCGTCGAGGGGGGCCCGCACCAGGCCGCGCAGCAGGTTGATGCGCGGAGTGCCGATGAAGGCGGCGACGAAGACGTTGCCGGGCAGCGCGTAGACCACGCGGGGGGTGTCGATCTGCTGGAGCACACCGCCGCGCAGCACCGCGACCCGGTCGCCGAGCGACATGGCCTCGGCCTGGTCGTGGGTGACGTAGATGGTGGTGACGCCCAGCTCCTGGGTGAGCCGGGCGATCTCGGCCCGCAGATGGGTGCGGAGCTTGGCGTCGAGGTTGGACAGCGGTTCGTCCATGAGGAAGGCGGAGGGGTGGCGGGCGATGGCCCGGCCCATCGCGACCCGCTGGCGTTCGCCGCCGGAGAGCTGGCCGGGGAGGCGGTCGAGGAGGTCCTCGATGCCGAGCATGCGGGCGGTGGCGTCGACGCGGGGGCGCGGGTCCGCGCCCGGGTCCTCGATCCGCAGCGGGAAGCCGATGTTGGCGCGGCTGGTCATGTTCGGGTAGAGGGCGAAGTTCTGGAAGACCATCGCCATGTCCCGGCCGGACGGGGGCAGGTCGTTGGCGTACCGGCCGTCGAGGAGCAGCCGGCCCTCGTCGATCTCCTCCAGCCCGGCGATCATTCTGAGCACGGTCGACTTGCCGCAGCCGGACGGGCCGAGCAGCACGAGGAACTCGCCGGGCGTGATGTCCAGCGAGAGCCGGTCCACCACACGGACACCCCGCGTGTAGGACTTGCTCACGTCGTACAGGGAGATGGCGCGTGTCATGAGGGGCCCCCGAGGGGTCATCAGGGCGTTGGTGCTCCGCGGCCGGAAGCCCCGTGCGGGTCGTACGGGGCTGTGCGTCACGGAAGTTAACGGAATGTGCGCGGCCTGGGGAAGACACCCGACAGAATCGGAGGCTCCGGTCCATCTGGTGAGAAGGCGGACGGCCCGGTTCAGGCCCCGGCCGGAACCGCCCCGGGTCAGCGGATGCCGGTGAGGTGGGCGGCGCTGCTACGGCTGCCCTGCCGGGCGCCCATGGCGCAGGTGCCCCGTCGGGAGTCCCCGGTGCGGGCAAGACCGCCGGACCCCGGCCCCACGCAGTCCCACCGACCTCACCCTCCGCCCCCTCCTGCTCCCTCCCGCCGGGACCGTACGGCGACTGTGGCCGACAGCAGCAGGAGCACTCCGAGCATCACGAACGGCGCTGCCACGCCCGCGACTCCGGCGATCAGCCCGGCCCCGGCGGGCGCGGCGACCTGGCCGAGCCGGTTGCCGGTCAGCCGCAGGGCGAGGGCGGTGGAGCGGGCGTCGTCGGGGGCGGCCTGGACGACCGTCGTCATGGACAGCGGCTGACCGACCCCGAGGCAGAACCCCAGCGCGACCAGCAGAAGTCCGAGCGCCCACACCGGCACCGGCAGCGCGATGCCCGCGCACAGCAGGGCCGCCAGCAGGCAGGTCAGCGTCAGCAGCGGGGTCCGGCCGAGCAGCCGCAGCAGGAGCGTCAGCACCAGGCGGCAGGCGATCGTCGCCGCCGCGCGCAGACTGAGCAGGACGCCGATCACGGACGGCGCGATGCCCCGGTGTTCGCCGACCACCGGCAGGTAGGCGGTCAGGATGTCGGTCGCGGACAGCACGGCGAGGCTGATGAAGATGCCCGCCGGCACCCCCCGGGTGCGCAGGATGCCCCGGACCGGAATCCGCCCGGCCTGGTCCGGGCGGGACGTGGACGCCGTACGGCGATGCTCGATGCGCCACAGCGACGTGAAGGCGACGGCCGCGGTCGCGCCCGCCACGACGAGGGCGAGCGTGCTGCTGCCGGCCATGTCCTCGGTGCCGATCAGCGTCCCCGCGGCGACCGGGCCGACCAGCTGGCCGAGGGCGGCGCCGATGGTGAAGTGGCCGAAGTTGCGGTCCTGCTCGTGCGGCGCGGACTGGCGGGCGACGAGGGACTGGGAGCCGATGACGAAGCACAGGTGCCCGAGTCCCATCACCCCGCTCCACACGGCCATCGTCCACAGGGAGCCGGCGACGCCGCTGAGGGCGCAGCCGCCGGATATGAGGACGACGCCGACCGGCAGCAGGGGCGCGCAGCGACCGTGGTCGGTGCGGCGGCCGAGCGGCACGGCGGCGAAGAGGGGCAGCAGTGCGTAGACACCGGCGATGACACCGATGGCCCGCTCGTCCGCGCCCAGCGCGAGGGCCCGGTAGGAGACGGCGGGCCGGGCCATCGACACCGCCCCCTGCGCGAAGCTGAAGGCGATGACGAGGCGGAGCAGCCAGCCGCGGTTCCCACCGGGCCGCACGATGACGTCCCCCATGAAGGGCTCAGATGATCCCGAAGAGCATGCCCGCGCCGAGGATGACCAGGCAGGTGAGGGCGGCCCACTTCACGACGAACCTGGTGTGGTCGCCGAACTCCACCCGCGCCATGCCGACCAGGACGTAGACGGCCGGGACGAGCGGGCTCGACATGTGCAGCGGCTGGCCGACCAGCGAGGCGCGGGCCATTTCCAGCGGGGTGACCCCGTGCGCGGCGCCCGCCTCGGCGAGGACGGGCAGGACACCGAAGTAGAAGCCGTCGTTCGACATGAAGTAGGTGAGCGGCAGGCTCAGGATGCCGGTGACGAGGGCCATGTGCGGGCCCATGCCGGCGGGGATGACGTCCACCATCCACTTGGCCATGTGGTCGACCATGCCGGTGCCCTGGAGGACGCCGGTGAAGACGGCGGCGGCGAAGACCATGCCGGAGACGTTCAGGACGTTGTCGGCGTGGGCGGCCAGGCGGGCCTTCTGGTCGGGGATGTGCGGGAAGTTCACCGAGAGGACGAGCGCGGCGCCGATCAGGAACAGCACCGGGATCGGCAGCCACTCCATGATCATGGCGGTGAGCAGGACGACCGTGAGCAGCGCGTTGAACCAGTACAGCTTGGGGCGCAGGGTGGCGCGGTGGGGGTCGAGGCCCTGGAAGTCGTCGGCCTGCTCGTCGGCGTCCGTGCCGGACCCCGCGCCGCCCGCGACGCCCTTGCGCATGTCGACCTTGCCGTCGCCGGAGCCGCCGGCGCCCACGAGGACCGTCTCGGTCTCCTTCTCCTCGACCTTCTCCTCCAGCACCTCGTCCAGCGTCAGCACGCCCAGCCGCCGGCGCTCGCGCACACCGAGCACGTAGGAGAGGCAGAAGACGAAGAGCAGGCCGACCAGGAGCGCCGGGATCATCGGGACGAAGATGTCGCTCGCGTCGAGCTTCAGCGCGGTCGCGGCGCGGGCGGTCGGGCCGCCCCAGGGGAGGGTGTTCATCACGCCGTTGGCCATGGCGGCGATACCGGTCATCACGACCAGGCTCATCTTCAGGCGCTTGTACAGCGGGTACATCGCCGAGACGGTGATCATGAAGGTCGTGGAGCCGTCGCCGTCCAGCGAGACGATCGCGGCGAGCAGGGCGGTGCCGACGACGATCCGCATCGGGTCGGCTTTGCAGAATTTGAGGATGCCGCGGACGATCGGGTCGAAGAGACCGACATCGATCATCACGCCGAAGTAGACGATCGCGAACATGAGCATCGCCGCGGTGGGGGCGAGGCTGGTCACGCCGTCGATGACGTAGTCGCCGAGCTTGGCGCCCTTGCCGACGAACACGCAGAACAGCGCGGGAATCAGCACGAGCGCCGCGATCGGCGACATCTTCTTCATCATGATCAGGACCAGGAAGGTCGCGATCATGGCGAAGCCGAGGATGGTCAGCATGAGTGGATACCTAACGTTCGCCCTTGAACTCCCACCAGGGCCGGCGGTGTCCGAGACGTTAGGTCCGTTCAAGCAGCGTTAACAAGACGTTGACGTGCGAGCAATACGCGCAAAACTGCTGGTCACAGCTTTGCTCAGGTCAGAGCGGTGAGCTTTTCGGTCATGGAGGCGCCTCCTGCGGCCGACGCGGGGGCCACCTCGACCGGCACCGCGTTGAGGACCGCGTTGCCCGACAGCGGGTCGAGCAGCCGGCCGTCGAGGAGCTGGTTGACGTTGACGCCGGGGTCCGTGGCGGCGTGGCTGAGTCGGGTGCCGGGACGGTTGTGGCCCCAGCCGTGCGGCAGGCTCACCACACCCCGGCGTACCGCGTCGGTGACCTCGGCGGGTGCGGTGACCTCTCCCCCGGCGCCCTTGACGCGTACGGCGGCCCCGTCCTCGACGCCCAGTCGCTCGGCGTCCTCGGGGTGGATGTGCAGGGTGCAGCGGTTGGAGCCGCCGGTGAGGGCGGGCACGTTGTGCATCCAGCTGTTGTTGGAGCGCAGATGGCGGCGGCCCACCAGGACGAGTCCCTCAGGGCGTTCGGCCAGCGCCGCGCGCAGGCGGGGCAGGTCGTCGGCGATCGGGCCGGGCAGCAGCTCCACCTTGCCGCTGCGGGTCTTCAGCGGCTGCGGCAGGCGGGGTTCGAGCGGGCCGAGGTCGATGCCGTGCGGGTGCGCGAGCAGCTTCTCCAGGGACAGCCCGTCCGGACGTACGCCGAAGCCGTCGCCGTAGGGGCCGAGGCGCAGCATCAGGTCGAGCCGCCGTTCGGGGCCGGTGTCGCCGGTGAGCCGGGCGGCGAGCTCGCGCGGGTCGCCGCCGTGGACCGGTGAGTGCGGCTCCTGGACCGCCTTGCCGAGGGTCTGGTCGATGACCGTCTGGTCGACGGCCGCGGGATCGGCCCCGTGCAGGCCCGTGGCGGCGAGGATCAGCCGCGCCAGGATCTCGGTCTCGGCCATGCGGCCCGGCTCCAGCGGGATCGCGGGGCGCGTGTAGCGGACCTGGTTGCGCACGGCGAGGGTGTTGAAGGCGAAGTCGTGGTGCGGGCTCTGGGAGGGCGGCGGCGGGGGCAGCACGACATCGGCGTGGCGCGAGGTCTCGTTGAGGTACGGGTCGACGCTGACCATGAAGTCGAGCGAGTCGAGCGCCTTGTCGAGCCGGTCGCCGTCGGGCGCGGACAGCACGGGGTTGGCGGCGACGGCGATCAGCGCCCGCACCGGCTCGCCCTCCTCGGTGGCGGTGTCGATCTCCTCCGCGAGGGCCGCCAGGGGCAGTTCGCCCTTCGCCTCGGGGTGCCGGCTCACCCGGGAGTGCCAGCGCCCGAGGGCGAAGCCGCGGCCGGGTCCGGCGGGGCGCGGGGTCTTGTCGGTGGCCGCCTGCGGGAAGAGTGCGCCGCCGGGCCGGTCGAGGTTGCCGGTGAGGATGTTCAGGACGTCGACGAGCCAGCTGGCGAGGGTGCCGTGCGGGACGGTGCAGCTGCCGATCCGGCCGTAGACGGCGGCGGTGGGGGCGGCTGCCAGCTCACGGGCGAGGGTGCGGATGACGCCGGCCTCGACGTCACAGGCCTCCGCGACCGCCTCGGGCGTGAACTCCCCTAGCCTGGCCGCCAGTTCCTCGATGCCCTGGACGTGCGGGGTCGGGTCGGCGAGGCCCTCGTCGTAGAGCACCTGGGCCATCGCCGCCAGCAGCAGCGCGTCGGTGCCGGGCCGGATCGCGATGTGCCGGTCGGCGAGCTTGGCGGTGCGGGTGCGCCGCGGGTCGATCACGACGAGGGTGCCGCCCCGGGCCTTGAGCGCCTTGAGTTTGCCCGGGAAGTCGGCGGCGGTGCACAGACTGCCGTTGGACTCCAGCGGGTTGGCGCCGATCAGCAGCAGATGGTCGGTGCGGTCGAGGTCGGGCACGGGGATGGCGTTCGCGTCGCCGAAGAGGAGGCCGCTGGAGACGTGCTTGGGCATCTGGTCGACCGTGGAGGCGGTGAAGACGCTGCGGGTGCCGAGCCCGGCGAGCAGGACGGGCGGGTAGAGGGCACCGGCCATGGTGTGCACGTTGGGGTTGCCGAGGACGACCCCGACGGAGTGCGGGCCGTGGCGCTCCACGACGGGCCGGATGCCCGCGGCGACCGCGTCGAAGGCCTCCTCCCAGGTGGCCTCGCGCAGTTCGCCGTCCCGGCGCACGAGCGGTGTGCGCAGCCGGTCGGGGTCGGAGTCGACGGCTCCGAAGGAAGCGCCCTTGGGGCAGATGAATCCCTTGCTGAACACGTCGTCGCGGTCGCCGCGGGCGTGGGTGACGCGGGTCCCCTCGATGGTGAGGGTCAGGCCGCAGGTGGCCTCGCACAGGGGACAGATACGCAGGGCGGTGCGGGACACGGGTCCTCCCGGGGCGGCGGCTACGGTGGCGCGTTGACCCGCCCGAGCATACCGACCGGTATGGACGGCGGGGAGCCCCCGGTGGGATCGAGGTCAGTCGAGCGTCCGGGCCAGATAGCCACGCAGCATCTCCCGGGCCTCGTCGATGATCCGTTCGTCCCCCTGCGGTGCGACGCGGAACGCCAGGTGGACGAGGGTGTCGGCGGTCTCGACGGCGATGAGGAAGAGGCGGCGCAGATCCTCGTCGGGCTCGCGCCCGAGATACCCGGAGAGAAGTTCCGTGAGCCGGTCGGCGACGCGGTGGTTGGGTTCGGCATGGCGGGCCCCGACCGGGATCTGGTTGCCGAAGTCGACGAGCGAGAAGCCGGGCGCGGTGCGCTTCATCTCCAGGTACTCGTCGAGCACGGCGTCCATGGCGGTGCGCCAGCCCCCGGCCTGACCGGCCTGCCGGAGGCGCTGGGTGACGCGTACGGAGTACCGTTCGAGGTTGCGCTGAGCCAGGGCGTCGACCATCTGCCGCTTGTTGCCGAAGAAGCGGTAGACCGAGCCGATCGGGACCGAGGCCCGCTGGGCGACGGCACGGGTGCTCAGGGCGTCGTAGCCGACCTCGTCGAGGAGGCCGGCACAGGCGTCGAGGATTCTGGTCAGCCGTTCGGCACTGCGCCGCTGCACGGGCGCACGACGGAGTGATGTCGCGTGGGGCACGGGCTTCATGATGCCGCTTCGGCGCGCTCCGGTGTACCTCGCCCCCCGAGGTCCGTCCCCTGGGTCCGGGCCTTGCGGCGGGAGGCGGCGTCCGGCGTCACGCCGCCGGTGCCGGGCCCCGAGGAGGTGACGTCGGCCGTGCTCTCCACGGGCTTGCCGTCCACCGCCCAGACGGTGGCGTCGTCGGCGTAGAGGCGGGCCGTGACGCGGTGCGTGCCGCGCGGCACGAGGCGGGCGTCCAGCCGGTACTCCGGGGCGCGGAGTCGGGCGACGGGACGGCCGTCGACGTAGAGGTGCGCCAGGCCGCGGCCGGGCACCGCCCGGGCCGCCGCGCCGGCCGGTGAGAAGCGGAAGTTCCGCACGGTCAGGCGCACGTCCCAGCCGCCGGCCGCGTCGGGCTGCACCTCGATCCCGACATCGGGTGCCTGCTCCGGCCCGACCTCCCGGAAGGGCCGGCCCTCCGGGTCCCGGTCCTCCAGAATCCGGCCGGCCGGCGAGGGCGACGCGACGCCCTCCCGGGCGTCACCGGAGCCACAGCCCGCGGATCCGGCCAGAAGGAGGACACAGACCGCGAGCGCGGCACCAGATTTCCGTGTCCACGACATATCGGGAGCGTAGAACACACGTCCGGCCCGGCGGATCGTTCTCAAGTCGGGTTCAGGTCATCCCTCATGAGGAGGGGCGCGCCCCCCTTGCGTCGGGGAAATCGCAATCCTACGGTACTCCATAGGAATCGAACGCAAGGGAGCGGCGAACATGGGCGATGGGGGCACCACCCGCACGAGCGGGTTCGAGCGTGGGGCAGCGCGGAAGACCGCCGAAGGGCTGGCCTACCTCTCCGGCTTCGGCAACGAGCACACTTCGGAGGCCGTCCCGGGGGCCCTGCCCGAGGGCCGCAACTCGCCCCAGCGGGCCCCGCTCGGGTTGTACGCGGAGCAACTGAGCGGTTCGGCCTTCACCGAGCCGCGGGCGCACAACCGCCGCTCGTGGCTGTACCGGATCCGGCCGTCGGCCGCGCACCCGGCGTTCACCCGGATCCACAACGGCTCGATCCGCACCGCCCCCTTCACCCAGACCGTGCCCGACCCCAACCGTCTGCGCTGGAACCCGCTGCCCGACCCGGCGCCCGAGACCGACTTCCTGGCGGGCCTGTGGACCCTGGGCGGCAACGGCGACGCCACCCAGCGCACCGGCATCGCCGTGCACCTCTACACGGCCAACGCCTCGATGCGCCGGGTCTTCGGCGACGCCGACGGCGAGCTGCTGATCGTCCCGGAGCGAGGCGGGCTGCTGCTGCGCACGGAGTTCGGTCTGCTCCACGCGGAGCCGGGGCAGGTGGTACTGGTCCCGCGTGGGGTCCGCTTCCGTGTGGAGCTGCTCGACGAGTCCGCCCGCGGGTATGTGTGCGAGAACTACGGCGCGCCCTTCCGCCTCCCCGACCTGGGCCCGATCGGCGCCAACGGACTCGCCAACCCCCGGGACTTCCGCGCGCCCGTCGCCGCGTACGAGGATGTCGAGGGCCCGGTGGAGGTGGTGAACAAGTTCTGCGGCAACCTGTGGACGGCCACCTACGACCACTCCCCGCTGGACGTGGTCGCCTGGCACGGCAATTACGTGCCCTACGTCTACGACCTGCGCCGCTTCAACGCGCTCGGGACCATCACCTACGACCACCCGGACCCGTCGATCTTCACGGTGCTGACCTCCCCGTCGGACACTCCGGGGCTGGCCGGGGCCGACTTCGTGGTGTTCGCGCCGCGCTGGCTGGTGGGCGAGGACACCTTCCGGCCGCCGTACTTCCACCGGAACGTGATGAGCGAGTACATGGGCCTGATCGAGGGCGCCTACGATGCCAAGGCCGAGGGCTTCGTGCCGGGCGGCGGCTCGCTGCACAACATGATGTCGGCGCACGGCCCGGACCGGGAGACGTTCGACCGGGCGAGCGCCGCCGAGCTGAAGCCGCAGAAGATCGACGACGGCCTGGCGTTCATGTTCGAGACGCGCTGGCCGCTCGCCCTCACCCCGCACGCGGCCCGCGCGGAACACCTCCAGCAGCGCTACGACGACGTCTGGCAGGGCCTGGAGCGGCACTTCCGTCCCTAGGCGGCTTCTGACCGAACGCCGCTCCTTCTTGCGCGGAGATCCGTCAGAAGCCCCCTTGCACTGATCATTTCCTACCGGTACGGATGGCCCGTGACCTCCTTCGCCCCGGATTCCATCGTCCTGAACCGCAAGCTGCCGCTCTGGTACCAGGTGTCGCAGTCGCTGCGCGCCTCGATCCTCGGCCGCTCGCCCCGGGACCCGCTGCGGCTGCCCACCGAGGAGCAGCTGGCCGGGCACTACGGCGTGAGCGTGCTGACGATGCGGCAGGCACTGAAGGAGCTGGAGGACGAGGGGCTGATCTCGCGCCACCGCCGCCGGGGCACGTTCATCGAGCCGGACGCGCGCAGGGGCTCCCCCGTACGCCTGCTCGGCTCGGTGGACGCGATCGTGGCCCAGCAGTCGGGCATGACGACCGACCTGCTGGATCACGGCACCACGCCGGTGCCCGGCGAACTCGCCGAGTTCTTCCCGGATGTGCGGGAGGTGGCGACCTACCACCGGCTGCGCAGCGACGAGAAGACCGGCGAGCCGACCAACCACGCCCGCAACTACGTGCGCCCCGAACTGGCCGCGCGGATCGACCTGGACGACCTCGTCCGGTGGCCGATGACGAAGGTGCTGCGGGACGTGGTGAGGGCGGACATCAGCCGCATCACGGACACCGTGGAGGCGCGGCTGGCCGACCCGGAAACGGCGAAACTGCTCCGAGTCCCGCTGCTGAGCCCGATCCTGCACTACACCGGCGTGACGTACGACGCCGCGGGGCGGCCTCTGGACGTGGCCGTCATCCACTACCGCGGTGACCGGTTCTCCTTCACGGTGACCCTGGACGCCACCTGACCCGCGTGTCCTCGGCAGGTCGTACGATGCCCTGCGTGACGCACGACGACGCTCCGCCGCTGGCGGACCTCATGCCGTGGTCCGTCGCACCGCCGCGGCTCGGCCGGGGCTGGCCGGCGGCGCCCGACGCGGCGTCCCTGAAGGCCCGCTGGGACGCCTTGGTGAAGGCCGAGGGGCCCGACCGCGAGACCCTGTTCGAGCCGACCCGCTCGCGCACACTGCACACGGCGGTCGGCCGGCTGCCCGGCCGGAGCGGCAGCGGCACGCAGAAGCTGGCCCGCGCCTCGGGGCCCTGCCCGGAGCCGGTGCGCGTCCTGCTCGCGCCCTACGACGAACAGTGGCTGATCCCCGACCAGCGGCTGATCGACGCGGCCCGGCCGGAACTGTGGCGGGTGGCGGACGAGCGGCAGGTCTTCGTGGTGGAGACGCCCGGGACCACCCCTCCCCTGCTCGCCACCTCACTTCTCCCGCTGCTGCGCCCCGGCCGTGTCCGTCCGCTGTACCGGCGGCCCGGGGGCCGCGAGCCGAACCTGGCCCCGGGCCTGCTGGAGCACCTCGGCACCCGCCTGGGCGGCACCCCGGCGCCGCTGGACGTACTGGCCTGGATCGCGGCCACGGCCCGTCCGGATCTCACCGTCCCGCTCACCGGGGACGCCGCCGAGTGGGAGCGGGGCCTGGAGCTGGGCCACCGGCTGGTGTGGCTGATGCGCCGCGACGGCGAACGCCCGAAGCTCCCCGGCGGCCGCCGTCCCTATGTCCGTGCCCCGCTGCCCTCACGGCCCGTGACACTGCGCTACGACCGGGACGAGGAGGCGCTGTTCCTGGACGAGGGCCGCGTCTCCCCCGTGCCGCCGGAGGCCTGGGACTTCGAGGTGGGCGGAGTCCGCGTCCTGGAACAGTGGTTCGCGACCCGCGTCGCCGCCCCCGAGCCGGGCACGCTGGCGGCGATCCGCCCCCTGGCCTGGCCGCAGCCCTGGACGTCGGAGCTCCTGGAGCTGATCACCGTCCTCGCACTGCTGGCCGAACTGCGCCCCCTGGAAGAACCGGAGATCACCGACCCGGTCACGGCCACGGAGCTGCGCACGGCGGGCGTCCTGCCGGTACCGGACGCGGCCCGCCGACCGGCGTCGGTACTGGAGGAACCCGAGGAGGGCCCCGAGGGTCAACTGGCGCTGCTCTGACGCCACTCGGGGTGCGAAGAGACGTCCGGGACGCGCTCGAGAGCCCGCCGGAACACCGCGTGGAGGCCCTGCGGGACCTCTTCGGCAACGCGTCGGTGCCCGACGGGGCGGCCTGGCCGGTGGCCCATCCTGTCGCGGGGGCGCTGTGGTGCGCCGTGCTGCTCGGGGTGTTCGTGCCGCCGGCCGTGCACCAGTACGCGACCGGGGAGCGGTGAGCGGGCTGCCGGAGCCGCGGAGGCGCCCCCGGTCACTGCCGGGCGGGGAGGAGACACCGACAGGGAGCGTGCCGCGCTCGGGAACACTCCTGGCGTCGCTGCGTGCCGCGGGGTGACGGACGACGGGTGTCGCAGCGCTGCACCGGGAGTGGCGTGACCGCCCGAGCGCGGGCCCTTACCTGCTGCCGAACAGCGAGCGGCGCAGCCGGCGCAGCGGCGCGAAGAGCGAGACGCGACGCACGCGTGCGCCCCTGCCACTGCCGTCGTGCGGCTGACGCGCGGTCAGTTCCCGCATCAGCGAGGTCGCCTCGACCGTCTCCCGCTGCGGAACGGCGGGGCCGCCCAGCACCGAGAGGTGGCGGTCGAGGCGCGAACTGGTCGCGCTGCTCCCGCAGGTGATCGCAGGGACCCTGGCCCTGCTGCGCACTGTTATCTGATCCATGTCACTCCCCACCCGTACGAGTCCACCCGGCCCGGGCAGGCTAACCCTATCTCCCCGTCCGGGCACTCGTGTATCGCGGTCACAGGATTCACCTTCCCCATAAGGGGGTTGACGATGTATCTTCGATTACTCTCCGAATCCAACAGATTTCAGGGCGAGTTGGACGATCGGCTGGGTAGTGGGTTGCGGCGATCCACCGGCGGGCTCGACGGTCACGGCCAGTGACGTCGCCGAGGTGCCGAGATCCGTCGCGACCAGGGGCGTGTCGCCGTCGAAGAGCCCCAGGGAGCGCGGTTGCGCACCCGGGCGCATGAGCCACAACTGGTGCACGCGCCCGCTCGATGGGGCGCCGTATCCGCCGAGGGTGACCACCGCGCTCCCCTCCGTGGCGGAAGCGATCACTCCGATGGTGCGGCCCCGCCCGTCCCGGCCGCTGCTCACACGGGCGTCCGGAGCCGCCAGAACGTGGGCGATCTCACGTGACCGATCTTGCTCGGCGGTCAGCCGGTCCTGCGCCCGGTTCGCCTGCACGGCGAACAGTGCGGCGACGACGAGGGCCGCGGCGGCGGTGACCGTCGCGAAGGGCACGAACAGCGGAATCCGGCGCCGTTGCCGCTGCCGGGGTGGCGGCCGGGTGCCCCACACGTGCGGCGGCAGCCGCGTCGCACGCGCGCGGGCCGGCTCGCGCGCCGCACCCTGCGGCGCCGGGTCCTGCGGAGTCGTCCGTACGGCGAGCATGACCCGGTCGCGCAGCGCGGCGGGGGCCGGGGCGACCGTGGACCAGGCGAGCCGGACGGCGTCCTCGGCCAGGGCGCGCACCTCGGCGGCACAGCGGTCGCAGTCCCGCAGGTGCTTCTCGAAGCGGACCCGCTCCGGCGGCTCCAGGGCGTCGAGCGCGTAGGGCGCGGCGAGCGAGTGCGGGTCCTCGCGGCGGAAGAGGCTCATGCCACACCTCCGAGGCACTCGCGCATGCGGGTCAGCCCGTCACGCATCCGGGTCTTGACGGTGCCCAGCGGCAGGGAGAGCTGCTCGGCCACCTCACGGTACGTGTAGCCCTCGTAGTAGGCGAGGGTGACGGACTGGCGCTGCAGAACCGTGAGCCGGTCCAGGCAGTGGCGTACCCATTCGCGTTCGAGTCCGGCCTCGACCTCCTCGGTGACCTGGTCGAAAGCGGTCTGGTTCGCGCGGAGCGCCTCGCGCTGCTCACGCTCCCCGGCCGCGCGGGCGCTGCGCACCCGGTCGACGGCGCGGCGGTGGGCGAGGGTGAGAATCCACGACATGGCGCTGCCGCGGCCCGGGTCGAACTTCGCCGCGGACCGCCACAGTTCGAGCAGCACCTCCTGAGCCACCTCCTCCGACTGGGCGGGATCGCGCACCACACGCCGTACGAGCCCGAACACGGGGCCGGACACCAGTCCGTACAGCCCTTCGAAGGCCTGCTGGTCCCCGCCCGCCACCCGCAACAGCAGTTCGTCCGCCTCCATTCGGTCCCCCTCTCCGAGGCCGCACCGGGCCTGTCCCCTCGCACGAGGCATTCGCACCACACACACCTCCGGCAGGGGTTACGGATCAGCTCGCCGAAAACGCGGGTCGTCCGGCGATGAAACAACTTTGCGCCCTCGCCGTAAGAACGTTTGAGATTCGACCAATCCGCTTCGCCGACCGCTCCGAATGGCGTGTGTCAGGCAAGTTGGCACGGAGGACGGACGGCATGACACCTATCTCCAGGACCGGTGCGGGACGCGCGAGCATCGCGACCGTGATCTGTGGCGCGCTGGCCACCGGCGGGCTCACGGCCGCCGGTGTGACCGCGCTGGAACCTGAGGCGGCCTCCGCCTCCAGCCACCGCGAGGCCCCGCTGATCTCGGGAACCCCGCAGTACGACAACACCGACGTGTACGCCTTCGTCAGCCCGGACAAGCCGGACACGACGACCATCGTCGCGAACTGGATCCCCTTCGAGGAACCGGCCGGCGGGCCCAACTTCTTCCCGTTCGCCGAGGACGCCCAGTACGACCTGCGCATCGACAGCAACGGCGACGCGCAGGAGGACCTGCTCTTCCGCTACACGTTCAAGACCCATGTGAAGAACGAGAAGACCTTCCTGTACAACACGGGCCCGGTCGAGAGCCTCGACGACCCCGACCTCAACATCACGCAGACGTACGACCTCGAACTCATCAAGCTGAAGCGTCTGAAGGCCGTGTCGAAGACCAAGGTCGCCGACGACGTGCCGGTGGCGCCGTCGAACGTCGGCAAGGCGTCGATGCCGGACTACAGCACCCTGCGCAAGCAGGCGGTGCACAAACTCGCGGGCGGCGCCCAGACGTTCGCCGGCCAGGCCGACGACCCGTTCTTCCTGGACCTGCGCGTCTTCGACCTGCTGTACGGCGGGAACCTCTCCGAGGTCGGCAACGACACCCTCAAGGGCTACAACGTCAACTCGATCGCCCTGCAGGTCCCCAACAGCTTCATCACCGAGTCCCACGAGCAGCCGATCGTCGGCATCTGGTCGACGACCCAGCGCAAGAACGCCAAGGGCTACTTCTCGCAGGTCTCGCGCCTCGGCAACCCGCTGGTCAACGAGGTCGTCAACCCGCTGAAGGACAAGGACACGTTCAACGCGTCCGCGCCGCGGGACGACGCGCAGTTCCTGGAGAACGTCACCAACCCGGAGCTGCCCAAGCTCATCGAGGCGATCTACAAGATCCCCGCGCCGGCCGAGCCGCGCAACGACCTGGTCGACGTCTTCCTCAAGGGCGTCAAGGACCTCAACCAGCCGCCGCACGTGACGCCGTCGGAGCAGCTGCGGCTCAACACCTCGATCAAGCCGGCCGCGAAGCCGAAGCGGCTGGGTGTCCTCGACGGTGACACCGCCGGCTTCCCCAACGGCCGTCGCCTCACCGACGACGTGATCGACGCCTCGCTCCAGGTCGTCGAGGGCGAGCTGCTGGGCGCGAAGAACGACCTCGGTGACGCGGTCGACAAGAACGACAAGGACTTCGAGAAGGCCTTCCCGTACGTCGCCCTGCCGACGGAGGGTTCGCGCGGTCCGCTCGCCAAGGGCGTGGACGGCGGCAACGACGTCCGCAGCCAGCTGGGCGACGCGCTCCAGCCGGCCGGCGCGCAGGGTTCGGACGACATGCGCCTGATCGCCGCGTCCGCCGGGGCCGGAGCGGGCGGCATCGTCCTGATCGGCGCGGCGCTGATGTGGTGGCGCCGCATGCGGAACCGGGCGTACTGACCCGCTCCGCTCACCCTGCCGGCGCGGCCCGTACCCCCGACCCCCCACGGCACGGGCCGCGCCCCCTGCCCCAGCACCAGCACATCCGACGAGGAGAGGTCATGCCTCCGCGTACGACCGACAGCACACCGCAGAGGCGTGACGACGACAAAACTTTGCCGACGGCCCCGGAACCCGGGAACACCGGGGAGCGGGAGGCTTCGGCTGCCGGGACGGGGACCGGCTCCGGCACGGGCGGGGACGGCGCTCCCGGCACCCGCCCCACCGAGGGCCGCCCCACCGAGGGCCCCTCCGGCCCCGGGCCCGGCACCGGTCAGCGGGTCGCCGCCCTGCGGCGGGCCGCCGACGGGGGGCGGCGGTGGCGGGCGCTGCGGCTGGCCGGATGCGCCGCGCTGCTGGCGGTCGCGGTGACCGGTGGGGCCATCGCGGTCGGGGGTGCGCAGGACCGGGGGGCCGGGGTCACCGCCGTGTCCGCAGCCGGGGCGTTGCCGCCCGGCGATCTCGCCCGGGGGGACCTCGACGCGGGCATCGCGTCCCTGCAGAGGCATCTCCGCGCCCAGCCGAGGGACTTCGGCGGTTGGGCCACTCTCGGCGTCGCCTACGTCGAGCAGGCCCGGACGAAGGGCGATCCCTCCCGGTACCCGCAGGCGGAGCGCGCCCTGAAGCGCTCGCTCGAACTGCGGCCCGGCAACGACCGGGCCCTGGCCGGCCGGGCCGCCCTCGCCGCCGCCCGCCACGACTTCCCGGGCGCCCTGACGTACGCGGGCCGGGCGCTCGCACAGAACCCCTACAACGAACGCGCCCTGTGCACCCGTATCGACGCCCTCGTCGAACTCGGCCGGTACGACGAGGCCGCCGAGGCCGCCGACACCGCCGACGACAGGCGCCCGGGCGTGCCCGTCTTCACGCGGTACGCGTACGTGCGCGAGCTGCGCGGCGACGTCCGCACGGCGCGTACCGTACTGGAGCGCGCCCTGGACTCCGCGAACGCGCCCGCCGACATCGCGTACGTGGCCACCGCCCTCGGTCAACTCGCCTGGAACCAGGGCGAGTACAAGGCCGCGCTCGGCCACTACGCCCGCGCCCTCGCCGCGGACGACGCGTATCTGCCCGCCCTGGAGGGCCGTGCCCGCGCCCAGGCGGCGAGCGGTGACCGGGCGGCCGCCGTGCGGGGGCTGGAGCAGGTCGTCGCCCGCTTCCCGCTGCCCGGCCCGCTCGTCGCCCTCGGCGAGCTCTACGAGGACCGCGGCGCCGACGGGGACCGGGCGAAGGCCGGCGACCAGTACGTCCTCGTCGACGCCTGGACGGCGCTCGCCCGCGCCGGCGGTGTCAACGCCGACCTCGACACGGCCATGGCCGCCGCCGACCACGGTGACCGGAAAGAGGCCCTGCGCGCCGCCCGCGCCGAGTGGGACCGGCGCCACAGCGTGCACACCGCCGACGCCCTCGCCTGGGCCCTGCACGTCAACGGCCGTGACGAGGAGGCCCTGCCGTACGCCCGCCGGGCGACCGCCACCGGCTACCGCAACGCCGTCTTCCTCTACCACCGCGGTGTCATCGAACGCGCCACCGGCGACGAGCGCGCGGCCCGCACGCATCTGCGGGCCGCGCTGGACCTGAACCCCGGCTTCTCGCCCCTCGGGGCGCGTGAGGCCCGTACCGCACTCAAGGACCTGGAGGGCAACCGGTGACCCTGCGCCGGCTGTTCGCGTCCGGCGCCGCCGTCCTCACGGCCGCCTGCGCGCTCACCCTGCTGCCCGCCGCCACGGCGAGCGCCCACCCGCTGGGCAACTTCACCGTCAACCGCTACGACGGCCTCGTCGCCGCCCCCGGTGAACTGCGGGTCCACCACGTGGAGGACCTCGCCGAGATCCCGGCGACGCAGGCGGGTCCCGACATCGAACGGCTGGGCATCGCCCTGTGGGCCCGCGAGCGGTGCGCCACGGCCGCCGAGGACAGCAGGGCGACCGTCGACGGCCGTGCGGTGGCCCTCACCGCCGAGCGCAGCCACGCGCGCGTGCGGCCCGGGCAGGCGGGGCTCGACACCCTCCGTGTGGAGTGCGAGCTGACCGCTCCGCTGCCGTCGGGCAAGGAGACCGTGTCCCTCGGTTTCCGTGGCGCGAGCGCCTCCACCGGCCCGGGCTGGCGGGAGATCACGGCTCGGGGCGACCGGATGACACTCGCCGCGTCGGACGTGCCGGAGAAGTCGATATCGGCCGAACTGACCAGCTACCCCGAGGAGTTGCTGTCCTCTCCGGCCGACACCGCGTCGGCTGCCCTGCGGGTGCGCCCGGGCGGCCCCGCCCTGGCCGAGGAGGAGTCGGACGCCCCCGCGGCCTCCGTGCTCCCGCGCGGAGCGGATCGCTGGACGCGCGCCTTGGACGACCTGGTCGCACGGCAGGACCTCACCGCCGGTTTCGCGGCGCTGGCCCTCCTCATCGCCGTCGTCCTGGGTGCGATGCACGCGCTCGCCCCGGGTCACGGCAAGACCATCATGGCCGCGACGGCGGCGGCCCGGGGCGGCCAGGCCCGGATGAAGGACGTCCTGCCCATGGCCGCCTCGGTGACGGTCACGCACACCCTGGGCGTGATCGCCCTGGGCCTGCTGGTCACGGCCGGCTCGGCGGCGGCGCCCTCGGTGATCGCCTGGCTCGGCGTCGCCAGCGGTCTGCTGGTGACCCTGGCGGGCGCGAGCCTGGTCCGCCGCGCCCTGCGCGGACGCGCGCACACCGGGCGCGCGCACACCGGGCGCCCGCACACCGGGCGCCCGCACGAACGTCATCACGGCCACGGAGGCCACACGCACCGCCACGACGGCCACACGCATGACCACGACGGCCACACCCACACCCACAGCCACAGCCACAGCCACAGCCACAGCCACGACCATCACCACAAGGACGACCACGAGTACGTCCACGGGCACGGGCAGGACCACCGCCGCCCCCACCCGCACCCCCACGCGATCGAGCACACCCACGGTGGGTCCACGCACAGCCACCCCGTCGCCCCCACCCTCCGCGGCACGATCCTCATGGGTTTCGCGGGCGGGCTCGTGCCCAGCCCGTCGGCCGTGGTGGTGCTGGTCGGTGCCGCGGCCCTCGGGCAGGCCTGGTTCGGTCTGCTGCTCGTCGTCGCCTACGGCGTCGGACTGGCGCTCACCCTCACGGCCGCCGGATACGCCGTCGTCAAGGCCGGCAGCGGCATGACCCGGCTGCTGGACCGGCGCCCCCGCTGGACGGCGGGCCCGATGACGGCCCTGCTACGCCGGACCGCACCACTCGGCTCGGCCTTCGCCGTGGTGGTCCTCGGGGCCGGACTCGTGTTCAAGGGGGCGGCATCCGCACTCGGCTGAGTTACGTTCGTGAGGTATCGGACGTCGTGAAGAGATCCCATTCCGTGAGGAAATGCGACCCCGTGGGGAAAACACCCGTCATGGAGATCTCGCCCGGCTGCGAATGGGGGCGCCGTGTTCGAAGAACCGGGCCATGAGCGCGTGATCGCGGGCCGCTACCGGCTCCTGGGACCGCTCGGCGAGGGCGGTATGGGCACGGTGTGGCGCGCTCTCGACGAGGTGCTGCACCGCGAGGTGGCCGTCAAGGAGGTGCGCGCCCCGGCCGGTCTGGCGGGCGACGACGTGCGGCGGATGTACGCGCGCCTGGAGAGGGAGGCGTGGGCGGCGGCCCGGGTCACCAACCGCAATGTGGTGACGGTGTACGACGTGGCGACGGACGACGACCGGCCGTGGATCGTCATGGAACTGGTCCGCGGCCTCTCCCTCGCGGAGGTCCTGGA
Organism: Streptomyces sp. NPDC096046; assembly: GCF_040303285.1. Lineage (NCBI taxonomy): Bacteria > Bacillati > Actinomycetota > Actinomycetes > Kitasatosporales > Streptomycetaceae > Streptomyces > Streptomyces sp. NPDC096046. Next base: position 14,062 of record NZ_JBEOSZ010000037.1, on the reverse strand, counting down.
CGCCGAGGGCCCGATGACACCGCAGCGCGCCGCGCACATCGGCGCCGAGGTGCTGGCCGCGCTGCGCTCCGCGCACGAGGCCGGGGTGCTGCACCGCGACGTGAAGCCGGCCAACGTGCTGATCTCGAACGACGGCCGGATCGTGCTCACCGACTTCGGCATCGCCATGGTCGAGGGCAGCTCCGCACTGACCATGACCGGCGAGGTCATCGGCTCGCCCGAGTTCCTCGCCCCGGAGCGGGCGCTCGGCCGCACACCGGGCCCGGAGTCCGACCTGTGGTCGCTCGGGGTGCTGCTGTACGCGGCGGTCGAGGGCCACTCCCCCTTCCGTCACGACACCCCGCTGAGCACGCTGCGGGCGATCGTCGACGAGGAGCTGCCGCCGCCGTACCGGGCCGGTCCGCTCGCCCCGGTGATCGAAGGGCTGCTGCGCAAGGATCCCGGGCAGAGGCTGCCGTCCGAGCGGGCCGAGCAGGATCTGCGGGTCGTCGCCGCGGGCGGCTCGCCGGGCGCGGACACCACACGGGCGGTTCCGTTCCCGCCGGCGGTGGCGGGTCGTCCCGGGCACGCGCCCACACCCCCGGTGCCGTTCCCGGGCCGGCCGGCGGCGTCCGGGTCGGGTGCCACCACGACGGCCACCGGCCCGGACCGAGACCGCCGGGCCGGCCGGGTGCTGGTCGCGGGTGTGGCCGCCCTGGCGCTCGCGGTGGGCGGGCTGACCTACGCGCTGCTGAACAACGGGGACGGTTCCGGCGACAACGAGCAGGGGGCCGGGGAGAGTACGCCCACGGCGGCCAAGAGCCCCCCGCGCGACACGGCGACGGAGAAGTCCAGCCCGTCGCCGACGCCGAGCAGGACCAAGGAGAGCAGTCCGCCGCCGCAGTCGGTGCGGGTCGCCCTGGAGGGCCGGCGCACGGACTACTCGGGGACGTGTCCGCCGCCCGACGCCCGGGCGCCCGAGTTCACGGCGACGCTCACGGTGGGGCGGTTGCCGGCCGAGGTGAGCTACCGCTGGGTGACGCGGGACGGCCAGGTGCTCGACGGGGGCTGGAAGACGCTGTCGTTCGCGGAGGGCGGCGACCGTTCGAAGCGGGACACGGTGCGGGTGACGACCGAGGCGGAGACCGGGACGTTCGAGAACGAGATCGGCGTCGAGGTGCGCGAGCCGGTGCGGACCACGTCCGAGTCGGTGCCGTTCTCGGTGACGTGCGAGACGGAGACCCCGACGGGCGGGGCCTCCCCTTCTCCTTCCGGCACGGACCCGGAGTCGGAACCGGAGTCAGACTCGGACTCGGATTCCGGCTGAGCGGTCAGTCGTTGCTGTTGAGCACGGGCAGGTAGCCGCCCGACTGGCCGGCCGCCTTCGGGTGGTACGACTCGCCGATGTTCAGCCAGCTGACGCTGTGCAGCCAGGAATCGCCGGAGCAGATCTCGTGGCGGGTGAAGGTGGTGCGTACGTCACCGAAGGCGAAGCCGTGGTCGGCGGCGCGCTTGGCGAGGGCGGTGTTGAGGTGGTCTGAGGCGTCGTTGATGGCCTTGCGCTTGGTCTCGGACAGGCCGAGGCAGGTGGTGCCGAGCTTGTAGAAGCGGGGGTAGCCGAGGACGACGACCCGGGCGGCGGGGGCCTTGGAGCGGATCGACGAGTACACGCTGTCGAGTTTGCCGGGCAGCGTGGAGTCCACGTACGCCCGGGCGGTGTTGATGCGGGAGACGCAGGAGCTGTCGGACTGGGTCACGCAGGTCGTCATCACGTCGGCGAAGCCGGCGTCGTTGCCGCCGACGCTGATCGAGACGAGGGCGGTGGAGGCGCTGAGCGGGGCGAGCTGACGCGCCAGAACATCACCCGTTCGGGCGCCCGAACAGGCCGTGAAGTCGAAGGTCGAGGGTGAGTGGGCGGCGGCCCAGAGGTAGGGGTACGCCTTGGTGCTGCGCTTGCAGTCGCCACTGGAGCTGATGTAGCTGCCGGCTCCGACTCCCGAGGAATAGGAGTCACCGAGGGCCACGTAGCCGCCAGTTGCGGCGAGTGAGGACGCCTGCGCCGTCGCTGCCCCGGTAAGGGCGGTGCCGACGGCGAGGAGGAGCGAGCTCACGAGGACGACAAGTCGGGAACGTCTCATGGAACCTCCCTTTAGCAGGATCTCTGCCATAACCGTCGTAGCAGCTACGCGTGTTGACAGGAAGTGTCCATGCCAAGTCTTTTCGACCTCTCCCCGGACGCTCGGCGCGTTCACCACGGCTCAAGACCCGCAGCGGACCCCGACGGTGACCCCGTACGTCGCGGGCGCGGGGTCCGGTCCGCCGAACCCCCGCACACAGGTTCACCGGAGGCCCTGATCCCTCCGGTGACCGCATGTTTATGCGACGGGAATGGGCAACTTGCGTCGCACGAGCGGCCCCTCACAACGCCCAAACCAACAAAAACGTGAGAGTCCGCTCCAGGTCTTGCCATACGGGTCCAATCGTCAATACGGTCATACATCTCACCCGCATCGGTCCGTCAGTACGCGGCTCCAGGGGAGGGCTCAAGGACCGCGACGAACCGGCGCGGGGCGCGGTAGGGGGGTGCCGTGCTCGGCGACCGCAACTGTCTCCGGGCCGTGCCGCGCGGTCGGCTGCCGTTTTTCGCGGCCGGCCAGCTTTGCCAGCTCACCCGGCGTGCCGGAGCTGCATCCCGGCATGCCTCGCCGTCTCGGCGTGCCTCGGGTGAGAACCCCCCTTTCGAACCGGACTGGATCCGGACTGCCCTGGGGGGGCGGTCCACCGGACGAGAGGGACCAGACTCATGAGCTCAGTTCTGCAGCCGGCCGCGACGCAGCAGCGTCCGCCGACCGCCTCCAAGTACCGGCCCGTCTCCTCGCACCTGGCCATAGCCCCGCCGGTGAGCGTGGTCATCCCGGCCATGAACGAGGCGGAGAACCTTCCGTACGTCTTCAAGACCCTGCCCGACTGGATCCACGAAGTGGTCCTGGTCGACGGCAACTCCTCCGACAACACCGTCGAGGTGGCCCGCGAGCTGTGGCCCGAGGTCAAGGTCGTCGAGCAGCGGGGCAAGGGCAAGGGCGACGCCCTGATCACCGGCTTCCAGGCCTGCACGGGCGACATCATCGTGATGGTCGACGCGGACGGCTCGGCGGACGGCGGGGAGATCCTCTCCTACGTCTCCGCGTTGGTCTCCGGCGCGGACTTCGCCAAGGGCTCCCGCTTCGCCAACGGCGGCGGCACCGACGACATGACCCTCATCCGCAAGCTCGGCAACTGGGCGCTGTGCACGGTCGTCAACCGCAAGTTCGGCGCCCGCTACACCGACCTCTGCTACGGCTACAACGCGTTCTGGCGCCACTGCCTCGACAAGATCGACCTCGACTGCACCGGCTTCGAGGTGGAGACGCTGATGAACATCCGGGTCGTCAAGGCCGGGCTCAAGGTGCAGGAGATCCCGAGCCACGAGTACCTGCGCATCCACGGCGTCAGCAACCTGCGAGCCGTGCGGGACGGACTGCGCGTGCTCCGGGTGATCCTGCAGGAGCGCTCCAACCGCCGGGCGCTGCGCCGCCGTTCACCCCAGTCGCCGATGCTGGACACCATGCGGGGAGAGGTGTCTTGAGCGGTCTCGGCATCTCCGTCGTGATCTGCGCGTACACCGAGGACCGCTGGGAGGACGTCCTCGCGGCGGTCTCCTCGGTCCGCGCGCAGTCACGGCCGGCCCTGGAGACGCTGCTGGTCGTCGATCACCACCAGGCCCTTCTGGACCGTCTCGGCAAGGAGTACAAGGAAGCCGAGGACGTGCGGGTGCTCGCCAACGCGGGCCCCCGCGGCCTGTCCGCGGGCCGCAACACCGGCATCGCCGCGGCCCGCGGCGAGATCGTGGCCTTCCTCGACGACGACGCCGTGGCCGAGCGCGACTGGCTGCGGCACTTCGCCGAGGCGTACGCCGACCCGCGGGTGATGGCGGTCGGCGGGCGCACGGTGCCGGTCTGGGCGTCGGGGCGGCGGCCGGACTGGTTCCCGGAGGAGTTCGACTGGGTGGTGGGCTGCACGTACCGCGGCCTGCCGCGCGGCCGGGTGCGGGTGCGCAACGTGCTCGGCGGCAACGCCTCGTTCCGCCGCAGCGCCTTCGACGCGGCGGGCGGCTTCGCCACCGGCATCGGCCGGGACGGCGACAAACGCCCACTGGGCTGTGAGGAGACGGAACTGTGCATCCGCCTCAGCCGCGCCCGGCCCGACGCGGTCCTGCTGATCGACGACCGGGCGGTGATCCATCACCGGGTGCCCGAGATCCGGGAGCGATTCCGCTACTTCCGCACCCGCACCTACGCCGAGGGCCTGTCCAAGGCCCTGGTGGCCCGGAGCGTGGGGGCCGAGAAGGGCCTGGAGTCCGAGCGCCGGTACGCCACCCGGGTCCTGCCGGCCGGGGTGGCCCGGGGTCTGCGGGACGCCCTGCTGGCCCGGCCGGGTGGTGCCGGACGGGCCGGGGCGATCGTGGCGGGGGTGCTGACGGCGGCGGGCGGTTACGTCGTCGGCAGCGCACGGGCACGCCGGGGCGGGACCACCTTCGCGGTGCCGCGGGTGGAGGTGACGGCCCGTGAGTGACGCCCGAGTACCGATCCTCATGTACCACGCGGTCGCGACCGACCCGAACGCGGCGACCCGCGCCCTGTCGGTGACCCCGGAGGCGTTCGCCGAGCAGATGGCGGTGCTCGCCGACCGGGGCCGCACCCCGGTCACCACGGCCGAACTGGCGTCGTGCTGGCGCTCCGGCCGCGCGCTGCCGGAGCGGCCGGTCCTCGTCACCTTCGACGACGGCTACGAGGGGGTGCACCGGCACGCCCTGCCCGCGCTCGCCGAACACGGCTTCCCGGCCACCCTGTTCGTCACCACCGGGTGGCTCAGGGGCCCGTACGACACCGGGGGCGGCCTGGACACCATGCTGGACTGGGCCCAGGTCCGCGAACTCGCGGCGGCGGGCGTCGAGATAGGTGGGCACAGCCACAGCCATCCGCAGCTCGACCAGGTCTCCGAGGCCACCCTGCGGTTCGAGCTGATCCACTGCAAGGAGATCGTCTCGGACCGATTGGGCTCCGTGCCCACCTCGTTCGCCTACCCCTACGGCTACTCCAGCCGCCGGGTCCGGCAGGCGGTGCGCGAGACGGGTTACGCCCAGGCCCTCGCCGTCGGCAACGGCCTCGCGCGCCGGGCGCAGGGGCCGTACGCCCTGCGGCGGGTGACGGTGCGCCGCGGCACCGGCATCGAGGAGTTCGAGCGGGTGGTCGAGGGCCGTGCGATCGCCCGTACGTTCGCCCGGGACCGTGCCCTGACCAAGGGGTACGCCGTGGTCCGCGGGACCCGGCGGGCCCGCGGCCTGGTCTCCCGCACCGGGGGCTGACCTGCGCGGGACGACATGCCGCGTGCACCGGGAAACCGGGTGCACGCGGCGCTCCCGTGCCGGATCATGGCGGCATGTCTGACAACCCGCACGAGGCGCTGCCGATCCGGCTCAACGTCGACGACTCCGACTCCCCGTCCGACGTCGTCGACGCGCTGTTCCTCGGCCGCTTCGCGACGGGCGAGCAGCCGTTCTCCCACGCGGTGAACATCGACCGCGTCCGGTCCGGGGCGACGCTGATGCCGTCCGGTGCCCGCCTGCTGCGCGTCGCCCGGGACGACGACCGCAGCGCGACCCTCGCCGAGGGCGACGGCTGGACGCTGCTGGTCTCCCGCTGGAACCGGGGCGCCGACGTCACGGTGACGGCGACCAGCGAGGAACTGGCGAAGAAGGTCCTCGACCAGGCCACGGACGGCGCGGCGGACGAGCCCGAACCGCAGCCGGAGAACGTCACGATGGGCTTCTGGTACGTCTCCCCGCGCCGCGGCCCGCACCGCACCACCCGCCAGATCGCGGCGGGCACCTGGGACGAGGTCCGGCCCAACTACACGGCGCCGGTGGCGGACGCCATGGACCGCCTGATGAAGACGACCCCGGAGGACATCGCGGGCCGGCTGCTCCTGTTGCACGGCCCGCCGGGCACCGGCAAGACCTCGGCGCTGCGCACCCTGGCCCGGTCCTGGCGCGACTGGTGCCAGGTGGACTGCGTCCTGGACCCCGAGCGGCTCTTCTCCGACGTCGGCTACCTCATGGACATCGCCATCGGCGAGGAGGACGCGACGGGCAAGGGCCGCTGGCGGCTGCTGCTCCTGGAGGACTGCGACGAACTGATCCGCGGCGAGGCCAAGCACACGGCGGGCCAGGCCCTGTCGAGGCTGCTGAACCTGACGGACGGCCTGCTCGGCCAGGGCCGCAACGTCCTGGTCGGGGTCACCACCAACGAGGACCTGGAGCGCCTGCACCCGGCCGTGGTCCGCCCCGGCCGCTGCCTCGCCCGGGTCGAGATCGGTCCGCTGACCCGAGCCGAGGCGGTGAACTGGCTGGGCCGGGAAGACGGTGTCGGCCGCGAGGGCGCGACGCTGGCGGAGCTGTACGCGCTGCGCCGGGGCACCTCCCCGACTTCCCTGCCGGAACCGCGCGGGGGCGTCGACGCGGGGCTGTATCTGTAGCGAGGCCCTCCTCGAGGGCCGTTCACAACCGCTTCTCACCTTCTTGTCAACCGGGCGTGCCACAGTGTCCGGCGGAGCGATGCCGAGCTCCGCATGGACCAGGGAGGCCTCCGATGGCACACACGGCACCCACCGTGTTCAGCGAACCGGCCCACCGCGTCGCGCGGTGGGTCCTGCCCGTCGTCCTGGGTGCCGTCTACGGCAACTGGGTCGCGGTGAACCGGCGTCACGGCGGCGCGATCACCGGACCGGATGTGGCGTGGGGCGTGTGGAGCGCGCTGGCCTTCATGGCCCTCTGCGTCGCCGTGGTTCAGGCGACGCGGCGTCTCAGGCGCGACCTGCACGCCCTGCACGCCCTGCTCCGGGCCGTCTTCGCCGGCGCCGCGCTGGGCTTCCTCTACAGCCAGACCGGCGACGACCTCCGCCCGGTGGTCATCACGACGCTGCTGGTCACGGCAGCCGTCTTCCTGCTGCTGCTCTACCGCTTCCGCACGCGCGCCGCCGGGTAGCGGCTCCGCAGGACACCGGGCCGCCGTCGCCGTCCTCCAGGGCGCCTGGTGCTTTCATAGGGATATGACCCTGTTCGTCGGCACGTCCGGGTGGCAGTACCGAGACTGGCGGGACGTCCTGTACCCGTCCGGGCTGCCGATGCGGCTCTGGCTGGAGGAGTACGCGGGGCAGTTCGCCACCGTCGAGATCAACAACGCCTTCTACCGGCTTCCGGCCCGGGAGACGTTCGAGAACTGGCGGGGTCGGGTGCCCGGGGACTTCGTCGTCGCGGTCAAGGCGAGCCGCTATCTGACGCATATCAAGCGGCTCAAGGACCCCGAGGAGCCGGTGCACCGGCTGATGAGCCACGCGGCGGGCCTCGGCGACCGATTGGGTCCGGTCCTCCTCCAGCTCCCGCCCACCCTGCGCGCCGACCCGGGCCTGCTGGACGCGTGCCTGGCCCGCTTCCCCGCCCCGACCCGGGTCGCGGTCGAGCCGCGCCACGACTCCTGGTGGACACCGCAGGTCCGCCGGGTCCTGGAGTCCCGGGGCGCCGCCCTGTGCTGGGCCGACATCCTGGCCCGCCCGGCCACACCGCTGTGGCGCACCACCGACTGGGGCTACGTCCGCTTCCACCAGGGCCGTGCCCGGCCCTGGCCCCGCTACGGCCGCCGCTCCCTCGCCACCTGGCTCGATCGCATCGCCACGACCTGGTCCGACGGCGGGGACGTCTACGCCTACTTCAACAACGACCCGGGAGGCGCCGCGGTGGCGGACGCGGTGGCGTTCGCACGGGCGGGCAGGTCGGCGGGTCTGGACATCACTCGGACACCGCAGGTATTGACGCGGCCGTCCGGCTGAGAGGCCCTACTCCCCGTGGGCCGCGCGCAGGGCGTCCCGGACCGCTGCGAGCGCGACGTCCTCGCCCAGTCCGAGTCTCCTGGCCCGCTCCACGTAGGCCTGTGCGGCCGAGGCCAGTTCGCGGTCCGCCGCCGAGCCGGCCGCGGCCACGAACGTGCCGTTGCGGCCCCGCGTCTCGATCACCCCGTCCGCCTCCAGCGCCCGGTACGCCTTGGCGACCGTGTTCGCGGCCAGGCCCAGCGACTCCGCCAGTCCCCGCACGGTCGGCAGCCGGTAGCCCACCGGCAGCGCGCCCGACCGCGCCTGCTCGGAGATCCGTGCTCGCACCTGCTCGTAGGGCGGAGCGCTGTCGTCGATGTCGATCCTCAAGGTCACGGGCCGATTGTCGCGCACCCCCGGCGGAAAATGAGAGGCATCCCCGAGGGGTTCACACGTAGCGTGCGCCTCCATGACCGTGATCGTGCGTGACCTGCGCCCCGATGTCCCGGCCGACGCCGAGGGGTTCTCCACCACCCGCCGCCTCGCCCTTCCGTACATGCTCTCCACACCCGAGTCCGTGGTGCACACCCTGACGCACGCCCACCCGGATGCCCACTTCGGGCAGCTCGTCGCCGAGGAGGACGGTGAGATCATCGGCACGGCTCAGGTCAGCGTCGCCCACGACAGTCCTGAGCCCGGTCAGGGCTCGGCCAACATCTACGTCCGTCCCGGCCATCGGGGGCGCGGAGCCGGTTCGCTCCTGCTGCGCACCGCTGAGGAGCGCCTGGGGCGCCTGGGCGTCACAAAGCTGTTCACCTGGGTGCTGGACGAGCCGGGCCACCGTGCCTTCGCCGAGCGGCGCGGCTTCCGGGCCGGCCGTTCCGCCTGGTTCCTGCGCCTGGACCTGGCGGCCGGCACCCTGCCGCCCCGCCAGGAGCCCGCGCCGGGAGTCGAACTGCGCACGGCCTCCGACTTCGCGGACGACCCGCGCCCGATGTTCGAACTGGACGCGGAGACGTCGTCGGACGAACCGAGCGACATCGACGTGGAGTTCACGGACTACGAGGCCTGGGTGGAGGAGCACTGGAAGCATCCGCTGCTCAACCGCGACCTGACCACGGTCGCCGTCGTCGACGGCCGTCCCGCCGCGTTCAGCGTGGCGTACACCGACGGCGACTCCCGCTACGGCACCGCCATGACCGGCACCGCCCGCGCGTTCCGCGGCAGGGGCCTGGCGAAGCTCGCCAAGAACGACTCCCTGCACCGGGCCCGCGCCGCGGGGTACACGGAGGCGTTCACCGGGAACGACACCGGCAACGAGCCGATGATCGCCATCAACAAGTGGTTCGGCTACGACGTCTGCGCGAAGGAGGTGCGTTATGTCCGCGAACTCGGCTGACGGGCCCGCCCGGCTGGATGTCGTCCTCGTCAAGGCGGGCCGTACGAAGATCCGTTACACCGGCGAGCTGCTGGCGGACGACGGCACGCGCGTCGTGGTGCGCGCGCCCTGGGCGGGCTCCGGCGTCCGCGACTTCGAGTTCGTCCGCTTCGAGCCCGGGGACGTCTTCACGGAGTACTACTGGCGCGACCGGTGGTACGCGGTGAAGGAGGTCCGCTCCGCCACGGGCACGCTGAAGGGCTGGTACTGCGATGTCACCCGCCCCGCCCGGCGCTCGGGCCCGGAGCTGGTCGTGGAGGATCTCGACCTGGACCTGTGGCGCTCCGCGGACGGCACGGACGTGCGGCGCCTGGACGAGGACGAGTTCGCCGAGAGCGGCCTCGGCGAGTCGGACCCCCAGGCGGCGCGGGCCGCCCTGGCCGCGCTCGACGAGCTGGAGTCACTGGCCCGCGGCGGTGGTTTCACCGCGCTCCTGGCCTGACGTCCGGGCCCGCGCGATCACCGCGTACCGCTCGTCCGCCACCGCCCCGCCCCACAGCAGCGGATCGCCGGAAAGCCGCTCCACGCGCACCTGCCCGGCGAGGGGACCGAGCAGGTGCGTGATCCGCTCGGCCGGTACGCCGGCCGGCGCGACGCTTCCCCACACGCCCTCGACCAGCACGAGCCGCCCTCCCGGCCGCAGCAGCCCGCACCAGCGCCTGAGGGCGCGGCCGGGGTCGGGCAGGGCCCACAGGACGTGCCGGACGAGCACGGCGTCGAAGCGCCGCTGCCCGACCGGCGGTGACGCGGCGTCCCCGAGGAGGAACACGGCGTCGCGCCCGGCCAGTTTGTGCCGGGCGAGCGTCACCATCGCCGGGGAGAGGTCCACGCCCGTCACGTGATGGCCCTGCTCGGACGCGAGGAGTGACAGGCTGCCGGTGCCGCAGCCCAGGTCGAGGACGTCGCCCGCGCGCTCCGGCAGCCAGCCGCGCAGCCGCCCTGCCCAGGCGCGGCGCACGTCGGGGTCGCGCAGGCCGTGGTCGGGTTCCTCGTCGAAGGAGGCCGCCTCGGCGTCCCAGTCCACGTCGGAGCAGGTCACCGGCTCCCTGTCGTTCGTCATGACCCAAGAGTGACACCCGCCACTGACACCCGAATCGTGACTGCCGCCACTGACAGACCGGGAGCGATGAGCAACTCTCCCCCGAAAGGTCTACCTCCGTGAGAACGCGGAACCCGGTAGCCCCTCAAGGAGGCAGCCATGCGCCGTGTGACCGTGCAGAAGCCCCTGAAGAAGACGGACGTCCGCCGGGTCCGCGACGAAGCCGACGAGCGCCCCGCGGGACGCCCGGAGGTCCGCAAGGACATCGCTCGCACGTGGTGGCCGGACGCCTGAGCGGCCGGTGCCGGTCATGAGACGCGTCGCGGCGGCCACCCGCGGGGGTCAGGGCAGCCGCTTGCGGTAGTGCAGGCGGTCATGGGGCCCGTCCGTGTGGCGCTCCACCCGTTCGTAGCCGTACCTCGGGTAGATCTTCTGGTTCTCCCACATCAGCGCGTTGGTGTAGAGCCTGATCTCGGACAGTCCCAGCCCGCGCGCGTGTGCCTCCACGAACCGCAGCAGGCGCCGACCCACTCCCCGGCCGTGTGCCGCGGGGTGGACGGCGATGGTGTCGAGGAAGAGGTGGTCCTCGAACGCCTCGACCACGACGAGCCCGGTGACGGGATCGCCCGTCACGAACACCTTGCCCGCGGCCACGTTCGCCGCGTGGTCCTCCCGCAGGGGCTGCGGCACCCGCCCGATGCGCTCGACGTAGGGGCGGAAGGCCGCATCGATCACATCCGCGACGACCGGTACGTCGGCGGCTCCGGCCGGCCGGATCTCCTCGTCTGCCATGCCGTGACGGTACCTACCTGATGCCAGTCCGAACACTCCCTTAAGCGGGCCATAAGGATCTCCTCCACCCTCCCTCAGCAGGCGATTTCCCGGTTTTCAGGGGCTAGCTTCGGATCACCCCACGGGATCCGGCCCACCGGGGCCAGGCCCTTCCCCCGCACCGTTTCGAGGAGTTCCCGCATGCCTGCACGCCGCAAGGCCGCCACCGCCGCCGCCCTCGGCGGCCTCCCGCTCGCCCTGACCGCGCTGACCGCCGTCCCGGCCGCCGCGCACGGCTCGATGGGCGACCCGGTCAGCCGGGTCTCGCAGTGCTACGCCGAGGGCCCCGAGAGCCCGAGGTCGGCCGCGTGCGAGGCGGCGGTCGCGGCCGGCGGCACCCAGGCCCTCTACGACTGGAACGGCATCCGCATCGGCGACGCGGGTGGCCGGCACCAGCAGCTCATCCCGGACGGCAAGCTGTGCAGCGCGAACAACGAGGAGTTCAAGGGCCTCGACCTGGCCCGCGCCGACTGGCCCGCGACGGGTGTGAGCAGCGGCTCGCACACCTTCGAGTACCGCGTGACCGCGCCCCACAAGGGCACCTTCACGGTGTACATCACCAAGCCCGGCTACGACCCGGCCGAGCCGCTCGCCTGGAAGGACCTGGATCTCGCGCATCCCGTCGCGACGTCCACGAACCCGGCCGCCACCGGCGGCTTCTACACGTTCTCCGGGACCCTGCCCCAGCGCTCGGGCAAGCACCTGCTGTACGCGGTCTGGCAGCGGTCGGACAGCCCCGAGGCCTTCTACTCCTGCTCGGACGTCAGCTTCGGCGGCGGTGGCGGCGCGGCAGGCGGCGCCGCCCCGGCCCCCTCGGCCTCCGCTCCCACCGAGGAGCAGATCGAGGAGGGCAACGACAAGTCGACGATCGAGCACCACGGGCACGGCGACAACGATCCCAGCACCTCGGCCGAGCCGGCCGCGGCCCCGAAGGAGGGGAGCACGGCGGTCCGGCCGAAGGCCGCCGCATCCGCGCCCAACCGGCCCGATGCGGCCGGTGCCACCGAGAACCTCGCCGAGACCGGCGGTGACAGCGGCACCGCCTACCTCGCGATCGGCGGCGCGGCCACCCTGGCGCTCGGCTCGTCGGCCCTGTTCCTGTCGGCCCGGCGCCGGACGGACAGCGCAGGACGGCACGGCCGGTGAACCACGGTCCGGTGAACGGGGTCCGCTGACCCGGTCCACCGCCCCCTGACCAGGGGCCTGTCCGGCGGCTCAGGCCGGACAGGCCCCGACACGTCTTCCTGATACGCGTCAGTCGATGACACGTGTCATTCGAAGGCCGATGCGCAGGTGGTGGGCCTGGCCCGCCCCGGATCGAGGGCGTTGGCCACCTCGTGGAAGGCGACCCGGTCGAGCAGCCCGACGGCCACATGCTCGGACAGGTCGAGGGGGCACAGGTCCTGGAGCAGGACGTTGCGCACGTCCGGCCCGCTCAGGTACTGGCTGCGCCACGGGGTGACCACCTGGTCGTACCGGGTGGCGATGACGGTGTAGCGCACCCCGGGCACCGTGTCGCCGCCCGTGTTGAGTTTGGTGAGGAAGGCGGAGCCGGCGACCTGGTCGGCGAGGGCGGGGGTGTTCTTCGCCAACAGGTCGGCTGCGCCGGGGAAGTAGGGCAGCAGGTGGGTGAACCCGCTCAGCGTGGTGCCGTGGTTGCTGGGCGCGATACCGACCAGGGCGTTCACCTTGGCGGCTCCACCGAGGAACTTCACGTAGTAGCGGGGCATCATGCCGCCCTGCGAGTGCCCGACGATGTCGGTCTCGGCGGCGCCGGTGGCCGCGAGCACCCGGTCCACGAAGTCCTTCAGCTGTCCGGCGGACTTCTCCACGGGTCCGAGGCCGTGGAAGAAGGGGATGCCTTCCAACTGGCCGTAGTCGAGGGAGAAGACGCAGTAACCGCGGACCTTCAGGTAGGGGGCGAGGCCCAACCAGTTGTCGACGGAGTTCCCGAGGGTGCCGTGAACCAGGACGACGGGGCGGGGATGGGTGGCGGACGGCTTGCAGGAGTAGTCGTTCCAGCCGGAGCTCGAGGCGCCGGAGGCCTGGGCGGTGGTGGCGGGGGCGGTGACGGCGGCGGCGGTCAGCAGCAGTGCGGCCAGGGGTCTGAGCACTCGTTTCCAGGGCAGCATCGGGTGATCTCCTTGCGGCTCAAAGGGGGCGCGACGGCACTGGGCCCTGTGATCCGGATCACGAGGATGCTGTTCACTCGTCAAGTTACGGGCGGGTAGTCAAACTGGGAAGTTACGCGTCAGTAAAAACTTCCAGTGGTAACCGCCGCCCCGGCGGCCCCGCCTCACCAGGCGGGCCGTAGGGGCCCGTGGGGGGCGACGCGCAGCAACCGCTCGCCCAGGAGGCGCAGTTCCCCCTCCCCCAGTGCCGCACTCCACTCCCGCACCGCCTCGGCCGCCGCTTCTTCCGCGGCCCGCGTGCAGTCCCGGCCCCGCCCGGTCAGCACGACCAGCCGCGCCCGCGCGTCCCCGGGGTGCGGCCGCCGCTCGGCGTATCCCTTGCGCACCATCTCGTCGACGAGCTGGCTCGCGGCCTGCTTGGTCACCCCGAGGTGGACGGCGAGGTCGGTGACCGTCGCACCGTCCGGAGCGAGCCGGGCGAAGGCGAAGCCGTGCGCGGGCCGCAGCCCTTCGAAGCCGCGTGCGATCACGCCCTCGTGGATGCGTTGCGTGAGCCCGCCAGCGGCGGCGAGCAGGGCGGCGGACAGGGCCATGGCATCGGAGTTGTGCACCCATGCATTGAAACACCCTTGACCAAGTGGTCAAGGACCACCACCGCGCATCCCTGGTCGTCAACGCTCTGACGATGGCCGCCGGACGCGACCGGCTCGATTCCGGCTGCATCGTGCACTCGGACCGCGG
>NZ_JBEOSZ010000036.1:34150-81962 GCF_040303285.1 Streptomyces sp. NPDC096046 | reverse complement strand
GGTGGCTCCGCCACATGACCGTTCACGGCGCACGCCGATCGCACGCACCGAACGCCGCTCCTTCTTCCACGTAGATCCATCAGAAGCCCCCTAGGCCGGAACCACCCGCAGGGCGGCGGTGACGACCGCACCGGCGCTCCCTCCGACACCTCCACCGGGTACCCTCACGGAGCCCGCTCGCGGGCCGCTTCCCCTGACGTCACGCAGACGACCTGCGCAAACCCCTGGAGACTGACGACGATGGCCGACCGGGTCACGGTGATCGGATGGGACGGTTCGCCGCTGACCGCCGCGGCGAGCGCCGCCCTGGGTGCCGCCACGCTCGTGGCCGGTGCCCCCCACCACCTGGCGCTCCCCGAGGTTCCCGTCGGCGCCGAGCGCATCCGCCTCGGCAGTGTCGCCCTCGCCGCCCGCCGCATCGCCGGCCACCGCGGCACGGCCGTCGTGCTCGCCGACGGCGATCCCGGATTCTTCGGTGTGGTACGCACCCTGCGCGCCCCGGAGTTCGGGCTCGAAGTGGAGGTCGTGCCCGCCGTCTCCTCCGTCGCCGCCGCCTTCGCCCGCGCGGGCATGCCCTGGGACGACGCACAGGTGGTCGTCGCACACCCCCGCACACTGCGCCGCGCGGTGAACGTATGCCGCGCCCACACCAAGGTTTCAGTCCTCACCTCACCCGGCGCCGGCCCGGCCGAACTCGGTCTGCTTCTCGAGGGAGTCCACCGCTCCTTCGTCGTCTGCGAGGAGCTCGGCACCGCGCGCGAACGCGTCTCCGTCGTCACCTCCGACAAGGCCGCCGACCACACTTGGCGCGACCCCAACGTCGTCATCGTCCTCGGCGGCCCGGCCCGGCCCGGCACCGCGGGGGAGGCCGGCGGCTGGATCTCCGGCCGCGACCCGTCCGCCGGACCGCGCGGCTGGACCCTGCCCGCCGACGCCTACGGCGCCGACCTCGGTGAGGGCGAGACCCAACTGCTGCGCGCCTCCCAACTCGCCCACCTGGGGCCCCGCCTCGGCGACCTGGTGTGGGACATCGGCTGCGGCAGCGGCGCCTTCGCCATCGAGGCGGCCCGCGCGGGCGCCGCAGTCCTCGCCGTCGACGGCGACCGGGCCGCCTGCGCCCGCACCGACGCCGCGGCCCGCCGTCTCGGCGTGCAGCTCCAGATCGTGCACGGCACCGCCCCGCACATCCTGGAGAACCTCCCCGAACCGGACGTCGTCCGCGTCGGCGGCGGGGGAGCGGCCGTCGTCTCGGCGGTCGCCGACCGCCGCCCGCAGCGCATCGTCACACACGCCGCCACCCGCGACGCCGCCGAACTCATCGGCCGCGACCTGACCGAGCACGGCTACGGCGTCGAGTGCGCCCTGCTGCAGTCCGTCGAACTCGACACCCGGGCCTGGACGGAGAAGGAACGGAGCGTCGCGTTCCTGCTCAGCGGCGTGCTCCCGCGGCGCGGTGCCTGACCCGGCCGACGTCCCCGTGATCGGGTTGTCGTACCGCGCGCGGTAGGCTGGCCGATCGCTGCACCGCACATGGACGCCCGGCGCTTCGTCGGTCAATGTCCGGAAAACCCGCCCGTTTTGGGGGGTGTGTGGTACGGCAGAACCGGAGGACGCGCAACGTGGCGCAGTCCACAGCGGAACCGTCGCGGATCAAGCTGCCGTGGGGTGGTTCGACCGCGACAATGCCACTGAGGGGCTTTGTCGCCTTTTCCGGACGGACCGTTCGTGCCGCTGGGGACGCACGCTCGTTCTTCACTGCGGGGCGGTCGGTGCGCCGTTCCGGGCGAGCTGGTCGTAGGAGCACTAACCGATGGGCGAGGGGTACGCATGACCGACACCGGCCAGGTCCCGGGCGAGGGACTGCCGGAGAGCGCAGGCATGGTGGAGCAGCCGGGCGCCCCCGCGCACGGTGCGTACACCTACCTCTCCGAAAACACCGTCGAGGACGAAGACCTGCTTCTCCTGCCGGGCGCCCAGGGCGCCTGGGGCAACGAGGTCCCTCCGCCCGCCCCGGAGCCGGTCCTCGAGACCGTGCACCAGCCGGGT
This sequence comes from Streptomyces sp. NPDC096046, assembly GCF_040303285.1. NCBI lineage: Bacteria > Bacillati > Actinomycetota > Actinomycetes > Kitasatosporales > Streptomycetaceae > Streptomyces > Streptomyces sp. NPDC096046. The sequence goes on along the minus strand of NZ_JBEOSZ010000036.1, from coordinate 79,916 downwards.
CCGCACGAGATCTCCGGCCGCGACAGCGGATCGGTCGACCTCGGAGGCGTCCGCCTGCCCGACCCGCCGCCGATCCCGCCCATCACCCCGCGCCGGCCGCTGCACCTCGGCCCCCCGCTGCCCGACAGCTCCGCCAGCCCGGTCCGCTCCCTCGCCGACCGCGGCCCCGCCGACGCGCCCGTACGACAGCCGGCGTCCTCCCCGGCGGGCCCCGAGTACCTCGACGGTCCCCGCGCCCCGGAGACACCCTCGGCTCCCGCCGCGCCCCGGGGCGCGCAGGTCACGCACCCGGCCCAGGTGAGCGCCGGGGCGGCGCCTGCGGAAACGGTTGTTCCGGCGACGGAACCGATGGGCACCGCCCAGGCGGTCGCGACCCCCGCGACGACGGAGACGAGCCACACGCCGCCGCAGGCTGCGGCCGAGGCCGCCCGTGCCGTGCCCATGGAGGGCATGAGCGTCGGGGAAGACCCGGCAGAGCACCGGACGGCCACGGCCGAGGACGGTCAGGCCGCCCCCGCGGCGGTCGCGGGCGACCCGGTGGGGATGGGCGCGAGGGCGTCGGAGTGTCCGGCCGCCGCGTCTGAGGCCGGACACCTCCCTGCGGCCGAACCCGCCGTCGCGGGTGACCCCGCCGGTGCGAGTACCGGTCCGGACGCGGACCGGACGGCCGCCGCCGCCGAGCACGTCGTGCCCGCTCAGGCACAGGACCCTACGGACACGGGTGCCCTCCCGGCGGAGGCCGCCCCCGGAACCGCCCGGGCGGCCGGGGCCGAACACGCCGTTCCCCGGCAGGGCGTGGTCGGCGAGGGTGACGCCGCCGGTGTCATGGCTGGTGCGGACGCCGTCCAGGGTGCCGAGGCCGGAGCCGTAGCGGCTCCGGGAGCCGAGATGTCGCCGGCCGCGGAGTCGGCGCCGGTGGCGGAGGACACCTCCGAGGCCGCCGGCACTTACGGGCCGGAGGCGGCAGGCGAACAGGTTCAGTCGGCCGGGCCTGTGGCCGTAGGCGAACATGCTCAGTCGGCCGGGCCTGTCGCCGCAGCCGAACAGGTCCCGTCGGCCGCCGCCGAGCAGGCCGAGGCCCCGGCTCCCGCCCCGGAGGCCGGCCGGGTTCCCGAAGCGGTCCCGTTCCCGGAGGCCGCCTCCGGTCCGGAGCATGCCGTCGGGAATCCGTCCGAGGCCGCCGGTGCGCAGGCCACCGCCCCGGTACCGGACGGAGCGGTTTCGGACGCCGTCGCTCACCCGCCGGTGGCTGCCCCCGAGGCCGTTGCGCAGACGCCGGCGGCGGACGCTGCCCCCGAGGCTGCCGGACCGGTTCCTGGTGCTACCGCTCCCGTGGCTGCCGCACCGGTTCCGGCGGCGACCGCCGAGGCTGCCGCACCGGTTCCGGACGCCACCGCCGTGGCTGCCGCACCGGTTCCGGCGGCGACCGCCGAGGCTGCCGCACCGGTTCCGGCGGCGACCGCCGTGGCTGCCGCACCGGCTCCGGCGGCGACCGCCGCCGTGGCCGCCGCACCGACCCCGGATGCCACCTCCGCCGCCCCCGTGGCCGCCGCACCGGTCCCGGAAGCCACCGCCGTCGCCGCACCGGCCCCGCACGCCGCCCCTGACGCTGCCGTACAGGTTCCGCAGGCCGCCGCCCCGGAGGCGCAGGCCCCCGTACCGGCCCCGGGCCTGACCGCTCCCGAGGCGGGCGCACCGATCGGTCACGCCACCGCCTCCGTCGCCCCCGAGGCTGCCGCACCCGCGCAGGCCCTCCCCGCTGAAGAGCACGCTCCCCAGACCCCGGCGGCATCCGACGGCGTGCCGACCGCACGGCAGCCAGAGGTGACGGCCCCTCAGTCCCCTGCTCCCGGCGTCGAAGCACCTGGCCAGATCACCGCCGCACCGGCCTCTGTGCCGGAGGCGGACGGCCGGGAAGTGGCTGCTCCCTCCGCCGAGGCAGCCACCCCGGCCCCGGCCCCGGTTGCCGACACCACCCCGCCCGCCGACACCACCCCGCCCGCCGACGCGCCCGCTCCCGACGGGCCAGAGACCGCCTCGCAAGCCCCCGCCCCGGCTCAGCCCCCCGCGGCGCCGGCCCCTGACGAGGCCCTGGCCCCCGGCGAGCCCTCGGCCCCAGGCGATGCCCCGGCCCCCGTACCCCCTCAGGCACCGGAGGCGTCCGTGACCGATCCCGCCGCCGGCGCAGCGGTCCCGGCTGACGACCCCGAGGCGATCGCGGCCGCCCCCGCCGCCGGACCCGTGACGCCCGACCCGGCACCCGGCACCCCGGCACCCGCCGAGGACGTCACCGTCGTACCCCCGGCCCCCGCCGCTGCTCCGGTCGCGGAAGAGTCGGCCGGGCAGCCCGTGCAAGGCCCGCAGCAGTCCCTGCCCACGCCGCCCGAGACGCTGGAGCCCTCCGCACCCATGACCACCGTCCCGGCACCCCCCGACGGGGACGCCGAACTCGCACAGAACGCCGACGACCTGGACACCCGGGCCGCCGAACAGGAAGACCTGGCCGACCAGGAACGCCGAGAAGAGAGCGCGGCCGCAGTGGCAGAAGCCCGACAGTCCACCGGCCCCGCCGCCCCCGGCTACGACCCCGCCGAGCGCGAGGCCGTCCTGAAGGTCATGCGCGAACGCCGCGACATCCGCAACGGCTTCCGCAGCGACCCGATCCCGCACGAGGTGCTCCTGCGCGTCCTGGAGGCCGCCCACCACGCGCCCTCCGTGGGCCACTCGCAGCCGTGGGACTTCGTCGTCATCCGCTCCGCCGACACCCGGCGGGCGATGCACGAACTGGCCATGCGCCAGCGTGACGCCTACGCGAAGTCCCTCCCCAAGGGCCGGGCGAAGCAGTTCAAGGAACTGAAGATCGAGGCCATCCTCGACACCCCGGTGAACATCGTCGTCACCGCCGACCCGACCCGCGGTGGCCGCCACACCCTCGGCCGCCACACCCAGCCCCAGATGGCCCCGTACTCCGCCGCCCTGGCCGTGGAGAACCTCTGGCTCGCCGCCCGCGCCGAAGGCCTCGGCGTCGGCTGGGTCAGCTTCTTCGACGAGCGCGAGATGGTCCGTGCCCTCGGCCTGCCCGAGCACCTCGAGATCATCGCCTACCTGTGCGTCGGCTACGTCGACGAATTCCCGGACGAGCCCGAGCTGTTGCAGGCCGGCTGGTCCAAGCGCCGCCCGCTGTCCTGGGTCGTGCACGAAGAGACATACGGCCGCCGTGCCCTGCCCGGAGAGGAACCCCACGACCTGCTCGCCGAGACCGTCGCGCAGATTCGCCCGCTGGACGCCAAGGCGCTCGGCGAGGCGTGGGAGCGCCAGAAGCGTATGACCAAACCGGCCGGTGCGCTGGGCATGCTGGAGATCATCTCCGCGCAGTTGTCCGGCCTGTCCCGCCAGTGCCCGCCGCCCATCCCGGAGCCCGCCGCCGTCGCCGTCTTCGCGGGCGACCACGGTGTGCACGCACAGGGCGTCACCCCCTGGCCGCAGGAGGTCACGGCCCAGATGGTGGCCAACTTCCTCGGCGGAGGTGCCGTCTGCAACGCCTTCGCCACCCAGGTCGGCGCCGAGGTCTGCATCGTGGACGTGGGCGTCGCCGCCGACCTGCCGGCCACCCCGGGCCTGCTGCCCCGCAAGATCCGCGGCGGTACGTCCGACATGACGACCGGGCCGGCGATGACCCGCGAGGAGGCCAGGCAGGCCATCGAGGTCGGCATCGAAACCGCCCGCGACCTGGTCGCCGCCGGTAACAAGGCCCTGCTGACCGGTGAGATGGGTATCGCGAACACCACCGCGTCCGCCGCCCTGATCGCCGTCTTCACGGGTGCGGACCCGGCCGAGGTCACGGGCCGGGGCACCGGCATCAACGACGAGACCCTCGCCCGCAAGACCGAGGTGGTGCGCCGGGCCCTGGAACTCCACCAGCCGGACCCGGCCGATCCGATCGGCGTGCTCGCCGCGATCGGCGGCTTCGAGCACGCGGCCATCGTCGGCCTCCTCCTCGGCGGCGCCTCCCTGCGGACGCCGGTCATCCTGGACGGTGTCAGCGCCGGGGCCGCCGCCCTGGTCGCCCGCGCGATCGCCCCGGAGGTCCTGGCCGCGTGCATCGCGGGCCACCGCAGCGCCGAGCCGGGTCATGTAGCGGCCCTCAACAAGCTGGGCCTGCGGCCCCTGGTCGACCTCGACCTCCGCCTCGGCGAGGGCACCGGCGCCCTGCTCGCCCTCCCGCTGGTGCAGAGCACGGCCCGGGCGATGCACGAGGTGGCGACGTTCGACTCGGCGGGAGTGACGGAGAAGTAGGGCTTTTCGTCGTCCGCGTGGGCCGGCGGGCGGGCGTTCCGCAGGACGGGGCGCCCGCCCGTCGCCCGCCCACCGGCGCGGGGTCCCGGTGCCCAGCCGGCGGACCACCCGAGCCGCCCTCCCTCCTGCCCAGTAAAATCCGCACGTCAGGGCACTGAACACCGCCGTAACAGGAGCCGCACCTCATGGCCGAACACCCCGCCTACCCCGTAGGCCTCCGCCTCACCGGCCGCCGCGTGGTCGTCCTCGGCGGCGGCCAGGTCGCCCAGCGCCGCCTTCCGGCCCTGATCGCGGCGGGCGCGGACGTCCTCCTCGTGTCCCCCGAGGCCACCCCCTCCGTCGAGGCGATGGCGGACGCCGGCGAGATCACCTGGGAGCGGCGCCCGTACGCGGAGGGTGACCTCGCGGACGCCTGGTACGCCCTGATCGCCACCAACGATGCCGAGGCCAACTCCGCGGCCTCGGCCGAGGCGGAGCGCCACCGCGTGTGGTGCGTCCGCTCCGACGACGCCGACCGGGCGACGGCCTGGACCCCGGCCACCGGTCACAGCGAGGGCGTCACGGTCGCCGTCCTCACCACCGACGCCAAGGGCCGCGACCCCCGCCACACCGCCGCCATCCGCGACGCGGTCGTCGAGGGCCTGCGCGACGGCACCCTCGTCGCCCCGCACCACCGCACCCGCACCCCCGGGGTGACCCTGGTCGGCGGCGGCCCCGGCGACCCGGACCTGATCACCGTGCGCGGCCGTCGGCTGCTCGCCGAGGCCGACGTGGTCATCACCGATCACCTCGGCCCGCGCGACCTGCTCGCCGAACTGTCCCCGGGCGTCGAGGTGATCGACGCGGCGAAGCTGCCCTTCGGCAGGTTCATGGCCCAGGAAGCGATCAACGACGCCCTGATCGAGCACGCGCGCAAGGGCAAGTCGGTCGTCCGGCTCAAGGGCGGCGACCCCTTTGTCTACGGGCGCGGCATGGAGGAGGTCCAGGCGCTGGCCGAGGCCGGCATCCCGTGCACGGTCGTGCCCGGCATCTCCAGCTCCATCTCCGTCCCGGGCGCCGCCGGCATCCCGGTCACCCACCGGGGCGTCGCCCACGAGTTCACCGTGGTCAGCGGCCACATCGCCCCCGACGACGAGCGCTCCCTGGTCGACTGGCCGTCCCTGGCCAAGCTGACCGGCACCCTGGTGATCCTCATGGGCGTCAGCACGATCGGCAAGGTCGCCGAGACGCTCATCGCGCACGGCAAGTCCCCGGACGCGCCGGTCGCCCTGGTCCAGGAAGGCACGACGGCCGGCCAGCGCCGCGTCGACGCCACCCTCGCGACGGTCGCCGAGACCGTACGGAGCGAGGACGTGAAGCCCCCGGCCGTCATCGTCATCGGCGATGTCGTCAAGGTCGGCCCCGAGACTCCCGCACCCCGCAAGTAACCCCGGGTAACACAACCTGTACCCAGCCGTTGGCACCGCACCCAGGACAAGGCAGTATCACCCTGTGGCCGATCTCATCACCGTCGAGGATCCCGACGACCCGCGTCTGCGCGACTACACCGGCCTGACCGACGTGGAACTGCGCCGCAAGCGCGAACCCGCCGAGGGCCTGTTCATCGCCGAGGGCGAGAAGGTCATCAGAAGGGCCAAGGAAGCCGGCTACGAGATGCGCTCCATGCTGCTCTCGGCCAAGTGGGTCGACGTCATGCGCGACGTCATCGACGAACTCCCGGCCCCGGTCTACGCCGTCAGCCCGGAGCTCGTCGAGCAGGTCACGGGCTACCACGTGCACCGCGGCGCACTCGCCTCCATGCAGCGCAAACCCCTGCCCACGGCCGCCGGTCTCCTCGGAGCCGCCCGCCGCGTCGTCGTCATGGAGTCGGTCAACGACCACACCAACATCGGCGCGATCTTCCGCTCCGCCGCCGCCCTCGGCATGGACGCCGTCCTGCTCTCGCCGGACTGCGCCGACCCCTTGTACCGCCGCAGCGTGAAGGTCTCCATGGGTGCGGTCTTCTCCGTGCCGTATGCCCGTCTGGACACCTGGCCCAAGGGCCTGGAGTCGGTCCGCGAGGCAGGCTTCACCCTCCTCGCCCTCACCCCCGACGAGAAGGCCCGGCCCCTCGACGAGGCAGCGCCGCACACCATGGACCGCGTGGCCCTCATGCTCGGCGCCGAGGGCGACGGCCTGTCCACCCAGGCCCTGGTCGCCGCCGACGAGTGGGTCCGCATCCCCATGTCCCACGGCGTCGACTCCCTCAACGTGGGCGCGGCGGCGGCCGTGGCCTTCTACGCCGTGGCCACCGGCCGGCCACAGGTTTAAGGGGCCCGTGTGGAGCAGCGCGAGGCCGTCGTCGCCGTCCTGCTGCGCGGTGATCGCCTCCTCGCCGTGCGGCGCGGACCGGCGGTCGTCCGCCCCGGCTACTGGCAGCCCGTCAGTGGCAAGGTCGAGCCGGGGGAGAGCCAGGAGCAGGCGGTCGTCCGGGAGGTGCGCGAGGAGGTCGGCCTCACCGTCGTGCCGGAGGCGAAGGTCTGGGAGTCGGAAACCGACGACCGCCGCTTCCGTCTCCACTGGTGGACCGCCCGCGCGGACACCGGCGAGGTGGTCCCCGACCCGCGCGAGGTCGCCGAGACCCGCTGGGTCACCCCCCGGGAGTTCCTCGCCCTGGATCCGGTCTTCGACGGCGACCGCGCCTTCTTCGAACAGATCCTGCCGCAGCTGTAACCCCCCACTGACCAGCCGACCCTCACCCCACGCCGGAGGCTTGCGGTTGGAAGTCCTGCGGCCGGTGTCCTGCGGCATGGAGTCCCATGGTCTGAAGCCGCGCGGCACGGAGTCCTGCGGCCGGTGTCCTGCGGCATGGAGTCCCATGGTCCGAAGCCGCGCGGCACGGAGTCCTGCGGTCGGAGCCCTGCGGCACGGAGTCCCACGGTCTGAAGCCCTAAGGGGTCCTTTCACTATGAGCGTCCGATCAGGGCACGTGGTCTGGTGCCGTGCATCGCAAGGCGCCGAGAAGCCCTCGTAGCGGAGCTACTAGGGCGTTTCGGCAACGCGGCGAGGTGCGGTGCCAGGCCGCGCGACCCGGACGGGCATAGTGAAAGGACCCCTAAGTGCCGTCGCCCTGCCGGACGTGCTCCTGTCGTACGACGCCCCCGTCGCCGCCGAGCCCCCGGGCCGGGCCCTGGCAGCCCTGGACCAGGGCGATGCCGACCGCCACCAGCAGCGTCACCACGACGAACACGAACAGCCGCTGCCGCAGCAGCCGCGGATTGGCGGGCCGTAGCCCGGTCCCCGTGTTCCTCGGCCCCTGACGCCCGGTGCCGCTGTGTGGAGCGGGCCGGCTGCCGCCGGCGGATCGCGTGCCCTCGCGCCCGGTGGGCGTCGGCCGCGACCCGGACCGCGACGGGGCGCCGCCGCGCGCGGCGCCGGGCCCGCGCATCGGGGCCCTGCCACGGCTTCCGCCACCCGTCGACCGGTTCCCGCCCCGCGTACCGGCCCCGCCCTGGGAGGGCGTACCGTCCGGCGACGGATGGCCGTCCCGGGACGGCGCGGAACCCCGCGGCGGGGGAGTGCCCCGGCCCCGCTGCGCCCCGGACGCGCCCGCGCCCTGCTGCCCCTGCGGACGGCGGGTCCGCTCGGGGTAGGTGTCGGCGGGCCGCTCGGTCTCGGCGCCGCGTGGCGCGGGCGGCCGGGCCCCGGCGAGGTCCTGCGACTCCCGGGCCGCGATCTCCTTGAGGCGCAGCGACAGTTGCAGAGTGCTGGGTCGCTCCTCGGGGTCCTTCGCCAGGCACGCCCGGACGAGCGGAGCCAGCGCGTCGGGCACGCCGTGCAGCTGCGGCTCCTCGTGCACGACGCGGTACAGCATCACCTCTGAACTGCCGTGCCCGAACGGCGAGTCGCCCATCGAGGCGTACGCGAGCGTGGCACCGAGCGAGAACACATCGGTGGCCGGCGTGACGGCGGCCCCCCGCACCTGCTCCGGCGCGAGGAAGCCCGGCGAGCCGACGGCCGTGCCGACGTGGGTGAGCGTCGAGGCGCCGGTGGCCCAGGCGATGCCGAAGTCGATGATCCGCGGCCCCTTCGGAGACAGCAGGATGTTGGACGGCTTCAGGTCCCGGTGCACCACCCCGGCCTCGTGCACGGCCACCAGGCCCTCCGACAGGGCGGCACCGACGGCCGCGACATCGGCGGCGCCGAGTGGCCCCTCGGCCGCGACCTTGTCGTGCAGGGAAGGGCCGGGCACGTACTGGGTGGCGAACCAGGGGCGGTCCGCGTCGAGGTCGGCGGCCACCAGCCGGGCGGTGCAGCCGCCGCGGATCCGCCGGGCCGCCGAGACCTCGCGTGCGAATCGGGAGCGGAACTCCTGATCCTCCGCCAGGTCGGGCCGGATGACCTTGAGTGCGACCCGTTGCCCCTTCTTGTCGGAGCCCAGGTAGACCACGCCCATCCCGCCCGCGCCGAGCCGTCTGTGAAGCCTGAACGAGCCGACGACGCGCGGGTCCTCGCGCCTCAGGCGCATCATCGCCATGTTCATCCCCGCTGCCCGGTCCTGTGACGAGCCACAGCTTACGTTTCCGCGGCCGCCCGCGCGCAGAGGCCGCGCCCTCTCAGGGTGATGGATTGTCAGTGGTGAGTGGGAGACTTGAAAGGTGGTCAGGGAGGGCGCGAAGAGGCGGACGTCGCGCAGTGGATGCTTCCAACCGCTCGTCGCAGAAGGGGGATTGATCCTGTGAAGGGTGATCGTGTGGAGATAGTCGTGGATGCGGGGGACACGACGCGCACGTACGAGGTGGTGGCGAGCAGGGCGGGCCGCAGGGTGGAGACGGCCATACGCCGAGGTGTCGTGGAAGTGAGCGAAGTCACGCGTAGCGGGACGGTCGTGCGTACCGCCCGCTTCATGGCGAATCGGGTGCTGGCCCTGGTGGAACAGCCGATTCCGCGGGAGGAAAGCCCGGGCAAAGCGGAATGAGCCGGGCGTCCCGTGGGGGAAGACCCTGAGACCCGCGTCCCCGTCTCCACCCAGGGGAGTACATCGCAGGTGACGCCTCATCCTCCGGGAGGCCCGGCAATCGGTACGAGGGCATGACGCCAGGGAAGGGCCGGACGCCTAGATTTGAGGTCAAGCGGCGGGTGCAGCACTCGTCCCCCGAGGTCAGACGCCCGCCGCTGCAAACGACAACGGAGAACGGTCAGGAGAGGGACCATGGCCCAGACGGCTCCGCGGACGCTGTTCCGCGAAGAGGGACGCAAGGTGTACGCCGCCGCGTTCCGCCGCCGGCAGGGCCGTCGCCACCCGGTGGTGGCGACGCTGATGGCCCTTCCGCTGGCGGTCCTGCTCCTCCTCGTCTTCGACGGGTGGGAGACAGTGGCCATACAGGCGTCGTCCGTGGGCGAGATGCTGGGGCGCTGAGCGGCGACCCCAGGCCCGGAAGAGCGGTCCGGGCGGGGACATCCCACCCATGAAACCCCGTGGGGACGGGGGTGCGGCGGACGGCAAAAAATGCCGGCGCAGCTGGGGAGCTGCGCCGGCATTGCTTTTGTCCGGCAGGTGCCAGGTGCCAGGTGCCAGGTGCCAGGTGCCAGGTGCCGGGTGCCGGGTGCCGGGTGCCAGGTGCCAGGTGCCAGGCATCCGGAACAGGCGGTTCCCTGCGGCCGAGTCCCCGTCCGCGCGTACTCTCACTCGGTGAACTCCGCCCCCGGCCCGCTCCTGGCCGACCTCACCGCCAAGGCCCGAGCCACCGCCCACGCACGCGCGTCGGCCTGCCCCTGTGGCGCGGCGACGCTGGCCGACCGCCCCGACGGCCTGGTGGTACGGCACGCGGACACCGTCGCGAAGGCCCACCCCCCGGGCACCGACCCGGCCGAACTCGCCGGCCGCCTCACCCTCGCCGGCCGGCACCCCGGCATCCTCCTGCCTCCGCTGGACCCGGTCCCGGTCGCCCTGCACGGCCGCCTGGTGACGTTCTGGCCGTACGGCGCCCCGGTGGATCCCGAGGATCCCGACGCCGCACCCTGGGAAGCCGCCGCCGCACTCCTCGCCCGCCTCCACCGCACCCCGGCGCCGCGGAACCCGCCCATGATGCGCGGCCCGGCCAAGGCGGCCCAGGCCGTCGCCCGGCTCCGCGAGGCCGGCCCGCACCCCGCGGCCGCCTCCGTCCTGCGTGCCTGGGCCACTCTCCCGCCCTGGGCCCGGGCCGAGGCGCCGATGCCACGGACCGGCACTCTCTGCCACGGCGACCTCCACCTCGGCCAGCTCGTACGCCACCCCGCCCCGGCGGGCCCCTGGCTGCTGATCGACGTGGACGACCTCGGCGTCGGCTCCCCCGCCTGGGACCTCGCCCGCCCCGCCGCCTGGTACGCCTGCGGTCTGCTCCCGCCCGACGTGTGGGCCCGCATCCTCGCCGCCTACCGGGAGGCGGGTGGCCCCGCCGTCCCGGCCGAGGGCGACCCCTGGCCCGCTCTGGACGTCCCGGCCCGTGCCCTCACCGCGCAGACCGCGGCCCGGGCCGTCGCCAAGGCGGTCGCGGCCGGCCGGCCACTGGACGAGGTGGAACAGTCGCTCGTGGACGCCTGTGACCGAATGGCCGCCGTCCCGCCGCAGTTGGCGCAGGAGCACGCGAAGTAGGGTGCAACCGACCACAGCGGGACAGAGTCTGTCCTTGCGAGATGTGAAGCAGGACCGACCGGCGAGGAGTTGAACGACCATGCAGTGTCCCAAGTGCCGTGCGCCGATGCACACGTACAACCGCAACGGTGTCCAGATCGAGCAGTGCAGCGGCTGCCGCGGGATCTTTCTCGACTATGGCGAGCTGGAGTCGCTGACCCGTCTGGAGGCCCAGTGGTCCCAGTCCGCCCCGCCGCCCCCACAGGCCTACCCGGCCCCACAGGCCCCACAGGCCTACCCGGCCCCACCGGCCCCCGCCTGGGGCGCTCCGCAGGGCCATCACCACGGTCACCAAGGCCATCATGGTCACCACCGCAACAAGAGCTTCGGGCGCATGCTGTTCTCGTCCTGATCCGCGACATCACAGGAGCCCCCGGCCGCGAACGGCCGGGGGCTCCTGTGTGCTGTGGACGATACTGGGATTGAACCAGTGACCTCTTCCGTGTCAGGGAAGCGCTCTCCCGCTGAGCTAATCGTCCTCGGGACCATGACCACTGAGAGCAGCGGAGCATGGGCATAACGTGCGCGATACTGGGATTGAACCAGTGACCTCTTCCGTGTCAGGGAAGCGCTCTCCCGCTGAGCTAATCGCGCGGGTCGGGATCCTCGAAAGATCCAGTGGACGATACTGGGATTGAACCAGTGACCTCTTCCGTGTCAGGGAAGCGCTCTCCCGCTGAGCTAATCGTCCTTGGAGGTGGAGACGGGATTTGAACCCGTGTAGACGGCTTTGCAGGCCGTTGCCTCGCCTCTCGGCCACTCCACCAGGAGTGCAGGGGGCCGGGAAGCCCCCTCTTCCTTCGAGCGGACGACGAGGTTCGAACTCGCGACCTCAACCTTGGCAAGGTTGCGCTCTACCAACTGAGCTACGTCCGCCTGTCGTTTCGGCCCGCTCCCGCGGCCCGGCGACGTGTTGAACTCTAGCGGATTCCCGTGCCAGGACAAAAACGCGTTTGCGCAGCGTGCTGCGCTTGCCCTGCTCAGGCACGTCACAGGGGCGCCCGGGGAGACATCCCCCGGTCACGCGAGGGACACCGGCCATAGACTCGACCGCGTGCTCGACCTCCCTCCTCTCGCCCGTTTCGGCGACCGTGTCGCCACCGGGCTCCTCGATGTCACCGACGACCCCGAGGCCCTGGAGTCCAGCGGCTTCTGGGCCGTCTGCGCCGACTTCGAGGGGCGTCTGACCTGCGCGCGCTTCGCGGAGGTACGGACGGCGGACGTGCCCGCCGCCGTACCCGGCGCATGGTGCGGACCGGCCGCCGGTGACTGGACGTCCTCGCTCGACCGCGCCGCGTACACGGCCGCGGTGCGGCGGATCCGCGACCACATCGCGGCCGGCGAGGTCTACCAGGCGAACCTGTGCCGGGTGCTGTCCGCGCCCGTCCTTCCCGGCGCCGACGTGGACGCCCTCACCGCACTGCTGGCCCGCGGCAACCCGGCCCCGTACGCAGGAACGATCCGCCTGCCCGGGCACGGCGTGGAGATCGCCACCGCGTCCCCGGAACTCTTCCTGCGGCGCGCGGGCCGGATCGTCGAGTCCGGGCCGATCAAGGGCACCGGCAGGACCGAGGCGGACCTGCTGGAGAAGGACTACGCGGAGAACGTGATGATCGTGGACCTCGTCCGCAACGACATCGGGCGGGTGTGCGCCACGGGCAGTGTGACGGTGCCCGATCTGTGTGCCGTCGAGAAGCACCCCGGGCTGGTCCACCTCGTCTCGACGGTCCGGGGCGAGCTGGCGGACGGGGCAGGCTGGGCCGAGCTGCTCGGCGCCGCCTTCCCGCCCGGCTCGGTCACCGGCGCGCCCAAGTCCAGCGCCCTGCGGATCATCGACGCCCTGGAGACGGCGCCCAGAGGGCCGTACTGCGGCGGGGTCGGCTGGGTCGACGCCGACCGAGGGACCGGTGAGCTGGCCGTCGGTATCCGCACCTTCTGGATCGACCGGGCCGACGGCGAGCTGCGGTTCGGCACCGGCGCCGGCATCACCTGGGGCTCCGACCCCGAGGGGGAGTGGCTGGAGACCGAGCTGAAGGCGGCCCGGCTGCTCGCGATAGCGTCGGGCACGTACGCGGTGAGTGGAGAGGACCTGAGGTGAAGATCTGGCTCGACGGTGGCTTGCAGGACATCGAGTCCGCCCGTGTCTCCGTCTTCGACCACGGGCTGACCGTGGGCGACGGCGTCTTCGAGACGGTCAAGGCGGTGGACGGCCGGCCGTTCGCGCTCACCCGGCACCTCGACCGGCTCACCCGCTCCGCGCGCGGCCTCGGTCTGCCCGACCCGGACCACGACCAGGTGCGCCGCGCCTGCGCCGCCGTCCTCGACGCCAACCCCGCGCCGCTCGGCCGCCTCCGCATCACCTACACCGGAGGCCACGGCCCGCTCGGCTCCGACCGCGGTGAGCACGGCCCGACCCTCGTCGTCGCCCTCGGTGAGACGACCCGCCGCCCCGACTCCACCGCCGCGGTCACGGTCCCCTGGACCCGCAACGAGCGCGGCGCGTTGACCGGCCTGAAGACCACCTCGTACGCCGAGAACGTCGTCGCCCTCGCCCGCGCCCGTGAACAGGGCGCCTCCGAGGCCCTGTTCGGCAACACGGCAGGGCGGCTGTGCGAGGGCACCGGCTCCAACGTGTTCGTCGTCCTCGACGGCGAGATCCACACGCCGCCGCTCGCCTCCGGCTGCCTCGCGGGCATCACGCGCGCGCTGACGGCCGAATGGACCGGCGCGAAGGAGACCGATCTGCCGCTGGATGTCCTGGAGCGGGCCGACGAGATCTTCCTGACGTCCACCCTGCGGGACGTGCAGGCCGTGCACCGTGTCGACGGCCGTGAGCTGCCCGGTGCGCCGGGCCCGGTGACCGCCAAGGCGATGCGGATCTTCGAGGAGCGGTCCGGGAACGACCTCGACCCCTGACGGTCCGCGGATAATTTGGCTGACCAGGGCCGTGGTTGCGGGTAGAACACCCCTGATGACCACGACCCTGCGGCCGACCGAGCCGCTACAGCAGAACGCCGACGGGACACGCTCACGCCGCTACCAGGTGTGCGTGAACAGCCGTCCCGTGGGGGCGATACACCTCGGCACGCATCCCGTGTTCGGTGACGCGGTGGCCCGGATCATGAAGCTGCGCATCGACGAACCGGACCGCAGGCGGGGCCGGGGCACGGTGGCCGCCCTCGCCGCGGAGGAGGTGGCGCGCGGCTGGGGATGCCGGCGCATCGAGGCGACGGTACCCGCCGAGTCCGCGGCGGGGTTCCGGCTCGCCACCACCCTCGGCTACGTCGTCCGCAACCGCGGCATGGAGAAGCCGCTCGGCGACACCCCGCCGGACCTGGCGGAGGGCAGCCGTGCCCGGCCCATGACCGAGGCGGAGTTCGGCCCCTGGCTGGAGAAGGGCAAGGAGGACTACGCGCGCAGCTGGGCCGAGCGGGGCGTTCCGGAGGCCGAGGCCCGGGCGAAGTCGGAGCGTGACCACGCCACGCTCCTGCCCGACGGGCTCGCCACCCCCGGCATGCTCATCAGCGTCGTCGAGCACCTGGGCACACCGGTGGGCACGCTGTGGCTGGCGCTGCGCGAGGACAACGCCTTCGTCTTCGATGTGGAGGTCGACGCCGCCCACCGGGGGAGGGGGCACGGCCGCACCCTCATGCTGCTGGCGGAAGCACAGACGATCGCCGAGGGCAGGCGGACCCTCGGCCTCAACGTCTTCACCGGCAACACCCCGGCCGAACGGCTCTACGCGTCGCTCGGCTACGAGACGACGCGGTACGCCGTGTACAAGCCGCTGTAGCGACCCGCTGCCGGACGCCGGGCGCGAGCGGTCAGTGCTCCCGCCCGGCCAGCAGCCGGTCCGCGATCTCCTCGATCCGCCGGCGCAGCCCCTCCTGGCTCTTGCCGCCGTCGAGCCGCTCACCGCCGATGACGTACGTCGGGGTGCCGGTCACCCCGATCGCCTTGCCCTCGGCCTGATCGGCGTCCACGATCAGGATGTGCCGGCCGTCGACCAGCGCGGTGTCGAACTCCTCGGCGTCCAGGTTCAGTTCGCGGGCCACCTCGACCAGGAAGGGCTCTCCCGCACGGGCCAGCTCCTCGACCCGGCCCAGCAGAGCCTCGACATACGGCCATCCCCGGCCCTGCTCCCACGCCTCCTCCGCGGCCTGGGCGGCCGCGAAGGCGTGCTTGTTCTTCTCCAGGGGGAAGTGCCGCAGCCGCAGTTCCAGACGCTCGCCGTAGCGGTCGCGCAGCGCACGGAGATCGCCCAGCGCGGTGCGGCAGTCCGGGCACTGGAGATCGCACCAGATCTCCAGGACGGGGGCGGCGGAACGGTCGGGGGAGGAGTCGCTCATGCCCACATTCTCCCAGCAGCCGCGACCGGGGACGCGGCCCGCACCGGCACCTGCGGAGGAGGCGACCCGGAGATCTCCCTGATGTGGGGCCGGAGCATGGCCCGCCGGGGACCGGCGGGTGCAGGATGGAAGGGACAGAAGTGCCCGTCCCGACCGCGCCACACCTGGAGGACCGGATGATTGCCGAGACCGTCTGTTCCGCCGTGTCCGCGGCAGGCCTGGGCATTGCGGCGATCACGGCGTACCGCAAGCGCTATCTCGCGGCGGTCCGTATCGCGGCCTACGCGCTCGTCCCGATCGGCCTGGTGATGACGGGGGTCGTCGAGTGGCTGGCCGACACCGCGTTCAGCCCGACGGCCTGGGCCGGGTTCGGGGTCCTCGGCGTCGCGTGGGTGCTCTTCATGACCACCCGGGCCGTGGAGCGCCGCCGCGGCGGGACCCGCAAGGAGCGCAGGGCGGCGGCCCGCGCGGCGGACCGGCCGGAGGCGGCCCCTCCGGCGGCCTCGGCGCCCAGCCTGGGCCAGGGCTCCCGTCCGGCGAACCGGCCCGCTCCCGCGTCCCGGGGCGAGGACGACTTCAGCGACATCGAGGCCATCCTGAAGAAGCACGGCATCTGACCGGTCGCCGAGGCCGGATTCCCGGCGCTCGCCACACCCAGCGCCGGGGTCGCCGCCGCGCCCGGGACTGCATCGTCACGCGCCAAGGGCCCATCGTCACAGAGGGTCCGCCGGTGCGCGGAAGTGATCACAACCCGAACCGGACCTCACGGAATCGGTGCACTCCCGCACGCGAGGAGGGCGCTGATCGCGCCAGGCGGGGTGATTGGGTCATCATCGCCCCGAGATGCTGGACACGACGGAACAGAGCGACCCCGCACCGCCGCGGGACGGGGCACCTCCCCCGCGGGACGAGTCACGTCCCCGGCAGGACGAGCCGCGCGGTTGCCTCTTCGCCCTATCCCAGCCACCGCTGATGATCTTCCTGGCGGTGATCGGGAGTCTGCTGCTCATGGCCTCGTTGCACGATCTGCTGCTGCTGTGAGCCTGACCCGCGGTCCCCGGCGTCACCCGCCGGGGCCCGCGTCGACGTCGTGCCGAACCCGACGGCCCGGCGACGGCCGTCAGCCCGCCGCCTCCTTGCGGCGCGCCCGGTACGCGGCCACATGCAGGCGGTTCCCGCAGGTGCGGCTGTCGCAGTAGCGCCGCGAGCGGTTGCGGGACAGATCGACGAAGGCACGCCGGCAGTCGGGCGCCTCGCACCGCCGCAGCCTCTCCTGCTCCCCGGCGACCACGAAGAACGCCAGCGCCATCCCGCAGTCGGCGGCCAGATGGTCGGCGACGGAGGCGCCGGGTGCGAAATAGTGCACATGCCAGTCGTAGCCGTCGTGGTCCGTGAGCCGGGGCGTGGTGCCCGCGGCCGCGACCAGCTCGTTGATCTGGCCGGCGGCGGCCCGGGCGTCGGGAGCGGCGAAGACGGCGGCGAAGCGTCCGCGGATCTTGCGCACCGCGGAGAGGTCGAACTCCGACAGCACCCCGACGTCGCTGATCTCGTGGTTGCGCACGAAGTCCCCGAGGGCCGCCACATCCGGCAGCCCGTCCGCCGTGTCGTCCTCCGGTGCGGTGTTCACCAGATCGACCACGGTGTCGAGGGCGCACCGGGTGTCGTGGGTGATCAGCACGATTCGCTCCCTGGCCTGAGGGTCGGGCGGGCGCCCGCCGATGCTGGCCGATGGTAACGGCTCCACCACCGCCGGACCGCCTCATGCCCGCACATGGCTTCGAATAGAACGTCGCCGGGCCCGCCGGGGTTCCCGAGGGGCGACAGGGGGAGCGCGCAGCCGGAGGCCGCATGCGAAGCCACGAGAAAGGCAACCGTGGGGGCGGTCGCGGCGGCGGCGGGGAAGTGCCCCGGCACACGAACCGGCGCCGAGCCGCGGAGGCCGCGGCGCCGGCGCCGGTGTCATCCCGTGTGCGGTTGTCCGAGCCCGAGCCGTCTCCCCGAGTCGACGGCGCCGGGCGGCTTTGTGAGCGCCTCGCCCTAGCTTTCCGCCAGGATGTGCGAGAGCTCCTGATCGAGGTCGAAGTGCCGGTGTTCCGTGCCGGGCGGCACGGCGGCGTCCGTCCGCTTCAGGAAGGACTCCAGGGCCCGTGCCGGGGCCTCCAGCAGGGCCTCGCCCTCCGGAGAGCTCAGGGCGATGCACACGACGCCCTGACCGTGACTGCGCGACGGCCAGACGCGGACGTCGCCGGTGCCCGTAGGGCGATGAAGTCCCTCGGCGAGCAGGTCACGGGCGAACACCCACTCGACGGTTTCCTCGGCTCCGGTGTGGAAGGTGGCGTGCACGGCGTAGGGGTCGGCCGTGTCGTACCGCAGGCCTGCGGGGACAGGCAGGGAGGACTCGCTCGACACAACGAGGCGCAGGTGCAGCTCGCAGCTGACCGTGGTGTTCATAAGCGCCAGGGCCTTTCGCTCAGTGTGCGCTCGGGGATTCGCACGTCGGCGAAATCGACATGCCACCTACGGTGTCGTTGTAAACCCCTCTGAGTGTTTTGCGTGCCTTTACGTAACTCTTCCGGCCGAGAGATCGTTCGCGTGGTGCGTCCATTCCGGTGATCGGTTTCGCTCGGGTAGTGTTCGGCCGTATGAATACGGGGAGTAACGAGCCGGGCGAGGTGGCCGTGGCGTCGGACGAGACGGGGACGAACGAAGTGCACGGCGAGCCGCACCGAGGCCTTGGCTCCCGGGCGCCGGAATTCGTCAAGGCCCGCCGCGCGCTGCACCTGAGCTGGCAGGTCGGCGTTTTCATCATCGGTCTCGCGGTGGTCGTGACCGGCATCATCATGCTGCCCCTGCCGGGGCCGGGCTGGGTCGTGATCTTCGGCGGCATGGCGATCTGGGCGACGGAGTTCGTCTGGGCCCAGCTGGTGCTCCGCTGGACCAAGCGGAAGGTCACCGAAGCGGCCCAGCGCGCCCTCGATCCCAAAGTGCGGCGCCGCAACATCATCCTGACGTCCGTCGGGCTGGTGATCGTGGGCGTGCTCGTCGGCGTCTACCTGTGGAAGTTCGGCATCGCGATGCCGTGGAAGATCAAGGACCAGTGAGCGTCACAGGCACCCCCTGACATGGGGTAATGTTCTTCCTGCGTCCGGGCGATTAGCTCAGTGGGAGAGCGCTTCGTTCACACCGAAGAGGTCACTGGTTCGAACCCAGTATCGCCCACCCGGACCGGCGGCCCACCTGCGATCAGCAGGTGGGCCGCCGGCGTTTCACCTTCACCGGGCAGGGCATCGCCTCGCTCGGGCAGGGTGCCGGACGGTGACTCTCGCCGTCGGCGTCGCCCGCCCGGCGGCGTGGGCCGGACACCCCACCGCCGAGCCGCTCCCGCCGCGGCCGACTCCGTCCGGCGGATCGCACGCGCTGTCGGTTCCGCGGGTGGACGGGCTGTGGCCACAGACGCGGTGCGGCGGCCGGCCCGCCCCCTCTCGTGCCGCCCGGCACGCTCCCGAACTCCCGCCTCGACGCGCAAGGGCCGCTCCTCGCCGCTCGCCGCACAGGCGAATCCCGAGCACGACCGGTACGCGGGCGTCCACCCGGCATGCCGAGAGCACGCACCGGATGCCGCAGCCCCGCCCTCCGGACGGACGCCGTGCCGGTGAGGACACCCTCGGGCTCCTGCCTCGCGGACCCCTCGCACCGCAGAGGTTTCCGCCGCGCGGGCACGACCTCCCGTCCCGGGCCGGGCCCATGTGGCCCCCTGCCCGGCGGGCTACCGGCGCCGACGCCGTCTGCCGTGGCGCTCACACCGCCGGCCCCCGCCGTAGGCACCTCGCCGTCGGCCCCGCACATCAGGCCCCATCTCGCCCAGCGACCTCCGGCGCCTCCAGGTGCTTCCACCCCCCACCCCGAACACGCCCCGACGCCACCCGGGTCCACCCGGCCCCTCACCCCCGGCTCCGCGTCCACCGCCCACCGTCGCCCTTCGCCCGGGCGAGAAGCCCGCACGACGGGCCCTTCGCCGTCCGGCGCTTCGACCGCACCGCCGTCACCAGCGACGTCGGCCGAGCCCCGCACCCGTCCCGCCTCCGCCACTCGGTCCGTCTCCCGCCCCCTCGGTAAGAAAATCTTGTCCGAATCATTGACGCACTCTCAGCCCCTCCGTAACTTGTGCCAGCAAGCGCTTACTTGAAACGATTCATGCGAGCGGCACGACGTGCGGGGAGGTCCAACCGTGGTGAACGGCAGGAATGTTGAGAGACGTACGATCCTGAAGGCGGCCGGGGCTACGGCGGCCACCCTGGGGCTGGCCGCGACGACCGGTTGCGGCGGTGACGGAGGGACCTCCGCGGACGGGACGGTGACGATCCGTTACGCGTGGTGGGGTGCGGAGGACCGCGCCGAGAGAATCAACAAGACGATCGAGCTCTTCCACAAGAAGTACCCGAAGATCAAGGTGAAAACGGACTTCCAGCAATATCCCGACTTCTGGAAGAAGTTCAACACCCAGGCCTCGGGCGGAAATCCGCCGGACGTCTTCCAGAATGCCGTGGGGTTCCTGCGCAAATACGACGCGAAGAACGTGCTGCTCGATCTCAGCGAGCAGGTCAAGGCCGGCAACCTCCGGATGGAGGGATTCCGCGCGGGTCTGGAGAAGTTCGGCGAGATCGACGGCAAACTCCTCGGCGTTCCGGTCGGTTCCAACTCGATGGCCCTCGTCATCGACAAGCCCGTGTACACCCGCGCCGGTGTCAAGCCGGAGCAGGGCTGGACCTGGGACGACTTCGACGCGGCGATGAAGAAGATCCGTGACAAGACGGGCCGCGCCGGCGACAGCGGCATGTACGGCGTCATGTACCTCTACGACCTGTACCTGCGTCAGAACGGCAAGGCGTTCTTCACGGAGGAGGGTCTCGGCTTCACCGAGTCGGATCTGTCGGACTGGTGGACGAAGGCCAAGAAGGGTGTGGAGGACGGCCGCTACGCCGACGCCAAGAAGGTCGTCCAGATCAAGCCCAAGTCGGCGCTCGCCGCGGAGCTCTGCGGTGGCGAGTTCACTTGGGACAACTTCACGGTCCGCTACACCTCCGAGGGCAAGAGCGAGTACGCCCTCGCTCCCATCCCGACCACGGACGGCAAGAAGACCGGCCAGTACCTCGGCTCGCTCATGCTGAGCGCCTCCAAGCGCACCCAGCACCCCAAGGAGGTCGCCCAGTTCATCGACTTCATGGTGCACGACCCCGAGGTCGCCAAGATCATGGGCTACGACCGGGGCGTGCCCGCGACGCAGGCCCAGTACGACGCGTACAAGCCGACCGACGAGGTCAACAAGGCGATAGCCGCCTACGAGGAGTCCCTCGTCGAGGCGGGTGTCCTGGAGCCGATCACCCCGCACCCGAACGGGGCGGACATCTGTGAGTCCGCGTTTCTGCGCATCGCCGAGGAACTCGCCCTGGGCAAGCGGTCGGTGGACGAGGCCGTCAAGCAGTTCTTCACCGAGTCGAAGACGGCTCTCGGCACCTGATGGGAACCACCGTGACACACGCCCCTGCGACGGAGGGCCTGACCCAGGACTCCGAGCCGCGGCACGGTCCGGTGCAGCCCGCGCGCCCCGCCGCCCTCAAGCGGCGGCGGCGCCGGGAGAACCTGGCCGGCTATCTCTTCATGTCTCCGTGGATCGCCGGGTTCCTGCTGCTCACCGCGGGCCCGATGGTCGCCTCGCTCTACTTCGCGTTCACCGACTACAACCTGTTCGACGCGCCCAGGTGGATCGGCCTCGACAACTTCACCGAGATGTTCGGCGATCCCCGCTGGCGCCACTCGGTGGAGGTGACGGTCTGGTACGTCGTCGTCGGAACGCCGCTCAAGCTGCTCGCGGCCCTGGGTGTGGCGCTGCTGCTCGCCCAGAGCCGGCGCGGGCAGGCCTTCTACCGGGCCGCCTTCTACGCGCCGTCGCTGATCGGCGCGAGCGTCTCCATCGCGATCGTCTGGAAGGCGATCTTCTCGGACGACGCGATCGTCGACCGTACCCAGAAGATGTTCGGGATCGACGTCGGCGGCTGGACCGGCGACCCGGACATGATCATCTACAGCCTGGTGGCGCTCACCGTCTGGCAGTTCGGCGCGCCGATGGTCATCTTCCTGGCCGGCCTCAAGCAGGTCCCGCGTGAGCTGTACGAGGCGGCCGAGGTCGACGGGGCGGGCAAGCTGCGGCGGTTCTGGAACATCACGCTCCCGATGATCTCCCCGGTGCTCTTCTTCAACGTCCTGCTGGAGACGATCCACTCCTTCCAGATCTTCAGCTCGGCGTACATCGTCGGCGGCGGCGCCGGAGGCAACGCCTGCGGTCCGGCCGACGGTTCGATGGTCTACACCTGCTACCTCTACGTCCAGGGTTTCGAGAACAGCCGGATGGGTCTGGCCTCCGCGATGGCCTGGATGCTGCTCGTCGCGGTGGCCCTGGTGACGGCGGTGCTGTTCTGGTCCCAGAAGCGCTGGGTGCACTACGAGGAGGGCGCCCGATGAGCTCCCCCAATCTCTCGACTCCGCTCGATCAGGGGGCACCCCCATCGGCCACCGATATCAAGCCCTCCGTCGGAGGCGGGGCGCTCCGTCACAAGCTGCCCGGCTCCCTCGCCTGGCACCTCGGGTCGCTGCTGATCCTCGCGGTGATCCTCTACCCGGTGATCTGGGTCATCGGCGGGTCCTTCAAGAAGAGCGAGGAGATCGTCGGCAGTCTGGACCTTCTCCCGGCCGACCCGGTCATAGCCAACTACAAGAGCCTCGCCGACGGCATCGCCGACATCCCGATCTCCACGTTCTTCTTCAACTCGCTGTTCCTCGCGGTCGGTTCCGTCATCGGGATCCTGGTGTCCTGTTCGCTGACGGCCTACGCCTTTGCGAGGATCCGCTTCGCCGGCCGCAATCTGCTCTTCACGTTGATGATCGGCACGCTCCTGCTGCCGTACCACGTGCTGCTGATCCCGCAGTACGTGCTGTTCCGCAACATGGAGATGATCAACACCTACACGCCGCTGCTGCTCGGGAAGTACCTGGCCATCGAGGCGTTCTTCGTCTTCCTGATGGTGCAGTTCATGCGCAACATGCCCAAGGAACTCGACGAGGCGGCCCGCCTCGACGGCTGCGGGCACTTCCGGATCTACTGGTCGATCGTGCTGCCGCTGAGCCGTCCGGCCCTGATCACCAGCGCGATCTTCACCTTCATCAACTCCTGGAACGACTTCATGGGCCCGCTGATCTACCTCAACGAGCCCGACAAGTACACGGTCTCGCTCGGCCTGAAGATGTTCGTCGACCAGGAGGGACTGGCCAACTACGGCGGCATGATCGCCATGTCGCTGGTCGCGCTGCTGCCGGTCCTGGCCTTCTTCCTCGCCTTCCAGCGGTATTTGATCGACGGCATGGCGACCTCCGGTCTGAAGGGCTGAGGTGAGCATGGCTGGGACCCGAGTGAAGGCACGGGGGGAGTCGGTCTTCGCCGAGCGGTTCGGTGTGTTCGCCGAGTGTCTGCTGACGGGGGTGTGGATCGCGGTGGCTTCGCTGGGGGTCGTCACGTATCCCGCCGCCTTCGCCGCCGGGGCACGGCACCTGCGGCGCCGTACCGCTCACGAGGGCGGTGGCCGGCGGGAGTTCGTCGCCGACTTCCGCACGGCCGTGCGCGGCGGGTGGCTCGCCGGGCTCGCCGGGTGGGCGGCGGTGGCCGCGGTCTGGGTGGACGTCCAGGCGGTCCGTGCGGGGATTCCCGGCGGGCCGCTGGTCGGGGCCGTCGGAGTGCTCGCGCTGATCGGCCTCGTCGTGGCGGGGCTGCGCGCGGCGGCGGTCTGGGAGCCGGGCGCCCGCTGGCGGACCCTGCTCGCGTCCGCCTGGCGCCGGACGGTCCTCGACCCGGCCGGGTCCTTCCTGATCATCGCCGGGCTGGCCGTGGTGGCCGTGTCCGCCTGGTTCACCGCGCCGCTGGCGGTCCCCGTCCTCGGGGCCGTCGCGGCGGCGGCCGTCGCCGTGGAGGAGCGGTACCGGCACCGCTGACCGGCGGTGCCCTCGTCCAGGCCGGCGTCCAGGACGCCGTGCCTCTCACTGTCATGCCCCTGACCAGCGCACGGATGTGCTTCCCGCACGGACAAGGAAAGGCAGCCTCTCTATGTCTCCCATCCCCCGTAGGAACCTCCTCAAGGCGGCCGCCGTCGCCGGAGCCGCCGCCCAGTTCAGCTGGGCCCTGGGGACACAGGACGCGCAGGCCGTCCCCAGAGCCGAGCCGGCCGACGCCGACCCGGTGACCCTCGACTGGCTGGAGGACGGTGGCCTCGGCGCGGCGCCGGGCTCCACCGTCGGTGTCCCGTGGCCCAAGGGCGCCTACCAGAAGGACCAGACCTTCGTGCTGACGGACGCCGGCGGCAAGGCCGTATCCGTGCAGTCCTGGCCGATCGCCTACTGGCCCGACGGGTCCCTCAAGTGGACCGCGCACGCCGTCGCGTCGGGGGACGGAAAGCTCACCCTCGCCGCCGGAACACCCGCCGCACCCGAGAAGAAGGTGACCGTCGAGAAGCGCGGCGGCACCATCGGCATCTCGACCGGCGTCATCACCGCGAAGCTCGGCACGTCCGGCTCCACGATCGTCAAGTCCGTCACCCGGGGCTCCACCGAGATCGCGAAGAACGGCCGGCTCGTGCTGATCCGCCAGCCCGAGATCGAGGACGAGGACCAGGGCGCGGTCAAGACCGAGCGCTTCGACGGCGCGATCTCCAGGGTCGAGGTCGAGCAGGCGGGTCCGGTCCGCGCGGTCGTGCGCATCGACGGCAAGCACCGCAAGGGCGGCCGCAGCTGGCTGCCCTTCTCGATCAGGCTCTACTTCTACGCGGGCGCCGACTCCTTTCGCATGGTGCACACCATCACCTACGACGGCAAGCAGGAGCCGGGCAAGGCCAGTGGCGACTTCGTCCGCGGCCTCGGAGTCCGCTTCACCGTGCCCCTGCGCGACGAGTCGTACGACCGTCACATCCGCATCGGCGGCGACGGCACCGGAATGCTCCGCGAGGCCGTCAAGGGCATCACCGGACTGCGGCGGGACCCGGGCGCGGCCGTGCAGGCGGCCCAGTTCGAGGGCAAGAAGCTGCCCGATCCCGCCACCTGGGACCAGCGGGTGACGACCCGGCTGCAGTACATCCCCGAATGGGGCGACTACACCCTCTCCCAGCTCTCCGCCGACGGGTTCACGCTGCGCAAGCGCACCAAGAAGGGCCACGGCTGGGTCGCCGCGGGCGGTGGCCGGCGCGCCTCCGGCTTCGGCTACGTCGGCGGGGCGAGCGGCGGGTTCTCCTTCGGACTGCGCGACTTCTGGGAGAAGTTCCCCGCCCAGCTCGACATCCGGGACGCCCACACCGACGAGGCCGAGGTCACTCTCTGGCTCTGGTCGCCCGAGGCGCAGCCCATGGACATGCGCTTCTACCACGACGGCATGGGCCAGGACACCCACCCCGAACAGCTCGAAGGCCTCAACATCACCTACGAGGACTACGAGCCGGAGTTCGGCACCCCGTACGGCATCGCCCGCACCTCCGAACTCCTCTTCTGGGCGAACGCGTCGACCCCGAGCCCGGACCGGCTCGCCGAGCAGGTCGAAGCCGTCCGCGTGCTGCCGCAGCTGGCCGCCCCGCCCAAGCAGCTCATCAAGGCCAAGGTCTTCGGGCCGAACCTGTACTCCGAGCCCGACCGCTCCACCCCGGCCAAGGCGAAGATCGAGGACCACCTCGACTTCCTCTTCACCTACTACAAGGACCAGGTGGAACAGCGCCGCTGGTACGGCTTCTGGGACTACGGCGACATCATGCACACCTACGACACGTTCCGGCACCAGTGGCGGTACGACATCGGCGGCTACGCCTGGGACAACTCCGAGCTGTCGCCGGACCTGTGGCTCTGGTTCGCCTACCTGCGCTCCGGCCGCGCCGACATCTTCCGCTTCGCGGAGGCGATGACCCGGCACACCGGCGAGGTCGACGTCTACCACCTGGGCCAATGGGCGGGCCTGGGCACCCGGCACGGCGTGCAGCACTTCGCCGACAGTGCCAAGCAGCAGCGCATCGCCAACACCACCTACCGGCGCTACTACTACTTCCTCACGGCGGACGAACGCGTCGGCGACCTGATGCACGCCAACGTCGACTCCGACGAGACGTTCCTCGCCCTCGACCCGCTCCGCAAGATCCGCACCGAGCCGTACACCCCCGACCGGCACGCCCTGTCGATCGGCTTCGGCACCGACTGGAGCGGCCTGGTCTCCGCGTGGCTGACCGAGTGGGAACGCAAGGGCCCCAAGTGGGAGAAGGCCAAGGCGCGTGTGCTGTCCACCATGGAGACCATCGCCGCCCAGCCCAACGGCTTCGTCCAGGGCAGCGGCCTGTACGACCTCGACACGGGCAGGTTCGCCGTCGCCGGGACGGCCAAGGTGGAGGTCTCGCACCTCTCGGCCGTCTTCGGCCTCAACGAGCTGTGCGCCGAGCTCATCGACCTCGTCGACATGCCGAAGTTCAACGAGGCGTACCTCGACTACTGCCGCTACTTCAACGCCACCAAGGCCGAACAGGCGGCCCGGTACGGCTCCCACTTCGGCAACCTGCTGCTCTTCCAGGGCCACTCGCGCCTCGACGCGTACGCGGCCGTCAAGACCGGCGACGAGAAGCTCGCCAAGCGGGCGTGGGAGAAGTTCTACAACTCCGACGGCTACAAGGAGTCCGCGCCCTGGCGGACGGAGAAGCTGAGCGGCCCGGCCGCACTCGTGCCGGGCAGTGAGGCCACCTGGGTGTCCACGAACGACACCGCGCTGTACGGCCTCGCCGCCATCGAGAATCTGGCACTGCTGGGGGACAGGATGCCGTAGCGGGAAGCCGGACGAGCGGTTCCCGCGGCGACGCCGTAGCGGGAACCGCTCGCCCTAGTCGATGATCTGGTGGAAGAACAGGACGGCCGGGCCCACCACTCCGCCCCCGACGCTCACCGCGACCGGCCACCCGTTGCCGGCCAGCGCCGCCAGGACAGTGGCACCGATGCCGACCAGGGCTGCCAGCAGGAAGACGATCGCGGCGCGCTGGCTGAGGAGCGGTCCGTCCCGGCCGGGTCCCCGACGGTCGGTCTGTGCCACTCGGTGCTCCCTATCCGACGCCGTGGACGGTCTCGTGCGCTCGTCGCCGCGGGGGAGTGTCCCGTCCGCCGGGGCCCGGCACCGGCACGTCCCACGGATCCTGCGCGGGACGCAGGAGTTCGAAGCGGACCGTGCCGTCACCGCTCGTGCGGACCCCGTGCACGGCCGGTTCGGGCAGGCTGTTGTAGTGGAAGGGAGTCGAGAAGTAGTAGGCGCCGGTGTCCGGGACGGTGATGAGGTCGCCGGGTTCCAGGAGCGGCAACGCGCGGTCACGGGCCAGCAGGTCCCCGGCGAAGCAGGCGGGCCCCGCGACGTCCTGGCGGACCGGTCCGCCGCGCTTGGCCGTGCCGCTCTTGTCGTGCGCCTCGATCCGCAGGGGCCACGCGTCGGGGTTGAACACCGTCCGGGTGGCCACCTGCACCCCGGCGTGGGTGACCGCGATCGGCCGGCCGCCCATGCTCTTCGTGTACTCGACGTACGCGGCGGTGAACCCGTTCTTCGCGAGGACGGAACGCCCGAACTCGGTGACGATCTCGTACCCGCCGGAGAACAGTGCGGGCGCCTGGGCGCGCAGCTGCTGGACGTACGTGCCGAAGGTGGGCGTGGTCTCGTCGTCGGCGAAGTTGACGGGGAGCCCGCCGCCGATGTCGATGCCGACGACCTGGCGCCGGCCGAGTGAGGCGTTGACCTCCTCGGCGAACGCCACGGCCTGCGCGACCCCGCCGGCCATGAGGTCGAGCGGGCAGCCCTGCGAACCGGCGTGGGTGTGCACCCAGGTCAGCCACGGGTGGTCGTGGTAGGCGCGCAGCAGACGCCGCCGGCTTCCCGGGTCCGCCAGGGGGACGCCGAACTTGGAGGTGCTCGTCGCCGTGCTCATCGCGGCGATGCTGCCGCCGCCGAGCTGGGAGTTGACGCGCACCCCGATCCGCGACGCCGGCACGCGCCCGCCCAGCGCCCGGTCGATCCTGGCCAGTTCCTGGTAGTTGTCGGCGTTGACGGTCACCCCCAGGCCGAGGGCGTGCCGCAGTTCGGCCTCCGTCTTGGCCGGAGAGTCGAAGACGATCCGATCCGGCGCGAACCCGGCGGCCAGCGCACGGGCCAGTTCACCCGCGGTGGCCACCTCGCAGCCCATGCCGAGCCGCCGCAGCTCCGCCAGCACCGGCACCAGGCAGTTCGCCTTGGCGGCGAACGCGTGCAGCACACGCGGCGGGGCGGGAAAGGCGCGGTGCAGGGACGCGACGGTCGCCGCGACGCCGTCGAGGTCGACGAAGGCGGCCAGCGGGGCCTGCCCGGCGTCCAGCAGTCCCTGCCGCACCGCTTCCTGGAGGATCCGTTCGCGCCGCTCGGCGGCGGGGTTCAGTCCGGTCATGGTGAGCCTTCCGATGTCGTACGCGCAACGCCCGGGTCCGCCCCAGGGTGGAGTACCAGGCTGCTGTCCGCGCCCGGAGGGCGTCTTCGTCGAGTCGTCAAAGACGCGGGCCCCGCCCACCGCAGCGGGGTGCGACAACGCCCGTGTCGGGCAGGGGCGTTGTGCGGTACGACGAAGGAGCGGTCCTTCGATGGTGGCCGCGGCCAAGGCGACGCGCGCACGAGGGCATGGCGACGCGCGCACGAGGGCATGGCGCACGCGCACGAGGCCGCCTCGTGCCGGTCGCTCAGGGCCGTGCGCCGTCGGAGTCCCGGCCCAGACGCAACTGCACCTGGGCGAGCAGCCGGGCGTCGGGACTCTCCAGGTCCAGCCCCGACACCTGCGTGATCCTGCGCAACCGGTAGCGCAGGCTGTTGGAATGCACGCCCAGCGCCCGCGAGGCGGCCGACACGTCACCGAAGTGGTCGAGGTAGGCGCGCAGGGTCTCCACCAGGCAGCTGCCGCTGTGATCGGCGTCGAACTCCCTCAGCCGGGCCACCGAGGTACCCGGTGGCAGCGCCACTTCCCGCAGGGCGTCGACGACCTGGAGGATTCCCACGGTGTCGGCGACGTCCCCGCTCCGCGCGACCGTGCGCGGCCCGGGGGCCGCGATGAGCGCCTGCAGGGTTTGCTCGGCCGACCGACGTGATGCGGGCGCCCCTGCCAGGCCGGGGACCACCTGGCCCAGCCCCACCTTCACCGCCGGGCCGATCGTCGTCGACAGCTGATCGGCCAGTGCTTCCCCGAGCCGCCGCACCTGACCGTCCGCCCGCCCCGGGTCGTGCTCCAGCCCGGTCAGCAGCACCAGGGTCCTGCCGCCCGCCGGGACCACCACGACACGGTGGCCCAGCGCCGCGCAGTGCAGGGTGAGCAGCCCGTACAGCCCGGACGGGGCTTCGTCCTCGTAGCGGCCGGAGCCGGTTCCGACCGCCAGGACGGCACAGGGCTGCCGGGGCGGCAGCGAGGCCCGCTCCGCGAGCACCTCGACGGATCCACGGTCCTCCAGCAGCGCCCGGGCCGCATCCTCCACCAGGCGGCCGTCCGAGCGGTGGGTGCGGTGATGCAGCAGGTGGGCGGCGGCGGCCCGGGCGGCGGCGCGCAGCGTCTCCGCCGCGTTGGGCGCGAGCGGGCGGCCGGCGACCGCCGCCACCCAGAGGGACCCCAGCGCCTCTCCGCCCGCCCGCACGGCGCCGACCAGACGCTCAGGATCCTGGCCGTGGGCGGGTCGGTGCAGCACATCGCCCGCACCCCACAGGGCCTGGAAGAACCCCGCCTCCCGCATGGCCGCCACCCGCCAGGGCGGCACCCGACGGCCGAGGATGGTCAGCCGGCGCATCTCGTCCACGTTCTCCTCGGTGGAGGAGTACGCCAGCACCCGCGACTCCGTGTCCTCGATGGTCACCGAGCCTCCCACCAGGGCCGCCACCGCGTCGGCCAGCGAGTCCAGATCGCCCAGACGCACGCCGCCGGTCGCCGGCACCGGGTGGACACCCGCCGCGGCCAGCCCCGCCCTCAGCACCCCCACCAGCTGCGCCCAGGTGCACCAGGCGGTGCGGAAGAGCACCGCCGTGCCGCTCTCCTCCGCGGCTGCCCGCAACGCCCGCGCGGTGGGCTCCGGCCGCCCCGGGCCGAACACCACACCCGCCGCACCGGCCTCACCGGCCCGGCGCACCACGTCGACGGCGTGCGCCGAGCGCGGGTCGACACCGACGGCGAGCAGTAACTCCCGCGGTCTGATCACGGGTTCCAGCGCGTCCAGCACATGGACACCGGTGACGCTCGTCCGCAGTCCCTCGGGGGCCGTGTGCAACTCCACGGCTCCCGCACCCACCACCGAGAGCAGGCGCTCCAGGGTCCCCTGTTCCTCGGCGCCGCCCCCGCCCGGTGATTCCCCCAGGTCCGTCAAGATGCCTCCCCGTCCCCCCGCCCGACCGTGCCGCCGACGGCCGATCGGAGAACGTATGACATCACGCGCCTTGTCCGCAGTCGAGAGGCCCCGACGGCACACAAAGGGACCAATGGAACCCAGACGAGACGAGGGCTAGTTCATCCTCCCCAGCACCTCCCTGACCCGCCGGACGTCGCGGATCCGCTGTTCGTACGTCGCCCCGAGCGCGAGCAGCAGGAGCCCGGCGAGGGCGGGAGGCGCCCAGCGGGGCAGGGCTCCCGTCACCTGGACGACGTAGGGGGCGAGTTCGTGGAGGGTGACCAGGGCCAGTACCGAGCCGCCGAGCACCAGCGGTGCCCGGAGACGGTGGCGGGCACCCAGCAGGGTGACCAGCAGCGCGGCGCCGCCGAGCAGGAGAGGACGCGTCCAGTGCTGATCGGCCCAGGCCGCGACCAGGCTCGGCAGGAGGGTGGCCGCGAGCCCGGGGCCGTACGCCGCCCAGGAGGACACCCCCGGATCCCGGCGCCGGCGCAACGCTCCGACGAGCAGCGCCGGGACGGTCACCGGGAGCGTGTACGCCTCGGGCGTGCCGACGTCCCAGGCGGCCATGCGCACCCAGGCGGCCAGCACGAACAGGGCCGTGGCCGCGTAGCCCACGGGACGGCGCTCGGCGCGCAGGGCCGTGCCCGCGGCGATCACCCCGCACAGGGCCAGCACCAGGGCGAGCGTCGGTGGATCGGTGACGGCGAGAGCCACGGCGAACAGCCCGAGGGCGGCTCCCACGGCCTCGACGGGCACCGTCGCCTGCAACGCGCCGAGCCGCGGCGCCAGCAGGGCGGCAGCGGCGGGAACCAGCAGGACCAGCAGGGCGATGCGCGTCGGCGGCCAGTCCGCGGCGGCACCGGACGCCGAGGCCAGCGCGGCGCCGTACACGAGAGCCGCCGGAGCCGTGAAGGGCGCGACGCCCGTGCGCCACGAGGCCGCGGCGAACAGCACCGTCAGCACGGACAGCGCGACGAGGGTCGCGGACTGGGAGGCGAGGGAGACCAGGGCGAGGCCGGCGGCCGTGACCAGGGCCAGGACGAGGGCCATGACCCGCGCGGCCGACGCCGTGATCCGGCACGCGTACAGCGCGGTCGCCGTCAGCGCGCCCAGGACCAGCATCCCCGCGGGGTAGGGAACCTCGAAAACCGCCGGAAGCGTCAGGGCCGCCGCCCACAGCAGCCCCAGGGAACCGAGCAGGGCCCGCCCACGCCACGGCTCCGCGCGCACCGCCAGGGCGAGCACGGCGGCGACCGCCACCAGCACGAGGGGAGCGACGGTCGCGCCGTACGGCCAGGGCACCTCCACGGTCACTGCCGCACGGGCGTCGGCGGGAGCACCGCTCCACACCCGGCCCAGCCGGCCCGCCGGGCCCAGCAGCACCACGGCGACGACGGGCAGCGCCCACAGCACGGCCAGCGTCTGTACGGCACCGGAGGCCCAGGCGAAGCCCCGCCGCACGGCGTCGGGCAGCCGTTCCCTGCGCACCGCCGCCAACAGGCCGATGCCGACGGCCAGATGAGCCGCCACCGCCCACTGCGACGGCACGCCCGAACGCGCCACCCCACCGAGCGCGGCCACCACGAGCAGCCCGGACGTGGTCGCGAGACCGAGCGCGTGCCGTGTGCCCGGCCCCCGCAAGGCCGCGGCCAGGGCGATCGCCGCGGCGAGAAGCAGCAGCGCCCCGGCGCGGGCGGCCGCACCGGGACCGCCGGCGCTCAAGGACAGCCAGCCGGCGCCCAGTACGCCCCAGCCGCCCATGCCGCACGCACCGACGACGGCGGTGATCCGCACGGCACCGGCCGGCAACCGCACCACCGCCACCGCGTCGAACCCGGCCGTCACCAGCAGCGCGGCCGTGATCACGTACGCACTCGCGTCGGCGGCCAGGGCCCCCAGCAGCAACGGCGACTGGGCCGCCGCCAAGGCGCAGGGCAGCGGCAGACGCAGCGCGGCCGTGGCCGGCAGCAGGCCGTACGCCGCCCAGACCGCCGCCAGGACCGCCGACGCGGCGGCCGCGTACCCGGTGCCGTCCGTCCCGGAGAGGGCCGCCGCGTGCAGCGCGTAGGCGTCCAGGACGGTCAGGGCCAGCCCGAGGCCCGCCACCGACTCGGCCGTCGAGCGCAGCCCCCGCTTCAGCAGGGCCGCGGGTGCGGCGAGCGTGGCCAGCGTGACCGCGCCGAGGACCAGGGCCCGCCCAGCGATCCCCATCTGCCCCCAGCTGACCAGCGTGAACACCGCTGCCGCGAGCGTGAGCAGGACACCGCCGAGGACCAGCAGCGCGTTCTGCACGCTGGGCGCGGCCGTCTCCGGACGGGACGGTGTGGCGGCCGGCGGACGTGCCGAGGCCTGGGCCCGCGGCTGCTGCGTCTGGTGCAGGGCCGCGACCAGCCAGGCGCGACGGTTCAGCAACTGGGCACGCCGGGCGTCCAGTTGCCAGAGCTCGGCGTCGAGGAGCCGCAATTCCTCGGCCGGTGGCGGAAGGTGGGTCATGCACGGCAGTGTGCTCCGCGTCACCTCGCACGGCATGAGTGCGGATACTCAGGCGCGTACTCACCCGGTCCACGCCGCGAGTGGGCAGACTGCCCGCATGGACTGGAACCACTACCGCTTCCGCAGCCTCTGGCCCCTCCCCGCACCCCCCGCCACCGTCTTCCACGTGCTGGAACGCCCCGAGGACTACCCGCGCTGGTGGCGGCAGGTGCGGGAGGTGACCCGGCTCGACGGCACCACCGGGGTGATCCGCATCCGCTCCGTCCTGCCGTACGACATGACCTTCACGGCGCGGGAGGTGCGGCGCGACCCCGCGGCCGGGGTGCTGGAGACCGCCCTGACCGGAGACATCGAGGGCTGGGCACGCTGGACGGTCACGCCGCACGCAACGGGCAGTCTGGCGCGGTACGACCAGGTGGTCAGCGTGCGCAAGCCGCTGCTGCGGCGGTTCGCCGTCCCGGGGCGGCCCGTCTTCCGCGCCAACCACGCGCTGATGATGCGGTCCGGGCGGCGCGGACTGTGCGGGTACCTCCGAGCGGTTTGAAGGAAGCGTGCCCGGGCCTGTATGGTTCAGTGCGTTCCCGGGCGATTAGCTCAGTGGGAGAGCGCTTCGTTCACACCGAAGAGGTCACTGGTTCGAACCCAGTATCGCCCACCGGAAACAGCCGGTCCGTCTCAGACGGACCGGTTTCTTCATGCCCTCGCGGGCCCCGTACGGGTGCTCAGGCCGCCGCGGGCAGGTCCGGACGCAGCGGCCACGCCGGGTCGACCGCCTCGTCCACACCGCTGCGCGCGAACCACGCCTGCAGACCCCGTGCCTGGGCCGCGTGCCACACCGCCTGGAGGGTGTGCAGTTCACCCGGGGCGAGCCGCTCCAGCCGGGACGCGAACCGGCGGCCCACCGCCCGGGTGACCTCCAGCGCCGCCACGGCGTCCGCCGCCGCGTCGTGCGCGCCCTCCAGGGCGACGCCGTAGTGCGCGCACAGGTCGGTCAGGGTGCGGCGCCCCTTGCGGTAGCGGTCCAGATGCTTGTCCAGGACCCGCGGGTCGAGCACGGACAGCGGCGCCGACTCGAACCAGCGGCCGAGCGCCGAGGCGCGGTGACGGCGCAACTCCCGGTCCAGCAGGGTCAGATCGAACGGCGCGTTCATCACCACGACCGGCCGCCCCGCGTGCGCCTGCTCGGCCAGCGCCTGGGCTATCTCGTACATCACCGGCGCCGGCCACCGGCCGTTGCGCTGCAGGTGCTCCTCCGTCAGCCCGTGCACCGCCGTCGCCTCGGCGGGCACCGGCACCCCCGGGTTCACCAGCCAGCGGCTCACCCGCGGCCGGATGCCCGGGGCATCCTGGACGACGACGGCGGCCGACACGATCCGGTCGGTCTCGACGTCCACGCCCGTCGTCTCCGTGTCGAAGGCGGCCAGCGGCCCCTCGTACCAGCACGTCGTCATAGCCACACAACCCCTCGTTCACCTTCGGCAGTTGACGCACCGTCCGCTGCCCGATCCGGTGATACCCGGGCTGTTTGCGCCGTACGCCGGAAGGAGACAACAGGAGTACGGGTCGACGCAGTTCAGCGGCCCGCAGCGGGGAAACACTTGTTCTGGAAGGCTGTTGGCCATGGCCATAGCGCAGCCCGAACGGGGCGGGCTGCTGCCCGAGCGCACGGCTCCCTCCCGCGGCACACTCGCCGTCACCGCCTGCATGGAGACCTTGCAGGTCGGTTATCTGCACGCCGTCGCGGCAGCCGCCGGCTGCTCGCTGTCCCAGCCCTTTCCCGACAACGGCATCGACTGGCACGTCAGCCACAGCGCACCCGGGCACACGGTCGACGACGAGGTCACCGTCAAGGTGCAGCTCAAGGCCACCTACCAGGTGCCGCCCGGCCCACCGGGCCGCACCTTCTCCTTCACGCTCGACAACGACCACCTGGCGAAGCTCGCCCGCACACCCGTGTCGGTGCACAAGATCCTGGTGGTGATGCTGGTACCGCGCACCCAGGACGACTGGCTGCGCGCCGGCCACGACCGGCTCGACCTCAGGCACTGCTGCTACTGGACCAACCTCGCCGGACAGCCCATCACCGGCCGCCGCCGCACCACCGTGCGCATACCGACCGCGCGCATCTTCGACGACCGGGCCCTGTGCGAGATCATGACGCGGGTCGGGACGGGAGGGAAACCGTGACGCACCGCCCGACCGAGGAGCCACTGAGGCCCGTGCGGCCCCACCCCGTGGACACTCCCTGGAGCGGCTCTCCGCCCGAGCCCGTCGACGTCGACCCGGCCGTGCTCAGCGCCCTGCTGCGGCGGCACGGCTGGCAGCGACGCGGCGGCGCCCCGGGGCGCTACGGCCGCTGGACGCCGCCCGGCCCCGGTGGCAGCGGCACCAGCCTCCTGGTTCCCGAGAGCCGGGCCTTCCCCGACAGCGACGACCTGCTCGGCGAGGCCCTGCTCGCGCTGTCCCGCAGCGGCACGCCGTCGGCCCGCGAGGTCCTCGTCTCCCTCGCCGTGCCCAGCGACGAGATCCGCTGGTGGCAGGACGTCCCCGCCGGACCCGCCGGCACCGCGCCCTGGACCGTCGAGGACCGGCTGCGCGGCGCCGCCGGCAGGATGCTGCTCGCCGCGGCCCTCGCCACCCGCGCCCGGGCCGGATACCACGGTGCCCGCCACCGCCGCTCCGCCGCCGCGGCCCTGCGCCACGTCCTCGTCGGCTCCGCCGCCGGCGGCCGGCTCACCGCCTTCGTGCCTGTCGCCGCCCGTCCCCTCGCCGTCCGTCTTCACCAGGCCCTCTTCGCCGCCCGCGAGGCCATCGACTACCAGCGCGCCACCGGTGGCATGGACGCCTTCGACGCGGCGGTCGAGGCCGGGGTGAGCCACGAACTCACCGAGGCCCTCGTCGCCCTCGTCCGGGGTACCGAGGGAGCCCGGATCGCCGTCGAGTGGGCGCCGGCGGCCGGGGTGCCCGAGGGCTGCGCGCCCTGCGCCGAACCCGTCGAGTTCTCACCCGGCGACCTGGCCGTGCTGCGCGAGGCGGGCGCCCGCTACCTGCGGGAGGAACCCGCAGTGCCGGTGCGGATCACGGGAGCCGTGGTCCGGCTGCGCCGGTCCGGGCCGCGCGGCGAGGGCACCGTACGGCTGCGGGTGCTCGCCGGGGCCGATGTGCCGAACGTCCGCATCACCCTCGACGAGGAGGCGTACCGGATCGCCGGGCACGCCCACCTCGTCGGGCTCCCCGTGCGGGTGCAGGGCCGCCTGGAGAGCCGGGGCGGGTTCCGCCGCCTCACCGGCGCCCACGGCGTCGTCCCCGTCCAGGTCGACGACGCCGAGCGGGACCGGCTGATGAAGGAGCTGCACGAGAACCTCGACTTCTTCGAAGAGGCCTGCGGAGGTGACTGCGGGGACTGATTTCGCGAAGGGCGGTCCCGGGTCGGTACGATCCTTACTCGTGCGCGCGCTCCGGTATGGCGCCCGCAGCCCCCTTCAGTCAGGAGAGACCGGTGTCAGACGTCCGTGTGATCATCCAGCGCGATTCCGAGCGGGAAGAACGCGTGGTGACGACGGGCACTACGGCCGCCGAGCTCTTCGCCGGTGAGCGCTCGATCATCGCCGCCCGCGTGGCCGGCGAGCTCAGGGACCTGTCGTACGCCCTGTCCGAGGGCGACGAGGTCGAGGGCGTCGAGATCTCCTCCGAGGACGGCCTGAACATTCTGCGCCACTCCACCGCGCACGTCATGGCGCAGGCGGTGCAGGAGCTCTTCCCCGAGGCCAAGCTCGGCATCGGTCCGCCCGTCAAGGACGGCTTCTACTACGACTTCGACGTCGAGAAGCCGTTCACGCCCGAGGATCTCAAGGCCATCGAGAAGAAGATGCAGGAGATCCAGAAGCGCGGGCAGAGGTTCTCCCGCCGGGTCGTCACCGACGAGGCCGCCCGCGAGGAGCTGGCCGGCGAGCCCTACAAGCTGGAGCTGATCGGCCTCAAGGGCTCCGCCTCGTCCGACGACGGCGCGGACGTCGAGGTCGGCGCCGGTGAGCTGACGATCTACGACAACCTGGACGCCAAGACCGGCGACCTGTGCTGGAAGGACCTCTGCCGAGGCCCCCACCTGCCGTCGACCCGTGCCATCCCGGCGTTCAAGCTGATGCGCAACGCGGCCGCCTACTGGCGCGGCAGCGAGAAGAACCCCATGCTCCAGCGCATCTACGGCACCGCCTGGCCCACCAAGGACGAGCTGAAGGCGCACCTGGAGTTCCTCGCCGAGGCCGAGAAGCGCGACCACCGCAAGCTGGGCAGCGAGCTCGACCTGTTCTCCGTCCCGGAGCAGATCGGCTCCGGCCTCGCCGTCTTCCACCCCAAGGGCGGCATCATCCGCCGGGTCATGGAGGACTACTCGCGACGCCGCCACGAGGAAGAGGGCTACGAGTTCGTCTACACCCCGCACGCCACCAAGGGGAAGCTCTTCGAGACCTCGGGCCACCTGGACTGGTACGCCGACGGCATGTACCCGCCCATGCAGCTCGACGAGGGCGTGGACTACTACCTCAAGCCCATGAACTGCCCGATGCACAACCTGATCTTCGACGCGCGCGGACGTTCCTACCGTGAACTGCCGTTGCGCCTCTTCGAGTTCGGGACGGTGTACCGGTACGAGAAGTCGGGCGTCGTGCACGGCCTGACCCGGGCCCGCGGCTTCACCCAGGACGACGCGCACATCTACTGCACCCGTGAGCAGATGTCGGAGGAGCTCGACAAGACGCTCACCTTCGTCCTCGGCCTGCTGCGCGACTACGGCCTGACCGACTTCTACCTGGAGCTGTCCACCAAGGACCCGGAGAAGTTCGTCGGCTCCGACGAGGCCTGGGAGGAGGCGACCGAGACGCTGCGCCAGGTCGCCGAGAAGCAGGGCCTGCCCCTGGTGCCCGACCCGGGCGGCGCCGCCTTCTACGGCCCGAAGATCTCCGTCCAGACCAAGGACGCCATCGGCCGCACCTGGCAGATGTCGACCATCCAGCTCGACTTCAATCTGCCGGAGCGCTTCGACCTGGAGTACACGGGTCCGGACGGCGCCAAGCAGCGCCCCGTCATGATCCACCGTGCGCTGTTCGGCTCGATCGAGCGGTTCTTCGCGGTGCTTCTGGAGCACTACGCGGGCGCCTTCCCGGCCTGGCTGGCCCCCGTCCAGGCGGTCGGTATCCCGATCGGCGACGCGCACGTCGACTACCTGGAGAAGTTCGCCGCGGCGGCCAAGAAGAAGGGCCTGCGCGTCGAGGTCGACTCCTCCTCCGACCGCATGCAGAAGAAGATCCGCAACGCCCAGAAGCAGAAGGTGCCCTTCATGGTCATCGCGGGCGACGAGGACATGTCCCACGCGTCCGTGTCCTTCCGCTACCGCGACGGCTCGCAGGAGAACGGCATCCCCTTCGACGAGGCCATCGCGAAGATCCAGAAGGTCGTCGAAGAGCGCGCTCAGGTCTGACGCCACGGTGTACGGGCCCCCGGGGAGACCCCGGGGGCCTTTGCCGTCCCCCCAGCTCGACGCCATATGCTGCACTGCATGACGAGTGAGCCGGAGCAGCAGCTGGGAGTGGGGACGCAGGACGCGTTCCAGCGACTGTGGACGCCCCATCGGATGGCCTACATCCAGGGCGAGAACAAGCCGACCGGCCCGGGCGCCGGCGACGGCTGCCCCTTCTGCTCCATCCCGGCCAAGT
Source organism: Streptomyces sp. NPDC096046 (assembly GCF_040303285.1). Taxonomy (NCBI): domain Bacteria; kingdom Bacillati; phylum Actinomycetota; class Actinomycetes; order Kitasatosporales; family Streptomycetaceae; genus Streptomyces; species Streptomyces sp. NPDC096046. The sequence continues at coordinate 41,928 of NZ_JBEOSZ010000036.1, read as the reverse complement.
CCGACGAGGACGGGCTCGTCGTCCACCGTGGCGAGCAGGTCTACGCGGTGCTCAATCTCTACCCGTACACCGGCGGGCACCTCATGACCGTGCCCTACCGGCACGTCGCCGACTACACGGACCTGACGGCGGGGGAGACCGCCGAGCTCGGCGAACTCACCAAGCAGGCGATGACGGCCCTGCGCACGGCCTCCGGCGCACACGGCTTCAACATCGGCATGAACCAGGGCTCGGTCGCCGGCGCGGGCATCGCCGCGCACCTGCATCAGCACATCGTGCCCCGCTGGGGCGGCGACACCAACTTCATGCCGGTCGTGGGTCACACCCGGGTGCTGCCGCAGTTGCTCGCCGACACGAGGAAGATGCTGGCGGAGGCCTGGCCGACCGCTTGATTCCGGCGGGTGCGGCATCCTCAGCCCGTCCGGCCCTCGAGGACGAGGCCGTTCAGGCCGACGGGGGGCTGGGGGCGCAGGCCCCCAGGGCTCCCAGCCACCGCCGGCCCGCGGCTGATCGGCTCGACCGCCGCAGGCCTACGCGTCGTAGACGTCGGCCTTCTTCGGCGCAGCGTCCTGAACCGCCCCGCTGAGCGCCGCGGACCTGGACCCGAACTTCTCCACGTCCACCCCGTTCTCCCGCAGCACCTTCAGCGCCGCCGCGTGCACCACCCGCAGCACGGGCGTGGCCGCGCGCAGCGCGTCGTCGGCCATGAAGCGATGCCGCCACGGCTGGTCGGCCCACGCGTGCCGCAGACCGAACGGCTCCGGCAGCGTCAGGCTGCCCCCGAGCCAGTTCAGCAGCGGCGGATACCAGGTCAGCGGGGCGCGCGCGGCGAGCCGGACCACCTCGTCGGCATCGATCAGCGGCATCTTCACGGTGCGCGTCTCCCAGAAGCGGAAGGCCTTCTGGACCGTCTTCTCCTTGGCCGCCGGCTTCTCGTTGAACAGCGGGTTGACCGGCCCCAGCGCGTGCCCGGTGACCTCGATGCGCAGGGTGTCGTGCAGCACGGTCACCGTGATCAGCATCGTGATCACCAGGTGGCCGTCCCACAGGGTCCACTGCACGCCCAGGTAGTGCCGGTCACCGCTGCCGAACTGCTGCTTGTTGCAGATGTCCTGGACGGCGTGCGTCCGCACCGTGTACGCGTCGACGTCCGTGCCGCTCGGCCGGGACACCTCCGTCGCCTTCTCGCCGATCGGCGTGACCACCCAGTGCGTGATGGACGGCTTGGGGAAGCCGCCGGTGTTGATGGACGTGCGCTCCAGCATGCGCAGACCGCCCTGGATCGCCACGATGACGTCCCAGCTGCGGAAGGGGTGGAACTCCTTGCCCGGCTCGGCGGAGACCAGCTCCTCGGCCAGCTGCCAGCTGCCCCACCGCGTGCCCATGCCGAGTATGCCCTTGGGGCCCGCGTAGAAGACCGAGTTGGACCGCTGCTCGGCGGCGAGGCGGGCCAGTTCCTTGCGGACCTGCTCGGCCGCGTCACCGGGGTTGCCGGGAACGGCCTCGGGGATCTTGGCGCCCACGCCGCCGCCCGACAGCATGCTCGACCAGCGGTCCCGCAGGTCACGCGCGGTCCGCTCACAGATCTGCTTGGCCCAGAACCAGCCGACGACCGGCATGATCACCGCCGCGCGTCCGTACAGGGCCCAGAAACCCGTGAACGGCATGCGGATCAGGAACAGCACGGCCAGCGCGCCCACGGCGAGCAGCAGCGTGGTGGCGAGGGCGCCGGCCCGCTTGTCCTCGCGCCTGGTCATGGTGGAGCGCAGCGTGAAGACCAGCAGCCACACGAGGAAGCCCGGCAGGAAGAGCACCCCGCAGATCACCGTGATCGCCGAGAGCCAGTTGTCGCGGTCGCGGCGGATGCGGTGGGCCGCCAGACAGTGCTCCACGACCACTTGGGGCTCGATGCCGAAGGACTGGATGACCGGCTTGCGCCCGGCGCCCAGCATCCGGTCGATCACCGCGCGGGAGAAGGCCTCGCCGAACCTGGGGCGGAAGATCTTCGCCCAGGAGCGCGGCGGGGTCACCTTGGACTGGTGCCACTCGTTGTCGGCGTTCAGGATCTTGGTGACCTCGTCGTCCCGGTACGCCGCCGCGGCCAGCGCGTAGGTCGCCGCTGTCTGGCCGCTCGCACCCGCCAAGGGCACCTGGGCCCCCGGGCTGAAGTCGAATCCGTCCGTCACTGCCGCCCCCATCGCTGCCGCATCCGCATCTGCGGCCTTCCCGACTTCCGCGCTCCGCACACCTGTTGATCAGGTCATCAGCGTATCCGTCCGCACCGGCGCGCGGGGGCGGGTGGCCCGTCAAGCCGCCCACCCCCGCGCAGGGGAGCCCCCACAAGGGCACTTGGTGGCGCCCGGCGCCACCTACGAGGCCTTGCGCTCCTCTTCACGCACCCGGTCCGCGACCTGCTGCGGCATCGGCTCGTGCCGCGCGTACCGGCGGCTGAACCCCGCGGTGCCGTGCGCCATCGACCTGAGGTCGATCGCGTACCGGCCGATCTCGATCTCGGGCACCTCGGCCCGGATCAGCGTGCGTCCGCCGGGTGTCTGCTCGGTACCGAGCACCCGGCCGCGCCGCCCCGACAGATCGCTCATCACGGCGCCCACGAAGTCGTCGCCGACCAGCACCGACACCTCGGCCACCGGCTCCAGCAGATGGATCTTCGCGCCGGCCGCGGCCTCCCGCAGGGCGAGCGCGCCGGCCGTCTGGAACGCGGCGTCGGAGGAGTCCACCGAGTGCGCCTTGCCGTCCAGGAGGGTCACCCGGACGTCGATGAGCGGGTACCCGGCCGCGACGCCCCTGGCGGCCTGGGCCCGTATGCCCTTCTCCACCGACGGGATGAACTGCCGGGGCACCGCGCCGCCCACGACCTTGTCGACGAACTCGATGCCGGAGCCGCCGGGCAGCGGCTCGACCTCGATCTCGCAGATGCCGAACTGCCCGTGCCCGCCGGACTGTTTGACGTGCCTGCCCCGGCCCGCCGCCTTGGTCGCGAACGTCTCGCGCAGGGACACCCGGTGGGGGACGACGTCGACCTGGACGCCGTACCGGCTGCGCAGCCGCTCCAGGGCGACGTCGGCGTGCGCCTCGCCCAGGCACCACAGGACCACCTGGTGGGTGTCCTGGTTCTGTTCGAGCCGCATCGTCGGGTCCTCGGCCACCAGCCGGGCCAGGCCCTGGGACAGCTTGTCCTCGTCCGGTTTGCTGTGTGCCTGGATGGCCAGCGGCAGCAACGGGTCGGGCATCTGCCACGGCTCCATCAGCAGCGGGTCGTCCTTGGCGGACAGGGTGTCGCCGGTCTCGGCACGGCTCAGTCTGGCCACGCAGGCCAGGTCGCCCGCGATGACGTGCGACACCGGGCGCTGCTGTTTGCCGAACGGCGTGGACAGGGCGCCGATCCGCTCGTCGACGTCGTGGTCCTCGTGCCCGCGGTCGGCCAGCCCGTGCCCGGAGACGTGGACCGTCTGGTCGGCGCGCAGGGTGCCGGAGAACAGCCGGATCAGCGACAGCCGTCCCACGTAAGGGTCCGAGGACGTCTTCACGACCTCCGCGACCAACGGAGCGTCCGGATCGCAGGGCGTGAGCTCGCGCGGCGTGCCGTCGATGGTCGTGACCCGCACCGTCTCGTGCTCCAGCGGCGTCGGGAAGCCCCGCGTGATCAGCTCCAGCAGTTCCACGGTGCCGAGCCCCTGCCGGGCGCCCTCGCCCGCCGGGGCGGCGGCCAGCACGGGGAAGAAGACCCCGCGCGCGACGGCCCGCTCCAGGTCCTCGATGAGTGTCTTGACGTCGATCGGCTCCCCGCCGAGGTAGCGGTCCATGAGGGTCTCGTCCTCGCTCTCGGCGATGATCCCCTCGATGAGCCGGTTGCGGGCCTCCTCGATCAGCGGCAGCTGGTCCTCGCCCGGCTCGGACTCCTTGCGCTCGCCGGCCGAGTAGTCGAACAGCTTCTGCGACAGCAGCCCGATCAGACCGGTCACGGGCGCGTGCCCGTCGGGAGTCTGGGGGCCGTGCAGCGGCAGGTAGAGCGGCAGGACCGCGTCGGGGTCGTCCGCGCCGAAGGCCTCCGCGCAGTTCCGGATCATCTCCTCGAAGTCGGAACGCGCCGACTCCAGGTGCGTGACGACGATGGCCCGGGGCATGCCCACGGCCGCGCACTCCTCCCACACCACGCGGGTCGAGCCGTCCACGCCGTCCGAGGCCGAGACGACGAAGAGGGCCGCGTCCGCCGCGCGCAGACCGGCCCTGAGCTCTCCGACGAAGTCGGCGTATCCGGGGGTGTCGAGCAGATTGACCTTGATGCCGTCCCACTCGACCGGTACCAGGGACAGCTGGACCGAGCGCTGTTGCCGGTGCTCGATGTCGTCGTAGTCGGAGACGGTGCCGCCGTCCTCCACACGGCCCGCCCGGTTCACCGCCCCCGCCGTGAGTGCGAGGGCCTCCACCAAAGTGGTCTTGCCCGAGCCGGAGTGGCCGACCAGCACCACATTCCGTACGGACTGAGGGTGGTCGGCCGCTCGTGCCCTGCCGGCGGCCCCAGGGTGTGTCTGTGCCTTGTCGCCCATGATTCTGCCTCCCGTGCACGGTGAGGTCACTGTGGGCGCGGACATGCCGCCCGCGTACGGTGGCGGCTCCGGCGACGCCCGCGGTTCTTCGAGCTTTCCACTCCGGTCACGGTGCGTCCATACGAACGACGTGATCCCGCCTCCCACCAGCGACGCGCCGGTTTCACCGGAGGGGTCCCGGTGCCCGCCCCTCGCCCACGCGCGCGCGTGACTACGATGGGCCAGCCGGTGGTCAGCAGGGGCCATGCGGCGCCACCGACCCTCGGGAAGGCCATGCTGAACAAGTACGCGCGTGCATTCTTCACGCGTGTCCTCACACCGTTCGCCGCGTTTCTGATCCGCCGGGGCGTGAGCCCCGACACCGTCACGCTCATCGGCACCGCCGGTGTGGTCGCGGGCGCGCTGGTCTTCTACCCCATGGGCGAGTTCTTCTGGGGCACGGTCGTGATCACGCTCTTCGTGTTCTCCGACCTCGTCGACGGCAACATGGCCCGCCAGCTCGGCCGCTCCAGCCGCTGGGGCGCCTTCCTGGACTCCACGCTCGACCGGGTCGCCGACGGCGCGATCTTCGGCGGCTTCATCCTCTGGTACGCCGGCGGGGGCGACGACCTCGTCCTGTGCGCCGTCTCGATCTTCTGCCTGGCCAGTGGCCAGGTGGTGTCCTACACCAAGGCCCGGGGCGAGTCGATCGGCCTGCCGGTCGCGGTCAACGGGCTCGTCGAGCGGGCCGAGCGGCTGGTGATCTCGCTGGTCGCCGCAGGGCTGGCGGGCCTGCACGCCTTCGGTGTGCCGGGCATCCAGTACCTGCTGCCCGTCGCCCTGTGGATCGTCGCCGTGGGCAGCCTGGTGACGCTGATCCAGCGGGTCGTCACCGTCCGCCGGGAGTCCGCGGAGGCCGAGGCCGCGCAGGACGGCCAGGACACCCAGGACCATGGGGACGAGCAGCGGAACGCCTCTCACGGGAGCGAGGCGGCCACGTGAGCACCCATGACCGGCTGACGGACGCCCTGTACGGCCTCGGCTGGAGCACGGTCCGCAAGCTCCCCGAGCCGGTCGCCGTACGGCTCGGCCGGACCATCGCCGACCTGGCCTGGAAACAGCGCGGCAAGGGCGTACAGCGCCTGGAGAGCAACTACGCGCGCGTGGTGCCCGGCGCGAGCCCCGAGCGCCTCGCCGAGCTGTCCCGCGCGGGCATGCGCTCCTACCTGCGCTACTGGATGGAGTCGTTCCGGCTGCCCGCCTGGAGCCCCGAGCGCATCAGGGCGGGCGTCGACGTCAAGGACCTGCACTACCTGCAGGAGGGCATGGCGGCGGGCAAGGGCGTCATCCTCGCCCTGCCCCACCTGGCCAACTGGGACCTCGCCGGCGCCTGGGCCACCACCAAGCTGGGCATCCCCTTCACGACGGTCGCCGAGCGCCTGAAGCCCGAGACGCTCTACGACCGGTTCGTCGCCTACCGCGAGGGCCTCGGCATGGAGGTCCTGCCGCACAGCGGCGGTACGGCCTTCGGCACCCTGGCCCGGCGGCTGCGCGACGGCGGCCTGGTCTGCCTGGTCGCCGACCGCGACCTGTCGGCCTCGGGCGTCGAGGTGGACTTCTTCGGCGACACGGCCCGGATGCCGGCCGGACCCGCCCTGCTCGCCCAGCAGACCGGCGCGCTGCTGCTGCCCGTCACCCTCCGGTACGACGACTCGCCCGTCATGCGAGGCCTCGTCCACCCGCCCGTCGAGGTTCCCGCAACGGGCACGCGCGCCGAGAAGACGTCCGTGATGACCCAGGCGCTGGCCGACGCCTTCGCCGCCGGGATCGCCGACCGTCCGGAGGACTGGCACATGCTGCAGCGCCTGTGGCTCGCGGACCTCGATCCAGCGAAGGGATCCATGTGAGGATCGGCATCGTCTGCCCGTACTCCTGGGATGTGCCGGGAGGCGTCCAGTTCCACATCCGCGACCTCGCCGAGTACTTCCTCCGCCTCGGCCACGAGGTCTCCGTCCTCGCCCCGGCCGACGACGACACTCCGCTGCCGCCGTACGTGGTCTCGGCCGGGCGCGCGGTGCCGGTGCCGTACAACGGCTCGGTGGCCCGGCTCAACTTCGGCTTCCTGAGCGCCGCCCGGGTGCGCCGCTGGCTGCACGAAGGCGCCTTCGACGTGATCCACATCCACGAGCCGACCTCGCCCTCGCTGGGCCTGCTGACCTGCTGGGCCGCCCGGGGGCCGATCGTGGCCACGTTCCACACCTCCAACCCGCGCTCCCGCGCGATGATCGCCGCGTACTCGATCCTCCAGGCCGCCCTCGAGAAGATCAGCGCCCGGATCGCCGTGAGCGAGTACGCCCGCCGCACCCTGGTCGAGCATCTCGGCGGGGACGCCGTCGTGATCCCCAACGGTGTCGACGTCGACTTCTTCGCCGAGGCCGAGCCCAAGGCCGAGTGGCAGGGCGACACCATCGGCTTCATAGGGCGCATCGACGAGCCCCGCAAGGGACTCCCCGTGCTGATGAAGGCCCTGCCGAAGATCCTCGCCGCGCACCCCGGGACCCGGCTGCTGGTGGCCGGACGCGGCGACGAGGAAGAGGCGGTGGAGTCCCTGCCCGCCGAGCTGCGTTCCCGCGTCGAGTTCCTCGGCATGATCAGCGATGAGGACAAGGCCCGCTTCCTGCGCAGCGTCGCCCTGTACGTCGCGCCCAACACCGGCGGCGAGAGCTTCGGCATCATCCTGGTCGAGGCCATGTCCGCCGGAGCCCCGGTTCTCGCCTCCGACCTGGACGCCTTCGCCCAGGTCCTGGACCGGGGAGCGGCCGGTGAACTGTTCCCCAACGAGGACGCGGACGCCCTGGCCGACGCGGCCGTGCGCCTCCTGAAGGACCCAAAGCGACGAGCGGAGCTGCGCGAGCGGGGGAGCGCCCATGTACGGCGCTTCGACTGGTCGACCGTCGGCGCGGACATCCTGTCCGTCTACGAGACGGTGACGGCCGGTGCGGCGGCGGTCGCCGAGGACGAGCGCACGACCGGGCTGTGGGGGCGGCTGGGGTTCGCCCGGGACTGATCGCCGGGCACGGCGGGTCCGCTTCGCCCCCGCGCGCCTCCACCAGCCCGCGCACCTCCAGCCCGCACACGTTCCCCTCCGTACACCGCGCGTTCCGCACACCGCGCGTTCCGCACACCGCGCGTTCCGCACACCGCGCGTTCCGTACACCGCGCGTTCCGCAC
>NZ_JBEOSZ010000036.1:0-34059 GCF_040303285.1 Streptomyces sp. NPDC096046 | reverse complement strand
CGTCCGCACACCGCGCGTTCCGCACACCGCGCGTTCCGCACACCGCGCGTTCCGCACACCGCGCGTTCCGCACACCGCGCGTTCCGCACACCGCGCGTTCCGCACACCGCGCGTTCCGCACACCGCGCGTTCCGCACACCGCGCGCTCTGCACACCGTGCACTCTGCACACCGTGCATTCCGTACACCGTGCATTCCGTACACCGTGCATTCCGCACACCTGCTGCCCGGCGCACCGGGACGACGAGTGGGGCGGGGTGAGCCGGTGGCCCCGGAGTGCCGCTAGCCTTGCCGCCCGTGACCACCACTCTCATCTGGATCGCCGTCGCCCTGGTCGCGATCGGGCTCTACCTGAGCTGGACCGCGGGCCGGCTCGACCGTCTCCACGCCCGGATCGACGCCGCCCGGGCCGCCCTGGACGCGCAACTGCTGCGCCGGGCCTCGGTGGCCCAGGAACTGGCGACGTCGGGGGTCCTGGATCCGGCCGCCTCGATCGTGCTCTACGAGGCCGCACACGCCGCCCGGCAGGCCGAGGAAGAGCAGCGGGAAGTGGCCGAGAGCGACCTGAGCCAGGCGCTGCGGGCCGTCTTCGGGGAGGCTCCACAGGTGGAGGCGGTACGCGAGGCGCCCGGGGGAGAGGAAGCGGCCCGGGAACTCACCGAGGCGGTCCGCAGGGTGCCGATGGCCCGGCGCTTCCACAACGACGCCGTCCGCGCGGCCCGGGCCCTGCGCCGCCACCGCAAGGTGCGCTGGTTCCGCCTGGCCGGTCACGCGCCCTTCCCCCTGGCCTTCGAAATGGACGACGAGCCTCCGGTGGCCCTGGTGGACCGGGCCGCCTGAGCCCCGTCACGGGTCGCTTTCCGGCCGTCCCTCGCAAAAAGGATCCACGTCCTTCCCATTGGCCCTTGCTGTGGCCTGGTTCCCTCGCGTTTCCTCAGTGCTGCAGAAATCCCCTTTCCCCTCAGCGAGGTCACCCGTGTCCATCTCCGAAAACCAGGCTCCCGAGACCGGCACCGCCCGAGTGAAGCGCGGCATGGCCGAGCAGCTCAAGGGCGGCGTGATCATGGACGTCGTCACGCCGGAGCAGGCGAAGATCGCCGAGGACGCGGGCGCCGTGGCCGTCATGGCGCTGGAGCGGGTCCCGGCCGACATCCGCAAGGACGGCGGCGTGGCCCGCATGTCCGACCCGGACATGATCGAGGGCATCATCGACGCCGTCTCGATCCCGGTCATGGCCAAGTCCCGCATCGGCCACTTCGTCGAGGCCCAGGTGCTGCAGTCCCTCGGCGTCGACTACATCGACGAGTCCGAGGTCCTCACCCCGGCCGACGAGGTCAACCACTCCGACAAGTGGGCCTTCACCACGCCGTTCGTCTGTGGCGCGACCAACCTGGGCGAGGCCCTGCGCCGCATCGCCGAGGGCGCCGCGATGATCCGCTCCAAGGGCGAGGCCGGTACCGGCAACGTCGTCGAGGCCGTCCGCCACCTGCGCCAGATCAAGAACGAGATCGCCCGTCTGCGCGGCTACGACAACAACGAGCTCTACGCCGCCGCCAAGGAGCTGCGCGCCCCGTACGAGCTCGTCAGGGAAGTCTCCGAGCTCGGCAAGCTCCCCGTGGTGCTGTTCTCCGCCGGCGGTGTCGCCACCCCGGCCGACGCCGCCCTGATGCGCCAGCTCGGTGCCGAGGGCGTCTTCGTCGGCTCCGGCATCTTCAAGTCCGGCGACCCGGCCAAGCGCGCCGCCGCCATCGTGAAGGCCACCACCTTCTACGACGACCCGAAGATCATCGCGGACGCCTCCCGCAACCTGGGCGAGGCCATGGTCGGCATCAACTGCGACACCCTCCCCGAGGCCGAGCGCTACGCCAACCGCGGCTGGTAAGGCACAGGAATCCATGAGCGACACCCCCGTCATAGGCGTCCTGGCCCTCCAGGGCGACGTTCGGGAGCACCTCGTCGCCCTGGCCGCGGCCGACGCCGTGGCCAGGCCGGTGCGGCGCCCCGAGGAACTCGCCGAGGTGGACGGTCTCGTCATCCCCGGCGGCGAATCGACCACCATCTCCAAGCTGGCCGTCCTGTTCGGCCTGATGGAGCCCCTTCGCGCGCGCGTGCGGGACGGCATGCCCGTCTACGGCACCTGCGCCGGCATGATCATGCTCGCCGACAAGATCCTCGACCCGCGCTCGGGCCAGGAGACCGTCGGCGGCATCGACATGATCGTGCGCCGCAACGCCTTCGGACGGCAGAACGAGTCCTTCGAGGCCTCCGTCGCCCTGCGGGGCATCGAGGGCGACCCGGTGGAGGGCGTCTTCATCCGCGCCCCCTGGGTGGAGTCCGTCGGCGCCCGGGCCGAGGTGCTCGCCGAGCACGGCGGCCACATCGTCGCGGTCCGCCAGGGCACCGCGCTGGCCACGTCGTTCCACCCGGAACTGACCGGTGACCACCGCGTGCACGCCCTGTTCGTCGACATGGTGCGGGCGAACCGGGCAGCCGAGTCCTTGTAGGATTCCTGCGTTCGTTGCTGAGATGGGTTACGCGAAGGAGACAGGCAGATGTCCGGCCACTCTAAATGGGCCACGACGAAGCACAAGAAGGCCGTCATCGATGCCAAGCGCGGCAAGCTCTTCGCGAAGCTGATCAAGAACATCGAGGTCGCGGCACGGATGGGCGGCGCCGACATCGATGGCAACCCGACGCTCTACGACGCCATCCAGAAGGCGAAGAAGTCGTCGGTCCCCAACAAGAACATCGACTCGGCGGTCAAGCGCGGCGCGGGCCTGGAGGCCGGCGGTGCCGACTACGAGACGATCATGTACGAGGGCTACGGCCCGAACGGTGTCGCGGTGCTCATCGAGTGCCTCACCGACAACCGCAACCGCGCCGCCTCCGAGGTCCGCGTCGCCATGACCCGCAACGGCGGCTCCATGGCCGACCCGGGCTCGGTGTCGTACCTGTTCAACCGCAAGGGCGTCGTGATCGTCCCCAAGGGTGAGCTGACCGAGGACGACGTGCTGACCGCCGTGCTCGACGCGGGCGCCGAGGAGGTCAACGACCTCGGAGAGAGCTTCGAGGTGCTGAGCGAGGCCACCGACCTGGTCGCGGTCCGCACCGCCCTCCAGGACGCCGGTATCGACTACGACTCCGCCGACGCCAACTTCGTCCCGACCATGCAGGTCGAGCTGGACGAGGAGGGCGCCAAGAAGATCTTCAAGCTGATCGACGCGCTGGAGGACAGTGACGACGTGCAGAACGTCTTCGCCAACTTCGACGTCAGCGACGAGGTCATGGAGAAGGTCGACGCCTGACGCCGCCGCGGGCCGCACCGGCTCGACGGGCTCAACGGGCCGACGGGACACACCCGTCGGCCCGTCGCGTTGTCAGGGGTACCCGATAGCCTGCACGAACAGGCGATTGAAGGAGGGGCGGGTGCGCGTACTCGGGGTGGACCCCGGACTGACGCGGTGCGGTGTGGGCGTCGTCGAGGGGGTCGCGGGCCGGCCGCTGACGATGCTGGGCGTCGGCGTCGTGCGCACGCCCGCGGACGCGGACCTCGGCCACCGCCTCGTCGCCGTCGAGCAGGGCATCGAGCAGTGGCTCGACGAGCACCGGCCGGAATGCGTCGCCGTGGAGCGTGTCTTCAGCCAGCACAACGTCCGTACGGTGATGGGCACGGCCCAGGCCAGCGCCGTCGCCATGCTCTGTGCCGCCCGCCGGGGAATCCCGGTGGCGCTGCACACCCCGAGCGAGGTCAAGGCCGCCGTCACCGGCAGCGGCCGGGCCGACAAGGCACAGGTGGGCGCGATGGTCACCCGCCTGCTGCGGCTCGGCGCACCGCCCAAGCCCGCCGACGCGGCCGACGCCCTCGCGCTCGCCATCTGCCACATCTGGCGCGCCCCCGCACAGAACCGACTCCAGCAGGCCGTAGCCCTGCACACCTCGAAAGGCCGGACGGCATGATCGCCTTCGTCAGCGGCACGGTCGCCGCGCTCGCCCCGGACGCCGTGGTCGTCGAGGTCGGCGGCGTCGGCATGGCCGTCCAGTGCACGCCCAACACGCTGTCCACGCTCCGCATGGGCCGGCCCGCCACCCTGCACACCTCCCTCGTCGTGCGCGAGGACTCCCTGACCCTCTACGGGTTCGCGGGCGACGACGAGCGGCAGGTCTTCGAGCTGCTTCAGACGGCCAGCGGTGTCGGACCCCGGCTGGCCCAGGCCATGCTCGCCGTGCACAGCCCGGACGCGCTGCGCCGGGCCGTCGCATCCGCCGACGAGAAGGCCCTCACCGCCGTCCCCGGCATCGGCAAGAAGGGCGCGCAAAAGCTCCTCCTGGAGCTGAAGGACCGGCTCGGCGCGCCCGTCGGCGCTCCCGCCGTGGGCGCGGCGGTCAGCACCGGCTGGCGCGACCAGCTGCACGCGGCGCTGATCGGCCTCGGGTACGCCACCCGCGAGGCCGACGAGGCGGTGTCCGCGGTGGCCCCGCAGGCCGAGGCCGCCGAGGGCACGCCCCAGGTGGGCCGGCTGCTGAAGGCGGCCCTGCAGACCCTGAACCGCGCCCGATAGTCCGCACCGAGATTCCGAGGCACACTCCATGAACTGGGACGACACGACCGACGCCGATGCCGCGGAGCGGCTGGTGGACTCCGTCGCCGACCGTGAGGACCAGGCCGTCGAGGCCGCCCTGCGCCCCAAGGACCTGGACGAGTTCATCGGCCAGGAGAAGGTCCGCGAACAGCTCGACCTCGTCCTGCGTGCCGCACGCGCGCGGGGCGCGACCGCCGACCACGTGCTGCTCTCCGGCGCCCCCGGCCTCGGCAAGACCACTCTGTCGATGATCATCGCGGCCGAGATGGGCGCCCCCATCCGCATCACCTCGGGCCCCGCCATCCAGCACGCCGGCGACCTCGCCGCGATCCTCTCCTCCCTCCAGGAGGGCGAGGTCCTCTTCCTCGACGAGATCCACCGCATGTCCCGGCCCGCCGAAGAGATGCTGTACATGGCGATGGAGGACTTCCGCGTCGACGTCATCGTCGGCAAGGGCCCCGGCGCCACGGCCATCCCGCTGGAGCTGCCCCCCTTCACCCTGGTCGGCGCCACTACCCGCGCGGGCCTGCTGCCGCCCCCGCTGCGCGACCGCTTCGGTTTCACCGCCCACATGGAGTTCTACGAACCGGCCGAGCTGGAGCGGGTCATCCACCGCTCGGCGCACCTCCTGGAGGTCGTGGTCGAGCCGGAGGGCGCCACCGAGATCGCCGGGCGCTCCCGCGGCACGCCGCGTATCGCCAACCGCCTGCTGCGCCGCGTCCGGGACTACGCGCAGGTCAAGGCCGACGGGCTGATCACCAGGGACATCGCGGCGGCCGCGCTCGCGGTGTACGAGGTCGACGCGCGCGGTCTCGACCGCCTCGACCGGGGCGTGCTGGAGGCCCTGCTCAAGCTGTTCGGCGGTGGTCCGGTCGGTCTGTCCACACTCGCTGTCGCGGTGGGGGAGGAACGTGAGACCGTGGAGGAGGTCGCCGAGCCGTTCCTCGTACGCGAGGGCCTGCTGGCCCGCACCCCGCGCGGCCGGGTCGCCACCCCCGCCGCATGGGCGCATCTCGGCCTCACCCCGCCACGCTCCCAGACCGCCGGAAACGGACAACAGGACCTGTTCGGGGCGTGACGGCACCGTTACGCCTCCGGGGCGGCGAGGTCAGTGGCCGGAGCAGGAACCCCGGTGCCATGCTGAGCGTTGTTCCCTGCGCGCGGACTCGCTTAGACTCCGCCGATGCCGCCTTTGCCGGCGGTGCACACACCCCCAACCATCTGGCCGCTCACAGCGCGGTCGTGTGAAGGAAGTACCGACCCGTGAGTCTCCTGACCCTCCTCCCGTTCATCGTGCTCATCGGGGCCATGTTCCTGATGACCCGGTCGGCCAAGAAGAAGCAGCAGCAGGCCGCCGAGATGCGGAACCAGATGCAGCCCGGCAGCGGTATCCGCACCATCGGGGGCATGTACGCCACGGTCAAGGAGGTCAACGAGGACACCGTCCTCGTCGACGCCGGTCCTGGCGTCGACCTCCTCTTCGCCAAGAACTCCATCGGCGCCGTCCTGACCGACGACGAGTACAACCGCATCGTGCACGGCATCGAGCACGACCTGAAGTCCGACGCCGACATCGTCCCGGACGACGCCTCCTCCCTCACCGAGACCGACGACCTGGCTGCCGACGCTCCCGCTGACGACAAGGCCGTCGACCTCGGCAAGAAGGACGCGGCCGAGGAGCCGGCCGACGACGCGGCCGAGGCGAAGACGGACGCAGAGCCGAAGAAGACCGACGGCGACTCCGACGCGAAGTAGTCGTGTCCCGGGGTGCGCGGGCCCGGCCCGCGCGCCCCGGGACACGCCCAGCTCGCACGGAATCCCGACACCATGTCATGGCCGCCCGTCCGCCGATCCGGAGCGAGGTGGCCCGAGAGGGAGTACGAGAAGGTGGCCACACCTAAAAAGGGCAGGAACGCGAGCGCCCAGAGCAAGCCGGGGCGCTCGCTGGCCCTGATCCTGATCGCCATCGCGGCGCTCACCGGTGGGATGTTCGCCTCGGGGCACACGAAGCCCCGTCTCGGCATCGACCTTGCCGGCGGTACGAGCATCACGCTCCGCGCGGTCCCCGAGGCCGGCAACGAGGCGGCGATCAACAAGACCAACATGGACACGGCCGTCTCCATCATGGAGCGCCGTGTCAATGGTCTGGGCGTCTCCGAGGCCGAGGTCCAGACGCAGGGCCGGGAAAACATCATCGTCAACATTCCCAAGGGCACCAACTCGGAGCAGGCCCGCAAGCAGGTCGGCACCACCGCCAAGCTCTACTTCCGCCCGGTCCTCGCCACCGAGGTCTCCGGCGGCCAGGGTGCGGCCAGTCCCTCCCCGAGTCCCACCGGCAGCCCCACGGACAAGCCGTCCGGCGAGGCCACGGACAAGCCGGCGGCCACCGGCAAGGGATCCGCGTCCCCGTCCGCCTCCGCCACCACGCAGGGCCGCGCGGTCACGGACGGGTTGAAGGCCGACGCCACGCCGTCCGCGAGCGCCTCCGACAAGGCCGGGGCCAGCCCCTCCCCGTCGGCGAGCGGCGGCACCGCCGAGGGCGACGCGAGCGCGCTTCAGGAGAAGTACGCCAAGCTCGACTGCACCGACGAGAGGGCCCGCTCCACCGTCGGCGACGGCGTCAAGGCCTCCGCCCCGACGCTGGCGTGCGGCAAGAACTCGCAGGGCCAGTGGCAGAAGTACATCCTCGGCCCCGCCGAGGTCGACGGCACGGACGTCGACGAGGCCCAGGCCGTCCTGAACACGCAGACCGGTGCGGGCTGGACGGTCACGATGGACTTCACGGACTCCGGCGCCAAGAAGTTCGCGAACATCACCGGCAAGCTGGCGCAGAACCAGTCCCCGCAGAACCAGTTCGCGATCGTCCTGGACGGCGAGGTCGTCTCCGACCCGTACGTCCGGCAGGCCCTGACCGGCGGCAACGCCGAGATCTCCGGCAACTTCACCCAGCAGTCCGCCCAGGAACTCGCCAACATGCTGTCGTACGGCGCGCTGCCGCTGACCTTCAAGGTGGACAGCATGACGACCGTGACCGCCGCGCTGGGCGATGACCAGCTGAAGGCCGGTCTCATCGCCGGCGCCATCGGTCTCGCGCTGGTCATCATCTACCTGCTGGCCTACTACCGCGGCCTGTCGTTCATCGCGATCCTCTCGCTGCTGGTCTCGGCCGCCCTCACCTACACGCTCATGTCCCTCCTCGGCCCGGCCATCGGCTTCGCGCTGAACCTGCCGGCCGTGTGCGGTGCCATCGTCGCGATCGGCATCACCGCGGACTCGTTCATCGTGTACTTCGAACGCGTCCGCGACGAGATCCGCGAGGGCCGCACCCTGCGCCCCGCCGTGGAGAGGGCCTGGCCGCGCGCCCGGCGCACCATCCTGGTCTCCGACTTCGTGTCGTTCCTCGCCGCGGCGGTGCTCTTCATCGTCACCGTCGGCAAGGTCCAGGGCTTCGCGTTCACGCTCGGCCTGACCACCCTGCTCGACGTGGTCGTCGTCTTCCTCTTCACCAAGCCGCTGCTGACCCTGATGGCCCGCCGCCCGTTCTTCGCGAACGGCCACAAGTGGTCCGGCCTCGACCCGAAGAGCCTGGGTGCCCAGCCGCCGCTGCGCCGCACCCGCCGCCCCGTCGCCCCCGTCGACCCCAAGGAGGCCTGAGATGTCGAAACTCGGCACCCTCGGCGCCCGACTGCACCGCGGCGAGGTCGGCTACGACTTCGTCAAGAACCGCAAGATCTGGTACGGCGTCTCCATCCTGATCACCATCCTGGCCATCGTCGGCCTGGCGGTGCGGGGCCTGAACATGGGCATCGAGTTCCAGGGCGGCGCCGTCTTCAACACCCCGAAGAGCACCAGCGCATCGGTGGCCCAGGCGGAGGAGTACGCGGAAGAGGCCTCCGGCCACGACGCGATCGTCCAGAAGCTCGGCGACGGCAGCCTGCGCATCCAGGTCGCCGGCATCGACACGGGCGCGGCGAACCAGATCAAGAACACCCTCGCCGAGGACCTCAAGATCGACCCGGAGCAGATCAACGCCGAACTGGTCGGCCCCAGCTGGGGTGAGCAGATCGCGAACAAGGCGTGGCAGGGCCTCGGGATCTTCCTGGTCCTGGTGGTGATCTACCTGGCGATCGCCTTCGAGTGGCGCATGGCCGTGGCCGCGTTCGTCGCACTGATCCACGACATCACCATCACGGTCGGCATCTACGCCCTGGTCGGCTTCGAGGTCACCCCGGGCACGGTGATCGGTCTGCTGACCATCCTCGGATACTCGCTCTACGACACGGTCGTGGTCTTCGACAGCCTCAAGGAACAGACGAAGGACCTCACCAAACAGACCCGCTGGACCTACAGCGACGTCGCCAACCGGTCGATCAACAGCACCCTGGTCCGCTCCGTCAACACCACGGTGGTCGCGCTGCTGCCGGTGGCGGGCCTGCTGTTCATCGGTGGCGGTGTCCTCGGCGCCGGCATGCTGAACGACATCTCGTTGTCGCTGTTCGTCGGCCTCGCCGCCGGTGCCTACTCCTCGATCTTCATCGCCACGCCGCTCGTCGCCGACCTCAAGGAGCGCGAGCCGGCGATGAAGGCCCTGAAGAAGCGCGTCCTGGCCAAGCGGGCCCAGTCCGACGCCAAGGGCGAGACGCTCGACGCGCAGGGCGGTGAGGAGACCTACGCCGACGAGCCCGAGGACGCCGCACCCGCGGTCGTCGGCCCCCGCAACCAGCCCGCCTCCCGCAACCGCGGCCGCGGCCGTCCCTCGGGGAAGCGTCGATGACCGACATCAGGGAGCTGCTGCTCAGCCGCATCCGCGACGTGGCCGACTACCCGGAGCCGGGCGTGATGTTCAAGGACATCACCCCGCTCCTGGCGGACCCGTCGGCGTTCACCGCGCTGACCGACGCCCTCGCCGAGATCGCCGAGCGCACCGGCGCCACCAAGGTCGTCGGCCTGGAAGCACGGGGCTTCATCCTCGGCGCCCCGGTCGCCGTCCGCGCCGGCCTGGGCTTCATCCCCGTACGCAAGGCGGGCAAGCTCCCCGGAGCCACCCTCGCCCAGGCCTACGACCTGGAGTACGGCTCGGCGGAGATCGAGGTGCACGCCGAGGACCTCACCGCGGGCGATCGGATCCTGATCGTCGACGACGTCCTCGCCACCGGCGGCACCGCCGAGGCCTCGGTCCAGCTCATCCGCCGGGCCGGCGCCGAGGTGGCCGGTCTCGCCGTCCTCATGGAGCTCGGCTTCCTGAGCGGCCGGGCCCGCCTGGAGCCGGCGCTGAACGGCGCCCCGCTGGAGGCGCTGCTCACGGTCTAGCGACCGCGTGGCGGTCCGGCGACACCGGCACCACACCGCGCAGGCGGGCCCGGAGGAATCCGGTGCCCGCCTCGTGCGTTTCCGGGGTAGACGGTCCTCACACGGCCTGAAGACGATCCTGGAGCTCAGGATCGCTACCATGGGGGTCCGGAGCCTGACCGGGGGACCCGGATCGCGCACGAGGAGTCCTCTTGCCAGACGAGGCCCAGCACCTGACCGCCGCCAAGCCCGAGTCCGCCTCGGCGGCCGCGGCGAAGCCCGCGCCGAGCGCGCCCCACGCGACGAACGACAGCCGCGGGCCGGTCGAGCACGCCCAGGCGGCACCGGTCGACAAGCCCGCCGAGCAGTCGCGGCCCAAGCCCACCCCGCCGCCCGCGGTGCGCCAGGCCGCCGGACAGCCGGCCCGCTCCGGCTCCTCCAACCGCGTCCGCGCCCGGCTGGCCCGGCTCGGTGTCCAGCGCGCGAACCCGTACAACCCGGTGCTGGAGCCGCTGCTGCGGATAGTGCGCAGCAACGACCCGAAGATCGAGACGGCCACCCTCCGCCAGATCGAGCGCGCCTACCAGGTCGCCGAGCGGTGGCACCGCGGCCAGAAGCGCAAGAGCGGCGATCCGTACATCACGCACCCGCTCGCCGTCACCACCATCCTCGCCGAGCTGGGCATGGATCCGGCCACGCTGATGGCGGGCCTGCTGCACGACACGGTCGAGGACACCGAGTACGGGCTGGAGGACCTGCGCCGCGACTTCGGCGACGTCGTCACCCTGCTCGTCGACGGCGTCACCAAGCTGGACAAGGTCAAGTTCGGCGAGGCCGCGCAGGCGGAGACCGTGCGCAAGATGGTCGTCGCCATGGCCAAGGACCCGCGCGTCCTGGTCATCAAGCTGGCCGACCGCCTGCACAACATGCGCACCATGCGCTACCTCAAGCGCGAGAAGCAGGAGAAGAAGGCGCGCGAGACCCTGGAGATCTACGCGCCGCTCGCCCACCGCCTGGGCATGAATACCATCAAGTGGGAGCTGGAGGACCTCGCCTTCGCGATCCTCTACCCCAAGATGTACGACGAGATCGTCCGCCTGGTGGCCGAGCGGGCGCCCAAGCGCGACGAGTACCTGGCCATCGTCACCGACGAGGTCCAGCAGGACCTGCGCGCGGCCCGCATCAAGGCGACCGTCACCGGCCGCCCGAAGCACTACTACAGCGTCTACCAGAAGATGATCGTCCGCGGCCGTGACTTCGCGGAGATCTACGACCTGGTGGGCATCCGCGTCCTCGTGGACACCGTCCGCGACTGCTACGCGGCCCTCGGCACGGTGCACGCGCGATGGAACCCGGTCCCCGGCCGGTTCAAGGACTACATCGCGATGCCCAAGTTCAACATGTACCAGTCGCTGCACACGACGGTCATCGGCCCCGGCGGCAAGCCGGTCGAGCTGCAGATCCGCACCTTCGACATGCACCGCCGCGCCGAGTACGGCATCGCCGCGCACTGGAAGTACAAGCAGGAGGCCGTCGCCGGCGCGTCCAAGGTGCGCAGCGACGCCCCCAAGTCGTCCGGCAAGGGCAAGGACGACCACCTCAACGACATGGCGTGGCTGCGCCAGCTCCTGGACTGGCAGAAGGAGACCGAGGACCCGGGCGAGTTCCTGGAGTCCCTGCGCTTCGACCTCTCGCGCAACGAGGTCTTCGTCTTCACCCCCAAGGGCGACGTCATAGCGCTCCCGGCCGGGGCTACTCCGGTCGACTTCGCCTACGCGGTGCACACCGAGGTGGGCCACCGCACGATAGGCGCCCGCGTCAACGGCCGGCTGGTCCCGCTGGAGTCCACCCTCGACAACGGCGACCTGGTGGAGGTCTTCACCTCCAAGGCGGCCGGCGCCGGCCCCTCCCGCGACTGGCTCGGCTTCGTCAAGTCACCGCGCGCCCGCAACAAGATCCGCGCCTGGTTCTCCAAGGAGCGCCGCGACGAGGCGATCGAGCAGGGCAAGGACGCCATCGTCCGCGCGATGCGCAAGCAGAACCTGCCGATCCAGCGCATCCTGACCGGCGACTCCCTGGTGACCCTCGCGCACGAGATGCGCTACGCCGACATCTCCGCCCTGTACGCGGCGATCGGCGAGGGCCATGTCTCCGCGCAGAACATCGTGCAGAAGCTGGTCCAGGCCCTGGGCGGTGAGGAGGCCGCCACCGAGGAGATCGACGAGTCGGTCCCGCCGGCCCGCGGACGCAGCAGCAAGCGCCGCTCCAGCGCCGACCCGGGCGTGGTCGTCAAGGGCGTCGACGATGTGTGGGTCAAGCTGGCCCGCTGCTGCACACCTGTCCCGGGCGACCCCATCATCGGCTTCGTCACCCGCGGCAGCGGCGTATCGGTTCACCGCAGCGACTGTGTGAACGTCGACTCGCTGTCCCGGGAGCCCGAGCGCATCCTCGACGTCGAGTGGGCGCCCACCCAGTCCTCGGTCTTCCTGGTCGCCATCCAGGTCGAGGCCCTGGACCGCTCCCGGCTGCTGTCGGACGTCACCCGGGTGCTGTCCGACCAGCACGTCAACATCCTGTCCGCGGCCGTCCAGACCTCCCGGGACCGCGTCGCCACCTCTCGCTTCACCTTCGAAATGGGCGACCCGAAGCACCTGGGCCACGTCCTGAAGGCGGTCCGGGGCGTGGAGGGCGTCTACGACGTGTACCGGGTGACGTCGGCGCGCAGCAGGTCGTAGCCGGTCGCCGCAGGACCACACGAAAGGGGCTCCCGTACACGGTGTACGGGAGCCCCTCTTCGACCGGCTGTCGACCGACTGCTCAGCCGCCGAACTCCTGCAGGCCCTTCAGCGCCTGGTCCAGCAGTGCCTGCCGGCCGTCGAGCTCACGCTGGAGCTTGTCGGCCTTGGCGTTGTTGCCCTGCGCCCGGGCCTGCTCGATCTGGCCCCGCAGCTTGTCCACGGCGGCCTGGAGCTGACCGGTCAGACCCTCGGCACGCGCACGTGCCTCCGGGTTCGTCCGGCGCCACTCGGCCTCCTCGGCCTCCTGGATGGCCCGCTCGACCGCGTGCATCCGGCCCTCGACCTTGGGCCGGGCGTCGCGCGGCACATGACCGATGGCCTCCCAGCGCTCGTTCACGTTCCGGAACGCGGCGCGGGCCGCCTTCAGGTCCGTGATCGGCAGGAGCTTCTCGGCCTCCTCGGCGAGCTCCTCCTTGTGCTTGAGGTTCTCCGTCTGCTCCGCGTCCCGCTCCGCGAAGACCGAGCTGCGGGCCGCGAAGAAGACGTCCTGGGCGCCGCGGAAGCGGTTCCACAGGTCGTCCTCGTGCTCGCGCTGGGCACGGCCCGCGGCCTTCCACTCGGACATCAGCTCGCGGTAACGCGCCGCCGTCACGCCCCAGTCCGTCGAGTTCGACAGCGCCTCGGCCTCGGCGACCAGCCGCTCCTTGGTCTTGCGGGCCTCCTCGCGCTGCGCGTCCAGCTGCGCGAAGTGCTGCTTGCGCCGCTTGGAGAACGCCGACCGGGCGTGCGAGAACCGGTGCCACAGTTCGTCGTCGGACTTGCGGTCCAGCCTCGGCAGGCCCTTCCAGGTGTCCACCAGGGCCCGCAGCCGCTCACCGGCCGCCCGCCACTGGTCGGACCGGGACAGCTCCTCCGCCTCGGCGACCAGCGCCTCCTTGGCGTGGCGGGCCTCGTCGGACTGCTTCGCCCGCTGCGCCTTGCGCTCCTCACGGCGCGCCTCCACCAGCTCCACGAGCTTGTCCAGCCGGACCCGCAGGGCGTCCAGGTCGCCCACCGCGTGATGCGCGTCGACCTGCTCCCGGATGTGGCCGATGGCGGCGTGGGCGTCCTTCGCCGACAGGTCGGTGGTCTTCACTCGCTTCTCGAGGAGGCCGATCTCGACAACCAGGCCCTCGTACTTGCGCTCGAAATAGGCCAGCGCCTCCTCGGGGGAGCCCGCCTGCCAGGAACCGACGACCTGCTCGCCGTCGGCCGTACGCACGTACACGGTCCCCGTCTCGTCGACGCGGCCCCACGGGTCGCTGCTCACAGCGCCTCCTCCACATGATGCCTGCGAGGGGCCTGTAGCTCCCCCGGGCATCGTCCACAGTTTCGTCACGGCCAACATAGGCGACCGGCGGGGGGCGTGTCCGCATCCCGCGCGACCGAAATTACGCAGTTCGGGCTCAGGATTCGGTGATCGTGGCCTTGTTGATCACGACCGTCGCGTTGGGCGCCGTGTTGCCCGTCTGAGGGTCGGGAGCCTGCGCCCCCGCCTTGGCGATTTTCTGCAGAACCTTCATGCCCGCTTCCGACACCGTGCCGAACGGTGTGTAGTCGGGCGGCAACTGACTGTCCTGGTAGACGAGGAAGAACTGGCTGCCGCCGCTGTCGCGGCCCTGCTTCGTCTGCGCGTTGTACTGGTTCGCCATCGCGACCGTGCCCGCCGGGTACACCCCGCCCTTGAGGCTCTTGTCCTTGAGGTTCTCGTCCGGGATGGTGTAGCCCGGTCCGCCCATGCCGGTGCCCTTCGGGTCGCCGCACTGCAGGACGTAGATGCCCTGGTCCGTGAGCCGGTGGCACTTGCTGTGGTCCAAGTAGCCCTTGCCGAGAAGGAAGTTGAACGAGTTGACGGTGCGCGGCGCGGCCGACGCCTTCAGCGCGACGTCTATCTCGCCGCAGGTCGTGTCCAGCTTCATCGTGTACGTCGCCGACTTGTCGATGGTCAGCGGCGGTTCCTTCTTCCAGGTCTCCGACTTGACCTTGCCCGGGGCGGGCTTCTCGCACGGGTCCGGGGCCTTGCTGGGCGTGGCGCTGGGCGTGACGTCCGCGTTGGCGTTCTCCGTCTTGCCGTCGTCCTCGAACGGCTTGGTCAGGAAGACCGTCACCGAGAGCACCACGACCACGCCGAGAGCCGAGGCGATCACGGAGTTGCGGATACGGGCCTTGCGTCGCGCGTCCGTGCGTCGCTGCTGCTGCCGCAAGAACTTCTCCCGGGCGAGCTGACGCCGCCGCTGTTCCTGGCTGACCACCGGGTTCTCTCCTCTTGGGTCTGATACATCGACCGGTACGCGTGCGTCCTGTGTGCCGAGCGCCTGCGTGTGCCCCGTACCGTATATGGGTTCGCTGAGGAATCGGCAGCGCCGGTAGGCTCTGTGCGCAGCCGTAGCCGCCCGTACCGACACAACGAAGGACGATCGTGCTCATTGCCGGGTTCCCCGCCGGGGCCTGGGGGACGAACTGTTACCTCGTCGCCCCTGCCGCCGGTGAGGAGTGCGTGATCATCGACCCCGGCCATCAGGCCGCCGACGGCGTCGCGGAAGCGGTCAGGAAGCACCGGCTCAAGCCGGTCGCCGTCGTCCTCACCCACGGCCACATCGACCACGTGGCCTCGGTCGTCCCGGTGTGCGGCGCCCACGACGTGCCGGCCTGGATCCACCCCGACGACCGGTACATGATGAACGACCCCGAGAAGGGGATCGGCCGGTCCATCGGGATGCCGCTGCTGGGTGAGCTGACCGTGGGGGAGCCCGATGACGTCAAGGAACTGGCCGACGGGGCGAAGCTGGAGCTGGCGGGCCTGGAGCTGTCCGTCGCACATGCGCCCGGCCATACCAAGGGGTCGGTGACCTTCGGCCTGCCCGAGGCGGCGGACGTCCCGCCGATCCTCTTCTCGGGCGACCTGCTGTTCGCCGGCTCCATCGGACGCACCGACCTGCCCGGCGGTGACATGGCCGAGATGCTCGACTCGCTGGCCCGCGTGTGCCTGCCGCTCGACGACTCGACCGTGGTGCTGTCCGGCCACGGCCCCCAGACGACCATCGGCCAGGAGCGTTCCACCAACCCGTATCTGCGGCAGGTGGCGGCCGGCCAGGGAGCCTTCGAGGCTCCCCGACGAGGAATGTGACGAGACCTTCCGTGAGCACCTTCAAGGCCCCCAAGGGCACGTACGACCTGATCCCGCCGGACAGCGCCACGTACCTCGCGGTCCGCGAGGCCATCGCCGCGCCGCTGCGCAACTCCGGCTACGGCTACATCGAGACGCCCGGCTTCGAGAGCGTCGAGCTCTTCGCGCGCGGGGTCGGCGAGTCCACCGACATCGTGACCAAGGAGATGTACGCCTTCGAGACCAAGGGCGGCGACAAGCTCGCCCTGCGCCCCGAGGGCACGGCGTCCGTCCTGCGCGCGGCGCTGGAGGCCAATCTGCACAAGGCCGGCAACCTCCCGGTCAAGCTCTGGTACTCCGGCTCGTACTACCGCTACGAGCGTCCGCAGAAGGGCCGCTACCGCCACTTCTCCCAGGTCGGTGCCGAGGCGATCGGCGCGGAGGACCCGGCGCTGGACGCCGAGCTGATCATCCTGGCCGACCAGGCGTACCGCTCGCTGGGCCTGAGGGACTTCCGGATCCTGCTGAACAGCCTGGGCGACCAGGAGTGCCGCCCCGTCTACCGGTCGGCGCTGCAGGAGTTCCTGCGCGGCCTGGACCTGGACGAGGACACCCTGCGGCGTGCGGAGATCAACCCGCTGCGCGTCCTGGACGACAAGCGCGAGTCGGTGCAGAAGCAGCTCGGGGACGCGCCGCTGCTGCGTGACCACCTGTGCGACGCGTGCAAGGCGTACCACGAGGAGGTCCGCGAGCTGATCACGGCCGCGGGCGTCGCCTTCGAGGACGACCCGAAGCTGGTCCGCGGCCTGGACTACTACACCCGCACCACCTTCGAGTTCGTCCACGACGGCCTCGGCTCTCAGTCCGCGGTGGGCGGCGGCGGCCGCTACGACGGCCTCTCCGAGATGATCGGCGGCCCCGCGCTGCCGTCCGTTGGCTGGGCCCTCGGCGTCGACCGCACGGTCCTCGCGCTGGAGGCGGAGGGCGTCGAGCTGGAACTCCCGGCCACCACCAGCGTGTTCGCCGTCCCGCTCGGCGAGGAGGCCCGCCGGGTCCTGTTCGCCAAGGTCACCGAACTGCGCAAGAACGGCATCGCGGCCGACTTCTCCTACGGCGGCAAGGGCCTCAAGGGCGCCATGAAGAACGCCAACCGCAGCGGCGCCCGCTACACGGTCGTCGCCGGCGAACGCGACCTCGCCGAGGGCGTCGTCCAGCTCAAGGACATGGAGTCGGGCGAGCAGACGGCGGTGGGAGTGAACGAGATCGTGGCAGAGCTGGAAGCCCGGCTGGGCTAGCCAGCCAGCGCTCAGCCTGCCTGAAGGCGCCGGACATCCGACCGGGGTTCGGCGCCTTCGCCGTCCCTCTCCCGGTGCTTCGCACCTTTGTGCTGCCCTGCGACGCACGTCGGCCGAAACACAACCCCCAGGGGCGACCGGGCGGACCTCCTTATGTTCACTGAACGGTGGACACCGGCACCCGTGCGGCACAATGGCCATGCCCGAAGATGTTCAGTCTCAAGTGACGGAATCGGCGTGATGAGCAAGACGACAGTCAGGGACGTCTCCACGGAGTCCGAGCCGGAGCGCGCCGAGGCCGCGCCCCGCGCGGAGGGCGGCAGCCGGGCCCTGGCCCTGCTGCTGGTGATCACCGGCGCGGCCGGACTGCTCGCCTCGTGGGTCATCACGATCGACAAGTTCAAGATCCTCGAGGCCAAGATCGAGGGCACGACGTTCACGCCCGGCTGCAGCCTCAACCCGGTCGTCTCCTGCGGCAGCGTCATGGAGAGCAAGCAGGCCGCGGTCTTCGGCTTCCCGAACCCGATGCTCGGCCTCGTCGCCTACGGCATCGTCGTCGGCGTCGGCGTGAGCCTGCTCGCCCGCGCCCGCTTCCCGCGCTGGTACTGGCTCACCTTCAACGCCGGCTGCCTGTTCGGCGTGGGCTTCTGCGCCTGGCTGATGTTCCAGTCCCTGTACCGGATCAACGCGCTCTGCCTGTGGTGCAGCCTGGCCTGGGTCGCCACGATCCTGATGTTCTGGTACGTGACCTCGTTCAACATCCGCAAGGGCTTCCTGCCCGCCCCGGGCTGGCTCAAGACCTTCTTCGGCGAGTTCACCTGGGTCATGCCCGTGCTGCACATCGGCATCATCGGCATGCTGGTCCTGACCCGCTGGTGGGACTTCTGGTTCAGCTGAGCCCCCGGTTCCGGGGCCCGGCCGGATTGTCAGTGCCGTGAACTAGGGTTTCTGACGTGGAGCCCGACCTGTTCACCGCCGCAGCCGAAGAACGCCAGGAGAAGGAGCCGTCCAGCAGCCCCCTGGCGGTGCGGATGCGCCCGCGCACCCTCGACGAGGTCGTGGGCCAGCAGCACCTGCTGAAGCCGGGCTCGCCCCTGCGCAGACTGGTCGGGGAGGCCTCCGGCCCGGCCGGCCCCTCCTCGGTGCTCCTCTGGGGCCCGCCCGGCACCGGCAAGACCACCCTGGCCTACGTCGTCTCCAAGGCCACCGACGCCCGCTTCGTGGAGTTGTCCGCGATCACCGCGGGCGTCAAGGAGGTCCGCGCGGTCATCGACGGCGCCCGCCGCGCCTCCGGCGGCTACGGCAAGGAGACCGTCCTCTTCCTCGACGAGATCCACCGCTTCAGCAAGGCCCAGCAGGACTCCCTGCTCCCGGCCGTCGAGAACCGCTGGGTGACGCTCATCGCGGCGACGACGGAGAACCCGTACTTCTCGGTGATCTCCCCCCTGCTGTCCCGCTCCTTGCTGCTCACCCTCGAACCGCTCACGGACGAGGACATCAGGAGCCTCATCAGGCGCGCCCTCACCGACGAGCGCGGCCTGGGCGGCGCCGTCACCCTCCCCGAGGAGACCGAGAGCCACCTCCTGCGCATCGCCGGCGGCGACGCCCGCCGCGCCCTCACCGCCCTGGAGGCGGCCGCCGGGGCCGCCCTCGACAAGGGCGAGGCGGAGATCGGCCTGACGACCCTGGAGGAGACGGTCGACCGGGCGGCCGTGAAGTACGACCGCGACGGCGACCAGCACTACGACGTGGCCAGCGCCCTGATCAAGTCCATCCGGGGCTCCGACGTCGACGCCGCCCTGCACTACCTGGCCCGGATGATCGAGGCCGGTGAGGACCCCCGCTTCATCGCCCGGCGCCTGATGATCTCCGCCAGCGAGGACATCGGCCTGGCCGACCCGACCGCTCTGCAGACGGCGGTCGCCGCCGCCCAGGCCGTTGCCATGATCGGCTTCCCCGAGGCCGCGCTCACCCTCGGCCACGCCACGATCGCCCTCGCCCTGGCACCCAAGTCCAACGCCGCGACCACCGCGATCGGCGCCGCCCTGGAGGACGTCCGCAAGGGACTGGCCGGACCCGTGCCGGCCCACCTGCGCGACAGCCACTACAAGGGCGCGACCAAGCTGGGTCACGGCCAGGGCTACGTCTACCCGCACGACCTGCCCGAGGGCATCGCGGCCCAGCAGTACGCCCCGGACGAGCTGAAGGACCGTGAGTACTACGAGCCGACCCGGCACGGCGCGGAGGCCCGCTACGCGGACGCGGTGGAGTGGACCCGGAAGAACCTCGGTCGTAAGCGGTCCTGAGCACCCTGTAAACTCGCTCGGAGTGCCGCGTCCCGTGCAGTCAGAACGGGGCAGTCGGCCGGAGTCCCGATCCTCCGGGATCGGCTCCAGGAGCGTCGCGCACCGTCGAACGGTGTCGCGGGCAGCCCACCACCACCGTCGCACGACGGAACCGGTCGGTGGGCCACTCGCGTGCTGCACGTATGTGCCCAGACCAGGGGAGCGGCTGCCCACCGAGGTCCACCAGGACCGAGGCGGGTTTCCCCGGCTGCGGATGCGACCTCCCTCAACCCTGACAAGCCGATACAAGGAAAGCGAAAACAGTGGCGAACCAGTCCCGCCCCAAGGTCAAGAAGTCGCGTGCCCTCGGCATCGCGCTGACCCCGAAGGCCGTCAAGTACTTCGAGGCCCGCCCCTACCCGCCGGGTGAGCACGGCCGTGGCCGCAAGCAGAACTCGGACTACAAGGTCCGTCTGCTCGAGAAGCAGCGTCTGCGCGCGCAGTACGACGTGTCCGAGCGCCAGCTCGTGCGCGCCTACGAGCGTGCCTCCAAGGTCCAGGGCAAGACCGGTGAGGCCCTGATCATCGAGCTGGAGCGCCGTCTCGACGCCCTGGTTCTGCGTTCGGGCATCGCCCGCACGATCTACCAGGCCCGCCAGATGGTCGTGCACGGCCACATCGCCGTCAACGGCAAGAAGGTCGACAAGCCCTCCTTCCGTGTCCGTCCGGACGACGTCGTGCAGGTCCGTGAGCGCTCCAAGGAGAAGACCCTCTTCACGATCGCTCGTGAGGGTGGCTTCGCCCCCGACGGTGAGATCCCGCGCTACCTCCAGGTGAACCTCAAGTCCCTGGCGTTCCGCCTGGACCGCGAGCCGAACCGCAAGGAGATCCCGGTGATCTGCGACGAGCAGCTCGTCGTCGAGTACTACGCCCGCTGATCCTCGGCAGGCACGCGGTACTCCGGCCCGTCGTCTCCCCGCCCCTGTGGGCGGGCGGGGCGGCGGGCTTTCGCGATCGGCGAGCTCCCCGCGGGTAATCCGGTACGGAGCGCCACCCCCGGCGCGATAGGCTCGTCGCACGACTTTTTCGATGTTCAGGCACGTTTCAGGGAGCGGGTGCACACAGTGTCCGGTGGAGAGGTTGCCGGGATCCTGGTGGCCGTCTTCTGGGCGATCCTGGTCTCCTTCCTCGCCGTCGCGCTGGCGAGAGTGGCCCAGACGCTCAAGGCGACCACCAAGCTCGTGGCGGACGTGACCGATCAGGCCGTCCCGCTGCTGGCCGACGCCTCCGCGGCGGTGCGCTCCGCGCAGACCCAGATCGACCGGGTCGACTCGATCGCCTCCGACGTCCAGGAGGTCACGTCGAACGCCTCGGCGCTGTCGACCACCGTCGCCTCCACCTTCGGCGGCCCCCTGGTCAAGGTCGCGGCCTTCGGCTACGGCGTGCGCCGGGCCCTCGGCGGCCGCAAGGAGGACGTGCCCGCCAAGGCGCCCCGGCGTACCGTGATCGTGGGCCGCACGGTCACCCGGCGCAGCGCCCGAGGGAAGAGGGACTGAGAGCCAGCGATGTTCCGCCGTACCTTCTGGTTCAGCACGGGTGTCGCCGCCGGTGTCTGGGCCACCACCAAGGTCAATCGCAAGCTGAAGCAGCTGACCCCCGAGAGCCTCGCCAGAACCGCGGGCAACAAGGCGATCGAGGCCGGTCACCGCCTCAAGGACCGTGCCGTGGGCTTCGCGCTCGACGTCCGGGACAACATGGCCGTGCGGGAGGCCGAGCTGGGCGACGCCCTCGGGATCAACGAGAAGCCCGAGCTGCCGGCACCCCGGCGCCACACGGCCATCGAGAACCGCAACCACCCGAAGTACGTCGAGGGTTCGGCGTACCAGACGTACCCGTACAACCGGAATGAGGACCACTGATGGAGTCGGCTGAGATTCGCCGCCGCTGGTTGAGCTTCTTCGAGGAGCGCGGTCACACCGTCGTCCCTTCGGCGTCGCTCATCGCGGACGACCCGACTCTGCTCCTCGTCCCGGCCGGCATGGTGCCGTTCAAGCCCTACTTCCTGGGTGAGGTCAAGCCGCCGTTCTCGCGCGCCACCAGCGTGCAGAAGTGCGTGCGCACGCCCGACATCGAAGAAGTCGGCAAGACCACCCGCCACGGCACGTTCTTCCAGATGTGCGGCAACTTCTCCTTCGGCGACTACTTCAAGGAAGGCGCCATCAAGCTCGCCTGGGAGCTGCTCACCGGCCCCCAGGACAAGGGCGGTTACGGCCTGGACCCCGAGCGCCTGTGGATCACCGTCTACAAGGACGACGACGAGGCCGAGCGCATCTGGCACGAGGTCGTCGGTGTGCCGAAGGAGCGCATCCAGCGCCTCGGCATGAAGGACAACTACTGGTCCATGGGCGTCCCCGGCCCCTGCGGCCCGTGTTCCGAGATCAACTACGACCGCGGCCCCGAGTTCGGCGCCGAGGGCGGCCCCGCCGTCAACGACGAGCGGTACGTGGAGATCTGGAACCTCGTCTTCATGCAGTACGAGCGGGGCGAGGGCATCGGCAAGGACAACTTCGAGATCCTCGGGGACCTGCCCAGCAAGAACATCGACACCGGCCTCGGCCTCGAGCGTCTCGCCATGATTCTGCAGGGCGTGCAGAACATGTACGAGATCGACACCTCGATGGCCGTCATCGACAAGGCCACCGAGCTGACCGGCGTCCGCTACGGCGACGCCCACGGCTCGGACGTCTCCCTGCGCGTGGTCACCGACCACATGCGCACCTCCGTGATGCTCATCGGCGACGGCGTCACCCCCGGCAACGAGGGCCGCGGCTACGTGCTGCGCCGCATCATGCGCCGCGCCATCCGCAACATGCGCCTGCTCGGCGCCACCGGTCCGGTCGTCAAGGACCTGATCGACACCGTGATCGAGATGATGGGCCAGCAGTATCCCGAGCTCATCACCGACCGCGAGCGCATCGAGAAGGTCGCCCTCGCCGAGGAGAACGCCTTCCTCAAGACGCTGAAGGCCGGCACCAACATCCTCGACACGGCCGTCAGCGACACCAAGGCCTCCGGCGGCAGCGTCCTGCCCGGCGACAAGGCCTTCCTGCTCCACGACACCTGGGGCTTCCCGATCGACCTCACCCTGGAGATGGCCGCCGAACAGGGCCTCTCCGTGGACGAGGACGGGTTCCGCCGCCTGATGAAGGAACAGCGGGAGCGAGCCAAGGCCGACGCCCAGGCCAAGAAGACCGGGCACGCCGGCGCCGGCGCCTACCGTGAGATCGCCGACCAGGCCGGTGCCACCGACTTCATCGGTTACACCGACACCGAGAGCGAGTCCACGATCGTCGGCATCCTCGTCGACGGCGCCTCCTCCCCGGCCGCCACCGAGGGCGACGAGGTCGAGATCGTCCTCGACCGCACCCCGTTCTACGCCGAGGGCGGTGGCCAGATCGGCGACACCGGCCGTATCAAGGTCGACACCGGTGCCGTCATCGAGATCCGCGACTGCCAGAAGCCGGTCCCGGGCGTCTACGTCCACAAGGGCGTCGTCCAGGTCGGCGAGGTGACCGTCGGCGCCAAGGCCCACGCCTCGATCGACGACCGCCGCCGCAAGGCCATCGCCCGTGCCCACTCGGCCACGCACCTGACCCACCAGGCCCTGCGCGACGCCCTCGGCCCGACGGCCGCCCAGGCCGGTTCCGAGAACCAGCCCGGCCGCTTCCGCTTCGACTTCGGCTCCCCGTCCGCCGTTCCGACGGCCGCGATGACCGACGTCGAGCAGAAGATCAATGAGGTGCTCGCCCGCGACCTCGACGTCCGCGCCGACGTCATGGGTATCGACGAGGCCAAGAAGCAGGGGGCCATCGCCGAGTTCGGCGAGAAGTACGGCGAGCGCGTGCGCGTCGTGACCATCGGCGACTTCTCCAAGGAACTGTGCGGCGGCACGCACGTGCACAACACCGCCCAGCTCGGACTGGTGAAGCTGCTCGGCGAATCGTCCATCGGCTCCGGTGTCCGCCGCATCGAGGCCCTGGTCGGTGTGGACGCCTACAACTTCCTCGCCCGTGAGCACACGGTGGTCGCCCAGCTCCAGGAGCTGATCAAGGGGCGTCCGGAGGAGCTCCCCGAGAAGGTCTCCGCCATGCTCGGCAAGCTGAAGGACGCCGAGAAGGAGATCGAGAAGTTCCGCGCGGAGAAGGTCCTCCAGGCCGCCGGCGGTCTCGCCGAGTCCGCCAAGGACATCCGTGGCATCGCTGTCGTGACCGGCCAGGTCCCGGACGGCACCACCGCCGACGACCTGCGCAAGCTCGTCCTCGACGTGCGCGGGCGGATCCAGGGCGGACGGGCCGCCGTCGTCGCCCTCTTCACCGTGGCGAACGGCAAGCCGCTGACGGTCATCGCCACCAACGAGGCCGCCCGCGAGCGCGGGCTGAAGGCCGGCGAGCTGGTGCGCACAGCGGCCAAGACCCTCGGCGGCGGCGGTGGCGGCAAGCCGGACGTCGCCCAGGGCGGCGGCCAGAACCCGGCCGCCATCGGGGACGCCGTGGACGCCGTGGAGCGCCTGGTCACCGAGACCGCCAAGTAAGAGACGGGTCGGAAAAGCATGCGCAGAGGACGTCGACTCGCGATCGACGTCGGGGACGCCCGCATCGGGGTCGCCTCGTGCGACCCCGACGGGATCCTCGCCACCCCGGTGGAGACGGTCCCGGGGCGCGACATCCCGGCGGCTCGACGGCGGTTGAAGCAACTCGTCGAGGAGTACGAGCCCATTGAGGTGGTGGTCGGTCTCCCGCGCTCCCTCAAGGGGGGCGAGGGCCCGGCCGCGGTCAAGGTCCGGGGCTTCGTCCAGGAACTGGCCCGCATGATCTCCCCGGTTCCGGTGAGACTCGTCGATGAACGCATGACGACGGTGACGGCCAGTCAGGGACTGCGCGCCTCGGGCGTGAAGTCCAAGAAGGGCCGGTCCGTCATCGACCAGGCAGCGGCCGTGATCATCCTGCAACAGGCCCTCGAATCCGAACGGGTGTCAGGCAAAGCACCCGGCGAAGGCGTCGAAGTGGTCATCTGATCGCGATACGGTAACGTTCCGCGCGATGCGGCGGCGTTCGAACAGCCGCCGCACAGCAAGAGGCGGAACGGAAGCCGGGCCGGAAGCCGCGCGACCGCCGCCTCGCGGCTCTAGGGGATCGATGACTGAGTATGGCCGGGGCCAAGGCTCCGAACCGTGGCATCCGGAGGACCCGTTGTACGGGGACGGCGGATGGGATGGACAGCAGGCCCAGCAGGGTCAGCAGTCCCCGTACGGCGGCCAGCCGCAGCACTACCCGCAGCAGCCGCAGTACGGCGACTGGGGTACCGGTGACCAGGCCGGATACGGTCAGGCGCAGCAGCAGTACCCGTACGACCAGCAGTACGCGGCACAACCCCAGGGCCATCAGCAGTACCCCGGCCGGCAGGACCAGGGACCGCAGCAGGCTCAGGGCTACCACCACCAGCAGCAGTACGACAACTCCGGCTGGTCGAACGACCCGCACCAGCAGGTCGCGTACCCCGGCGATCCCCAGGACCCGTACGCGCAGCAGACCGGTGCGTACGACGGGGACCAGCAGGACCACTACGGCACGACTGACGCGTATCCGCCTCCCGAGACGCCCGGCCGGCGGGGGGCCGAGCCCGCGCAGGAACCGGAGACGGACTGGGATCCCGGCCCTGACCAGGGTGAACACGCCTTCTTCGCGGGCGGGGACGACGAGGACGACGGCGACGAGCCGAAGGAGCGCCGCGGGCGCGAGGACAAGCGGGGGCGGGGCGGCGGCAAACCGAAGAAGCGCCGCAGCGGCATGGCCTGCCTGCTGGTCGTCGTGGCGCTCGGCGGCGTCCTGGGCGGCGTCTGCTACTTCGGTTACCGGTTCTACCAGGATCGTTTCGGCGACGCCCCGGACTTCGCGGGCGACGGCAACGGGCAGCAGGTGTCCGTCGAGATCCCCGAGGGAGCGCTCGGGTACAAGATCGGCCAGGTGCTGAAGAGCGCGGGGGTCGTCAAGAGCGTCGACGCGTTCGTCGCGGCCCAGCAGGAGAACCCGAACGGCAAGAGCATCCAGAACGGCGTCTACACGCTGCAGAAGCAAATGTCGGCCGAGAGTGCGGTCGAACTGATGCTCAGTCCGAAGAGCCGAGACAATCTGATCATCGCCGAGGGCAAGCGCAACGCCGATATCTACCGGCTCATCGACAAGCGCCTGAAGGTCAAGGCCGGCACCACCGCAGCGGTCGCCGAGAAGGACTACAAGAAGCTCGGCCTGCCCTCCTGGGCGCAGAACCGCGCCGACGTGAAGGACCCGTTGGAGGGCTTCCTCTTCCCCTCCAGCTACGGCGTGAGCGAGGGGCAGAAGCCCGAGGCCGTCCTGAAGCAGATGGTCGAGCGGGCCACCTCGACGTACGCGAAGCTCGGGGTCGAGAAGAAGGCCGAGAGCCTCGGACTCGAAGACCCGTGGCAGCTGGTCACCGTCGCCAGCCTGGTCCAGGCCGAGGGCACCAGTCACGACGACTTCCGCAAGATGGCCGAGGTCATCTACAACCGCATGAAGCCGAACCCGCAGACCAACGGCATGCTGGAGTTCGACTCCACCTACAACTACATCAAGAACCAGAGCAAGATCGACCTGAGCCTGAGCGAGCTGCGGAACTACGACAACCCCTACAACACGTACTTCCACAAGGGGCTGCCGCCCGGTCCGATCGACAACCCGGGCGAGGACGCCATCAAGGGCGCCCTCAACCCGACGGACGACGGCTGGTACTACTTCATCTCGCTCGACGGCAAGACCAGCAAGTTCACGAAGACGAACGCCGAACACCAGAAGCTGGTCGACCAGTTCAACGCCTCGCGGAACAACTGAGGAAGACCCTGATGGCCGCAGCACGCCGAGCCGCCGTACTCGGCTCCCCGATCGCCCACTCGCTCTCCCCGGTCCTGCACCGCACCGCCTACCGGGAGCTGGGCCTGACCGGCTGGACGTACGACAGGTTCGAGGTGGACGAGGCCGGGCTGCCCGCGTTCTTCGAGACGCTCGGCGCCGAGTGGGCCGGGCTCTCGCTGACCATGCCGCTGAAACGGGCCGTGATCCCGCTGCTCGACGAGATCAGCGAGACCGCCGCCTCGGTCGACGCCGTCAACACCGTCGTCACCACCGCGGACGGCCGCAGGGTCGGGGACAACACGGATATCCCCGGCATGGTCGCGGCGCTGCGCGAGCACGGCATCGACAAGGTCGACGCCGCCGCCGTCCTCGGCGCCGGCGCCACCGCCTCCTCCGCGCTGGCCGCGCTGTCCCGGATCGGCCCGGGCGAGATCGCCGTCTACGTGCGCAGCGAGGCCCGGGCCGCCGAGATGCGGCGGTGGGCAGAGCGGCTCGACGTCGCCGTCCGCATCGCCGACTGGGCGGACGCCGAGCAGGCCCTGCGCGCGCCCCTGGTGATCAGCACCACGCCTGCCGGTGTCACCGACGCCCTCGCCCGGTCGGTGCCCGAGCGCCCGGCGGCCCTCTTCGACGTCCTGTACGACCCCTGGCCGACCGACCTCGCCGCCCGCTGGTCGACGTACGGCGGTGCCGTCGTCAGCGGCCTCGACCTGCTGGTCCACCAGGCCGTGCTCCAGGTCGAGCTGATGACGGGGCTCGCCCCGGCGCCTTTGGGGGCCATGCGAAAAGCGGGTGAGCGGGCTCTCGCGGACCGATAAGATCCACTCCCGGTTCCGCAGGGGGTGGAACAGGGGAGGGGAACGTCCGTCATGTCCACAGGCTTGCCTCAGGCGTCCGTCAAGTCCCAGATATTCGAGTCCCTGCTCGGCTTTCTGCCCGACTGGGTGCAGATCACGGTGCTCGCCCTGATCGTGCTCGCCGTCGTGGCGTCGTGGGTCGTCAAGATCAAGCGCAAGATCGCCTACCGGCGTGCCGTCCGCGACGGACAGCCCGTGCACGCGGCGGCCCGGTACGGGCAGGGACGCGGAGCGGACTACCTGGGGCAGTACGCGCCGCAGCGGCTCCAGCCGGCCCGGCAGCAGGGCAGCGGCGCCGACCACCTGGGGGCGTACGCCCCGCAGCAGGTCCGGCCCGAGCCGCAGCCGAGCGGTGCCGACTTCCTCGGGGCCTACGCGCCGCAGCAGCGGCAGGGCGACGGTCCGTCCGCGAACGCGTCCGCTTGATGGACCGGCCGCCGGGGTGAGGGCCCCGGCGTGGGAGGATCGGAGACGGCGGACCGGGCCGCGCACCCGGTCGCGCCGTCGCCGTACGCGACGAGGCGCGTACGCAGCAGTACCAGAGCGCGAGCACTGAGGAGCACCGTTGAGCAGGTTGCGCTGGCTGACCGCGGGGGAGTCCCACGGTCCCGCACTCGTGGCGACGCTGGAGGGCCTTCCCGCCGGTGTGCCGATCACCACGGACATGGTGGCGGACCATCTCGCGAGGCGGCGCCTGGGTTATGGGCGCGGTGCCCGGATGAAGTTCGAGCGGGACGAGGTCACCTTCCTCGGCGGCGTCCGGCACGGTCTCACGCTCGGCTCCCCGGTCGCGATCATGGTGGGCAACACCGAGTGGCCCAAGTGGGAGCAGGTCATGGCCGCCGATCCGGTCGACCCGGAGATTCTGGCGGGGCTGGCCCGCAACGCCCCGCTGACCCGGCCGCGGCCCGGCCACGCCGACCTCGCCGGCATGCAGAAGTACGGCTTCGACGAGGCCCGGCCGATCCTGGAGCGCGCTTCGGCGCGGGAGACCGCTGCCCGTGTCGCCCTGGGCGCGGTGGCCCGGTCGTACCTGAAGGAGACGACCGGCGTCGAGATCGTGTCGCATGTGGTGGAGCTGGCGGCGGCGAAGGCACCCAAGGGCGTTTACCCGACCCCGGGCGACGTCGAGAAGCTGGACGCGGACCCGGTGCGCTGTCTGGACGCGGATGCGTCGAAGGCGATGGTCGCCGAGATCGACCAGGCCCACAAGGACGGCGACACCCTCGGTGGTGTAGTGGAGATCCTGGCGTACGGGGTGCCGGTCGGCCTCGGGTCGCATGTGCACTGGGACCGCAAGCTGGACGCCCGGCTCGCCGGCGCGCTCATGGGCATCCAGGCCATCAAGGGTGTCGAGATCGGCGACGGCTTCGAGCTGGCGCGGGTCCCCGGTTCCAAGGCGCACGACGAGATCGTGAAGACTGACGAGGGGATCCGGCGTACCTCCGGCCGCTCCGGTGGCACCGAGGGTGGTCTGACCACGGGTGAGCTGTTGCGGGTGCGCGCCGCGATGAAGCCGATCGCGACGGTGCCGCGTGCCCTGCAGACCGTGGATGTCACGACCGGCGAGGCGACGCAGGCGCACCACCAGCGCTCCGACGTGTCCGCGGTGCCGGCCGCCGGCATCGTGGCCGAGGCGATGGTGGCGCTGGTGCTGGCCGATGCGGTGGCGGAGAAGTTCGGTGGCGACTCGGTGGCCGAGACGCGCCGGAACGTGACGTCGTTCCTCGACAACCTCGCCATCCGATGAGCGGCCCGCTGGTGGTCCTGGTCGGCCCGATGGGTGTGGGCAAGTCCACCGTCGGGCGGTTGCTGGCCGAGCGGCTGGGGGTTTCCTACCGGGACACCGATGACGACATCGTCGCCGAGCAGGGCAGGACCGTCGCCGAGATCTTCGTGGACGACGGCGAGTCCGCCTTCCGGGCGATCGAGAAGGCGGCCGTGCGCCGGGCCGTCGCCGAGCACGACGGGGTGCTGGCCCTGGGCGGCGGCGCGATCCTCGACGCCGACACACGGGCGCTGCTCGCCGGGCAGCGGGTGGCGTACCTGTCGATGGACGTCGAGGAGGCGGTCAAGCGCACCGGCCTCAACACGGCCCGGCCGCTGCTCGCGGTCAACCCGCGCAAACAGTGGCGCGAGCTGATGGAGGCCCGCCGCCACCTGTACGAGGAGGTGGCCACGGCCGTGGTCGCCACCGACGGCCGGACCCCCGAAGAGGTCACCCGAGTCGCCCTGGACGCACTGGAGTTGAAGGAAGCATGAGCGAGGCAGTGACGCGAATCCAGGTCGGCGGCACGGCGGGCACCGAGCCGTACGAGGTCCTGGTGGGCCGCCAACTGCTCGGCGAACTCGCCGGTTTGATCGGCGGCAAGGCCAAGCGGATCGCGATCCTCCACCCCGAGGCGCTGGCCGAGACCGGTGACGCGCTGCGCGCCGATCTGGCCGGGCAGGGCTACGAGGCGGTCGCCATCCAGGTGCCCAACGCGGAGGAGGCCAAGACCGCCGAGGTCGCCGCCTATTGCTGGAAGGCGCTCGGCCAGTCCGGCTTCACCCGCACGGACGTCATCATCGGCGTCGGCGGCGGTGCGACCACGGACCTCGCCGGGTTCGTGGCCGCCACCTGGCTGCGGGGCGTGCGCTGGATCGCCATCCCGACCACCGTGCTCGCCATGGTGGACGCGGCCGTCGGCGGCAAGACCGGCATCAACACCGCCGAGGGCAAGAACCTCGTCGGCGCCTTCCACCCGCCCGCCGGTGTGCTCTGCGACCTGGCCGCGCTGGACTCCCTGCCGGTCAACGACTACGTCTCCGGGCTCGCCGAGGTCATCAAGGCCGGCTTCATCGCCGACCCGGTGATCCTGGACCTCATCGAGTCCGACCCGCAGGCCGCCCGCACCCCGGCCGGCCCGCACACCGCCGAGCTCATCGAGCGTTCCATCCGGGTCAAGGCCGACGTGGTGTCGTCGGACCTGAAGGAGGCGGGACTGCGCGAGATCCTCAACTACGGCCACACGCTCGGCCACGCCATCGAGCAGAACGAGCGCTACAAGTGGCGCCACGGCGCGGCGGTCTCGGTCGGCATGCACTTCGCCGCCGAACTGGGCCGTCTGGCGGGCCGGCTGGACGACGCGACGGCCGACCGCCACCGCACCATCCTCGAAGCGGTCGGTCTGCCTCTGCACTACCGGTACGACCAGTGGCCCAAGCTGCTGGAGACCATGAAGGTCGACAAGAAGTCCCGCGGCAACCTGCTGCGCTTCATCGTCCTCGACGGTCTGGGCAAGCCCACCGTCCTGGAGGGACCCGACCCGGCCGTGCTGCTCGCCGCGTACGGCGAAGTGGGCCAGTAAGGGGTCCTTTCACTATGAGCGTCCGATCAGGGCACGTGGTCTGGTGCCGTGCATCGCAAGGCGCCGGGAAGCCCTCGTAGCGGAGCTACTAGGGCGTTTCGGCAACGCGGCGAGGTGCGGCACCAGGCCGCGCGACCCGGACGGGCATAGTGAAAGGACCCCTAAGTCCTCCGGCACCCCTTCCGCCCGGAATCACCTTACGGGGCCGGGCACTTCGGACCGTCCCCGGCCGTTCACACATCGACGACCGGGGGCGGTACCGTTCGGTAGCAAGCGGGTTCCGCCCCGCTGTCAGCGCCCATCGCCTGTACGAGACGGAGTGGCACCGGATGCAGCACGCAGTGGGTTCTCCGCTGCCGCAGCCCCATCAGCCGGGGCACGGACCGGCCACCGGCTGGTCGCCGGCCGCACATCACCCGGTTCCGCCGAACCCGGGCGCGCACCAGGGCTCCGTGCCCGCGCCCCCGTCGCCCCCGGCGCCGGGGTATCCGGCGCCTCCGCCCGGACCGGCCGCGGCCATGCCCCCCGCTTCCGGCCCACCCGCGCCGGAGACCACCGGCCATGTGCCGCTGCCGCCCGGCGGCCCGGTCGCCATGCCGATGGCCCCGCCCGCCGCGGCGATTCCCGACCCCGCCGCCACCACGCTCGCGGTGCTGCTCATCGGCCCCGCGGGCGCGGGCAAGACCAGCGTCGCCAAGTTCTGGGCGGACCATCGCCGGGTCCCCACGGCCCACATCAGCCTCGACGACGTACGCGAGTGGGTCCGCTCCGGCTTCGCCGACCCCCAGTCGGGGTGGAACGACCACTCCGAGGCCCAGTACCGCCTGGCCCGCCGCACCTGCGGCTTCGCCGCGCGGAACTTCCTGGCCAACGGCATCTCGTGCATCCTCGACGACGCGGTCTTCCCCGACCGTCCGGTGGTCGGCCTCGGCGGCTGGAAGCGTCACGTGGGCCCCGGCCTGCTGCCGGTCGTCCTCCTGCCCGGACTGGACATCGTCCTGGAACGCAACGCGGAGCGCTCGGGGAACCGGCGGCTGTCGGACGAGGAGGTCGCCCGCATCCACGGCCGCATGGCCGGGTGGTACGGCTCGGGCCTGCCGATCATCGACAACTCGCAGATGGACGTCCCGGAGACGGCGCGCGTACTGGACGACGTCCTGGCCCGCTCCATCGCCAGCCCACCCCAGTGGTGAGAGCCCCGTAGGGACACGGGGACCGCGCGATGCCCCACGGCTCGCGTACGACAGACGTCCTGCTGCCCCACTCGGCCTCTCCCGAACGGCGCCGGACCCGCGGAGCTCATACGCTCGGGTCATGTCAGAGGTGTACGCGGCCCGCCGGACGCGTCTGAGGGACTACTGCAACGCGGGCGGCAGCGCGGCGGCGCTGGTCTCCCGCCCCGCCAATGTGCGCTATCTCGCGGGCGCGGCCCCGCCCGGCGCCGTACTCCTGCTGGGCAGGACCGAGGAGCAGGACCTCCTGGTGTGTGCCGGCCCCACGGCCGACCGCCCCACGCAGGAGCGTCCCGACGAAGCCCTGCGGGTACAGGCGCTGCCCGGAATCGGCGGCGGTGACCCGGCCGTCGCGGCCGCCGACGCCGCCGCGGGCCAGGGCGCCGACTCCCTCGCCGTGGAGGAGCACCACCTCACCGTGGCCCGGCACCGAGCCCTCGGCTCGGTCACCCCCCGGCTGCGCCTGACCAACCTCGGCAACGCCGTCGAGCAGCTCAGGGTCGTCAAGGACGAGGAGGAGATCTCCTGTCTGCGCATCGGCGCCGAGATCGCCGACCAGGCCCTCGGCGAACTGCTGGAGTCGATTCTCGTCGGCCGTACCGAACGCCATCTCGCGCTCGAACTCGAAAGACGGCTCGTCGATCACGGGGCGGACGGGCCGGCCTTCGCCACGTCCGTCGCCACCGGCCCGAACGCCGGCCGTCCCGGCCACCGGCCCAGCGACCGCCGCGTCGAGGAGGGCGACTTCCTCTCCGTCTGCCTCGGCGCGACCTACCGCGGATACCGCTGCGAGATCGGCCGCACCTTTGTCATCGGCACCGCTCCCGCGGACTGGCAGATCGAGCTCTACGACCTGGTCTTCGCAGCCCAGCGAGCCGGGCGTGAGAGCCTGGTACCCGGCGCCGCCTGCCGGGACGTCGACCGCGCCGTCCGCCAGGTCCTGGACTCCGCGGGGTACACGGAAGGCCTCACGGTCCTGACCGGACACGGCGTCGGGCTCGAAATCGACGAGGACCCTCAATTGAGTCCCGCGGCCATGGGTAAACTGGACGCTTGCGTGCCGGTCACCGTCGAGCCGGGGGTCCACCTCCCGGGCCGGGGCGGTGTCCGGATCGATGACACGCTCGTCGTCCGCCCCGAGGCGGACGGCGGACCCGAGCTACTCACCATCACGACCAAGGAGCTGCTCGCCCTGTAGGTAGGCAGGCGCGTGCACCGGGGTCGTACGTCAGTCCAGGAGATTCCGCAACCGTGGCTTCCACGAACGACCTCAAGAACGGCATGGTGCTCAAGCTCGAAGGCGGCCAGCTCTGGTCCGTCGTCGAGTTCCAGCACGTCAAGCCCGGCAAGGGCCCGGCCTTCGTGCGCACCAAGCTCAAGAACGTGCTCTCCGGCAAGGTCGTCGACAAGACCTTCAACGCCGGCGTCAAGGTCGAAACGGCCACCGTCGACAAGCGCGACATGCAGTTCTCCTACATGGACGGCGAGTACTTCGTCTTCATGGACATGGAGACCTACGACCAGCTGCACGTCGACCGCAAGGCCGTCGGCGACGCCGCGAACTTCCTGATCGAGGGCTTCACCGCCACCGTCGCGCAGCACGAGGGCGAGGTGCTCTTCGTCGAGCTGCCCGCCGCCGTCGAACTCGTCATCCAGGAGACCGAGCCGGGCGTCCAGGGCGACCGCTCCACCGGCGGCACCAAGCCCGCCATTCTGGAGACCGGTCACCAGATCAACGTGCCCCTCTTCATCACCACGGGTGAGAAGATCAAGGTCGACACCCGCACCAGCGACTACCTCGGCCGGGTGAACAGCTAACCGTGGCTGCCCGCAACACGGCCCGTAAGCGCGCCTTCCAGATCCTCTTCGAGGGGGACCAGCGCGGTGCCGAGGTGCTGACCGTCCTCGCGGACTGGATCCGGCTCTCCCGGGCGGACACCCGGCAGCCGCCGGTCAGCGAGTACACGATGGAGCTGGTCGAGGGCTACGCGGAGCACGCGAAGCGCATCGACGAGCTGATCGCGCAGTACTCCGTCGGCTGGACGCTCGACCGGATGCCCGTCGTCGACCGCAACATCCTGCGGCTCGGCGCCTACGAGCTGATCTGGGTCGATGCGACGCCGGACGCCGTCGTCCTCGACGAGATGGTGCAGCTGGCGAAGGAGTTCTCCACGGACGAGTCGCCCTCGTTCGTGAACGGCCTGCTCGGCCGGCTGAAGGAACTCAAGCCCTCGCTCCGCCGCGACGAGGTCTGAGACCGAGCACACGCCCCCCACACTCCGACAGGAAGTGTCATGCGCCCCCGCATCGCCCGCACGCTCCTGCTTCCCTTCCTGGCCCTGACCGGCCTGCTCCTGACCCTT
>NZ_JBEOSZ010000035.1:9047-82562 GCF_040303285.1 Streptomyces sp. NPDC096046 | reverse complement strand
CCCTCGTACTGGGTGTACTTGGGCTTGCGCCCGGTGCGGCGAGAGTGCGTGCCGGGCGTCGCGACGGGGCGAACGTTGCCTGCCGCGGCACTAGCGACCGATCCCCCCATAGGGGGTTCGCCGGGAGACCGCCGTAGCCGGCCGCGGGCCGCGGCGGCTCGGCGCGGTACGGCCGTCAGCAGGTCGGCGCCCGTGCCGTCAGCGCGGGCCCGTCGAGGGTGCCGTGGACGTGACGGCCGTGCACCGCTCTCACCCCCCCACGGCCCGACCGCCCTGTGAGGCGGCCTCACCGCGGTGCTTCTGCCCGCCTCGGCCGTCGCCGCCGGAGGACTGCGGCGCGAAGCACATCACAACGGAGGGCCGGCGGCAGTATGGGCGGACCACGCTGGGGTAAGCGAACGACCGAAAGACCCCTGAGCAACACGAACAACAACGAAAGAGCCCTCATGGTCATCCCGCTTATGAAGCAGGCGGCAGATGAGCCGGGCGCGGACGAGCAGGCCCCCTTGCGCTACGGCGCATGCTGGGCCGAAGGCGCAGCATGCGCCGTCGAGGCG
Source organism: Streptomyces sp. NPDC096046 (assembly GCF_040303285.1). Classification (NCBI taxonomy): domain Bacteria; kingdom Bacillati; phylum Actinomycetota; class Actinomycetes; order Kitasatosporales; family Streptomycetaceae; genus Streptomyces; species Streptomyces sp. NPDC096046. The sequence continues at coordinate 82,005 of NZ_JBEOSZ010000035.1, read as the reverse complement.
CGCCGGGCTTTGCGCGCGTTCCTGGCATACGTACCGTGCAACGGCCGCCCTCCCGTACCGGCCCTCCTGGCGATCGACGCCGAACTCGTCGTCAGCGAACTCGTCACCAATGCCATCCGGCACGCTCCCGGCCCCTGCGGGCTGATCCTTCTGCTGTCCGGTGAAGGGCTGGCCATCACCGTGTGGGACACATCGCCGGAGCGGCCGGTGGTCAGGCAGCGCGACGGACAGCGCTTCGGCGGCCACGGAATGCACGTGGTGCACACGGTCAGCACCGCCGTCGCCGTCACGTCCCTCGGCGAGGGCAAGCAGATCACCGCCTTTCTGCGCCTGCGCCCGGCGGCGGACGAGAACGCCGGCGCCGAGGTGAGGAGTGATGTCGGCCCGGCCGCCTGACACACGCACCGGGACCCGCCCCCGGCGCCGGTCACCACCCGGTGAGCAGCAGATGGTTGAGGAGGAGGGCGAGCAGCGCCTGCGCGGCCAGCCAGACACGGGGGCGGGGGAGGAACGCGCAGGCCGGGAGCAGCCACAGGGCGAACGGCAGCCAGATGCGTTCCGTCTCCGCCTTGCTCATGCCGCTCAGATCGGCGACGAGCAGGGCGAGGAGCGCGGCGGCCACGAGGAACGCCAGGCGGCGGCCGGCCGGGGGCCCGGTGCGCCGCCGGGCCAGGACGGCCCCCGACCGCCTCAGTCCCGCCGCCGTCGCCAGTCCCGTGATGAGCACGGTGCAGGCCAGGTTGGCCCACACCCAGTAGCCGTAGGGGCGGATCCCGCCCGCGCCCTGGTGGTAGCGCGTGACCAGCAGGTGGTAGGCCTCCCACCAGTCGAAGCCCGCGAGCGTGAACACCGCGGGGACCACGGCCAGCCCCGCCAGCAGCGGCAGCAGCAGGACCGGGCGCCCCCTCACCGCGTGGCGGCCGAGCACCAGGACCGCCGCCGCGATCAGCGCGACGAGCGTGAGGCCGTACGACAGGTAGCAGGTCAGGCCGAACAGCAGCCCGGACGCGCCCGCCCACCACATTGACCCCCGGGTGACCGCCAGGGCCAGCAGCGCCACCGACCACGCCGCCACCGCCGCGAAGTACGCGTCCGCCGAGGTGCCCATCCACACCGCCGCCGGGGCCAGGACCAGGAAGGGGGCCGCCCGGCGGGCCAGGGCCTCATCGGCCAGGGCGCGGATCGTGACCAGCACGGCCACGCAGGCGGTCGCCCCGACGGTGATGCACCACATCCCGGCCCAGCCCCCGCCCCGCAGCCCCACCCGGTCGAGCAGCACGAAGGTGAGTGTGGCGGCGGGCGGGTGCCCGGCGATGTGGGCGGGCCAGTTGTCGGGGGAGTCGAGCAGGATGTGCTGGGTGAAGTGGCGCAGCGCCTCCGGGATGTCGTGGAAGCGGTCGATGACCTGGAGGTACTCGTAGCGGCTGGTGAGCCTGCGGGCGATGCCCCGGTGCCAGCCGTCGACCAGGGCCAGCGAGACGGTCCACACCGTGGCCGTGCCCCAGGCCGCCGGGAGCAGAGCGCGCCAGGGCAGCCGGGCCGCCAGGGCGGGCCCGTGGGCGACGGTGGCGACGGCCACCAGGACGGCCGCCGGAGTGCCGGGGCCCGCATGCGGTCCCCAGGACGCCAGCAGCGGGGGCCAGTCGACGAACAGCGTCCGGCTGGTCTCCTCGATACGGCGGCCGACGAGCACCGACACCGTCACGAGCAGCACGGCGGCCCCGGCCGCGTACAGGTCACGGCGCGGGCCTCGGGACGATGGAGTGGAGGGAGGGGTGTGGATCACACCGGCACGCTAGGCCGTGCGCCCGCTCGTGGACCGCCCACCGGGCCAGACGTCAGCGTTTCGTCATGGGTCGCGCGCCCTCACGCGGGGCGGCCCCGGCCTACCGTCGGTTCATGCGTGACGACCCCCGCCTTCCCCGGCTCCCCACGTCCCCCGGCTTCTGGCGCAGCCCCCTGCGCGGCCCCTGGTTCACCTCCGTGCTCGGCCTCGTCCTGCTGGCCGGCATCACCGTGCTGTTCGTGACGGGGCTCGTCTCGTACGCCGCCTACAACCCGGACCTGTCGCCGGTCAACGACAAGACCCCGGACAAGGGGATCCTCGGCTTCTACCTCTTCGCCTGGCCGACGAACCCGCACTGGCTGTACCGGCTGAACCAGGGCGTCCACGTCACCCTCGGCGTCACCCTGATCCCGGTCCTGCTCGCCAAGCTGTGGTCCGTCGTGCCGAGGCTGTTCGCCCTGCCCCCGGCCCGCTCGCTCGCGCACGCCCTGGAGCGGATCTCGCTGCTCCTGCTCGTCGGCGGCGCCCTGTTCGAGTTCGTGACCGGCGTCCTCAACGTCCAGCTCGACTACGTCTTCCCCGGCTCGTTCTACCCCCTGCACTTCTACGGCGCCTGGGTGTTCTTCGCCGCCTTCGTGGCCCACGCGCTGCTGAAGACGCCCACCGCGCTGCGCAATCTGCGGCACTTGCGGGAGGAGAAGAACGACCTGGTGTCCCCGCGTCCCACCGAGCCGACCGTCTCCCGGCGGGGCGCCCTGTGGTTCGTCGGGGGCGGTTCGCTGCTGCTGTTCGCCACGACCGCGGGGCAGAACTTCGGCGGCGCGCTGCGGCGCACCGCCCTCCTCGCCCCGCACGGCGGCGGCGAACCCGGCAGCGGCCCGAACGGCTTCCAGATCAACAAGACCGCCGCGTACGCCGGGATCGACACGGCGCACACGGCCCCGGACGCCTGGCGGCTCGTCGTGCGGGGGCGCACCGGCACCGTCCGCCTCAGCCGCGCCCAGCTCGCTCGGCTCCCCTTGTACAGCGCGGCGTTGCCCATCGCCTGTGTGGAGGGCTGGTCCACACCGGACCAGTGGTGGCGCGGGGTGCGGCTGCGCGACCTCGCGGCCCTCGTCGGGTACGAGGACGACCCGCCGGACGTGTTCGTCGAGTCCCTCCAGCCCCGCGGCGCCTTCCGCAAGGCCGCCCTGCGCGCCAACCAGGTGGCCGACCCGCGTTCGCTGCTCGCCCTCTACGTCAACGGCGAGGAACTGTCCCCCGACCACGGCTACCCGGCGCGGATCATCGTGCCCGCCGCCCCCGGTGTGCTGAACACCAAGTGGGTGGCCCGAATGACGTTCGGAGACCTGTGATGCGAGGACGCTTCGCCATCGGCAGCCCCCTGCACCTGCTGCTGCTGTGCGGCTCGTTCGCCCTCGCCGCCTATGCGGGGGTGCGTCTGCTCGCCGGCGACTGGCTCGGCGTGGCGCTGTGGGTCGTGGGCGCGGCGCTGCTCCACGACCTCGTGCTGCTGCCGCTGTACGCGGCGGCGGACCGGGCGATGGTGCGGGGACTGGGCGCGGTCCGCCGCCGGGAGTGGGCGATGTACGTGCGCGTACCGTGCGCCCTCTCCGGACTGCTGCTCCTCGTGTGGTTCCCGCTGATCAGCGGCATGGTGGAGCGGCGCTACCGGTCCGCCACCGGCCTGCCCGCCGACGTGTTCCCCGCGCGCTGGCTGCTGATCACCGCGGTCCTCTTCGGCGGTTCGGCGCTGCTGCTGGCGCTGCGGCTGCTGCGGCTGCGCAGGGCGGCGAAGCGGCGCGCCCCGGCCGTCCACTGACCGGCCGGCTCCCAGCCCCGCGCGTGCCGGAGCAGCGCGCGGGTGCCGAGCCGTGCCCACGGGAAGGGGTCACCGGCGAGGGTCAGGGCATCGGTGAGGTGGACGCGCACGCGCTCGTCGACATCCGCGAGGGCGGTCTCGGCGATCAGCAGCCCCCCTGGGCGCAGCAGCCCGGCGATGCGGTCCAGCAGGGCGCGCGGGTCACCTCCGATGCCGATGTTGCCGTCCATGAGCAGAACGGTGTCCCAGCGGCCCTCGCCGGGCAGCGGCTCGAAGACCGACCGGCGCAGCGCCTGGCCCCCCAGCCGCACGGTGTGCTCCACCGCGGCCTCGCTGACGTCGATGCCGAGGGCGACCCGCCCCCGGGCGGCGAGCTCCGCCACCAGCCGCCCGGGCCCGCACCCCACGTCCAGCACGGTCCCCTCGCAGCGGTCCAGCACGTCCCGGTCGACCGGGTCGGCCCGGGCGCACCAGCGCTCCACCTCCAGCGGCAGCAGCCAGCCGTCGGTGCGCCGCAGGAACAGGGGGCCGCGGCCGGCGCGCAGCGCGGCGTCGTAGGGGTCGGCGGCGGCCCAGGCCAGGGCCGCCGCCGGGGCGGTGCTCATCGGGGATCGGCCGGACGCGAGACCGGCCTGGCCACCGGCTTCCCGGCCGGACACCGGGCCAGCCGCGCCGCGAACCGCCCCCGCGGGGCCAGCGCGGCGACCGCGTGGGCGTCGGCGGCGGTGTCGACGTCCCGCAGCCGGGGCAGGTCCCGTACCCGCAGGCCCGCGGCGATCAGCCGGGCCCGCTGCACGGCACCCGTCACCGGCGCAGACATGGGCACACCCCGCAGCAGCGCGGGGTCCGGACATGCCAGGCCGAGAGCCCAGAAGCCCCCGTCCTCGGCCGGTCCGAACCATGCGTCGCAGTCGGCGAAGTCCACGGTCAGCAGGGCCGGGGTCACCTGCGGGGTGTCCATGCCGATGAGCAGGGCCGGGCCGGCGCAGCGCGCGAAGGCCTCGGCCAGCCGCTCGTCGAGACCGCCCGCGCACTGCGCCACGACGTCGAAACCCGGCGGCAGCCAGGGGCCGGGAGCACCGTCGAGCACGAGGACGCGTCGGGTGGCCGGCGTGGCGGCCACGGCGTGCAGCGTGTCCGCGAGGGCCGCTTCGGCCAGTTCGGCGGCCTGCCCGGGCGTGAACGGCGGCGTGAGCCGCGTCTTGACCCGGCCCGGCCGCGGCTCCTTGGCGATCACGAGGAGTGTGGTCAACGGACGGTTCCTCCTTGCTCGTTGGGCGTCTCGGCCAGCACGCGGCTCATGTCCCGTACGGCCTGCCAGGTACCGCGCCACGTGCCCGTCACCTTCGAGGCCCCGCTCCGCGGCAGATACGGCACGTCGTGCTCGGCGATCCGCCATCCGGCGTCGGCCGCACGCACGACCATCTGGAGCGGATAGCCGCTGCGCCGGTCGCTGAGGTTGAGGGCGAGCAGCGGCTCGCGGCGGGCGGCGCGCAGCGGGCCGAGGTCGTGCAGGCGCAGCCCGGTGCGGCGGCGCAGCATCCGCGCCAGCGCGAGATTGCCGGCCCGGGCGTGCGGCGGCCACGCGCCCCGTCCCTGCGGACGCCGCCGCCCGAGCACCAGGTCGGCCGCGCCGTCGCGTACCTCGCGCACGAAGGGGACCAGGAGCGCCGGGTCGAGGGAGGCGTCGCAGTCGCAGAAGCACACCACGTCGGCGGTGGCGGCCGTCAGCCCGGCATGGCAGGCCGCGCCGAAGCCGCGGCGCGGCTCGGTCACCACCGTCGCGCCCCGGGCGCGGGCGACATCGGCCGAGCCGTCCGTGGAACCGTTGTCGACGACGAGTGCGCGCCAGCCCGGCGGAATCCGTTCGAGCACCCAGGGAAGGGCCTCGGCCTCGTTCAGGCAGGGCAGCACCACGTCGACGTCCGAAGGAGTCGTCACGGTTTCACCCTACGAATGCGAATCGGGCATACCGGACCATCGCTCCTTACGAAACGCGGACGTCGCAAGCCAGGGCGGTGCCCGGACGCCCGCCGGCGGGGGCGTGGTGTCAGGCTGAAGGCATGCAGCAGCCGTACGAACCCCCCGGGACCGCGGACAGGCCCCCCAGGATCCTGGTCGTCGACGACGATCCGACCGTCGCCGAGGTCGTCGCCGGCTATCTGGAGCGCGCCGGTTACGCCGTCGACCGCGCCGACGACGGCCCGACCGCCCTCACTCGCGCCGCCGCGCACCGGCCGGACCTGGTGGTGCTCGACCTGATGCTGCCCGGCATGGACGGTCTGGAGGTGTGCCGGCGGATCCGCGGCCACGGCCCCGTGCCCGTCATCATGCTCACCGCCCGCGGCGACGAGGACGACCGCATCCTGGGCCTGGAGGTCGGCGCCGACGACTACGTCACCAAGCCCTTCAGCCCCCGCGAACTCGTCCTGCGCGTCGAGTCGGTGCTGCGCCGCAGCCGCCCCGCGGCCACGGGGGGCCGACTGGGGGCGGCCGGCCTGAGCGTCGAGCCGGCGGCCCGCCGGGCCACCAAGAACGGCGCCGAACTGGCCCTGACCCTTCGCGAGTTCGACCTGCTCTCCTTCTTCCTGCGACACCCGGGACGGGCCTTCGGCCGGGAGGACCTGATGCGTGAGGTCTGGGGCTGGGACTTCGGTGACCTGTCGACCGTCACGGTCCACGTCCGCCGTCTGCGCGGCAAGGTCGAGGACGACCCGGCCCGGCCCCGGCTCATCCAGACGGTCTGGGGCGTGGGCTACCGCTTCGAACCCGGCGAAGGGAACGACTGACCGTGCGTGACAGCCTCCTGATCGCCCTGTACGCCTTCGCCGGTGCCGCCGTGACGGGGCTGGCCGGAGCGGGCGTACTGCGTCTGATCCGCCGCCGTTCGCTGACCGTCTCGCTCGCGGTGGTGGCGGCGGTGGGCGTCGTCGCGATGCTCGCGGGCACGCTCGCCGTGGCCTGGGCGATGTTCCTGTCGCCGCACGACCTGACCGTGGTCACGACCGTCGTCGCCATGGCGGCCGTCGTCTCGCTGGCCACCGCGCTGCTGCTGGGCCGCTGGGTCGTCGCCCGCAGCCGCGAACTCGCCGTGGCCGCGCGCTCCTTCGGCGACGGCGGGCACTTCGCCGCCCCGGACGGACCCGCCACCGCGGAACTAGCCGCGGTGAGCCGTGAGCTGGCGGTCACCAGCGCCAGGCTCGCCGAGTCCAGGGAGCGGGAGCGCGCCCTGGAGACCTCCCGCCGTGAGCTCGTCGCCTGGATCTCGCACGACCTGCGCACCCCGCTGGCCGGTCTGCGGGCCATGTCGGAGGCCCTGGAGGACGGCGTCGCCGCCGACCCGGCCCGCTACCTCAAGCAGATGCGGACCGAGGTCGAACGCCTCAACGACATGGTCGGCGACCTCTTCGAACTCTCCCGCATCCACGCCGGCGCCCTGGCCCTGACCCCCACCCGGATGTCCCTGTACGACCTGGTCGGCGACGCCCTCGCGGGCGCCGACCCCCTCGCCCGCGAGCACGGGGTGCGGCTGGTGGGCGGCCGTATCGAGCCGGTGCCGGTGGAGGTGGACGGCAAGGAGATGAGCCGCGTACTGGGCAATCTGCTGGTCAACGCCATCCGCCGGACACCGGCCGACGGCACGGTCGCGATCGCCGCCGAGCGTTCTCCCGAGGGCGTCGTCCTGTCCGTGACCGACGGCTGCGGGGGAATCCCCGAGGAGGACCTGCCGAGGGTCTTCGACACCGGCTGGCGCGGCACGCATGCCCGGACGCCCCCGGCGGGAGCGGGCCTCGGCCTCGCCATCGTCCGCGGCATCGTCGAGGCCCACCAGGGCCGGGCCGGCGTACGCAACATCCCCGGGGGCTGCCGCTTCGAGGTGGTCCTCCCCACGGCCGTGTCCTGAACCCCCGGGCCCGCCCCGGGGCCTGCCGTCCGGATCGTCCCGGCGTCGCGGGGCGTGACGGAAGCCGGGCCTCACAGCCCCGGTCCGATCAGAACGACAGGCCCCGGGCGCCGCGCATCCCCGCCCGGGCGAATTCCCGCATCCCCTCCTCGAACCCGGCCTCCGGCTTCCAGCCCAGCTCGTCCCGAAGCCGCGACGAGTCCGCCGTGATGTGGCGTACGTCCCCGAGCCGGTACTCACCTGTGACGACCGGCTCGGGCCCGCCGTACGCGGCGGCCAGCGCCCGCGCCATGTCGCCGACGGTGTGCGGCACACCGCTGCCGGTGTTGTAGGCGGTGAGTGCACCCGGGGCGCTCCGCGCCGCCAGCGCCACGGCGTTGGCCGCCGCCACGTCCCGGACGTGCACGAAGTCCCTGCGCTGCCGCCCGTCCTCGAACACCCGCGGGGCCTCGCCCCGGGCGAGCGCCGAGCGGAAGAAGGAGGCGACCCCGGCGTAGGGGGTGTCCCGGGGCATGCCGGGCCCGTACACGTTGTGGTAGCGCAGGGACACCGCGGTCCCGCCGGTACAGCGGGCCCAGGCGGCGGCCAGGTGCTCCTGGGCGAGCTTGGTCGAGGCGTACACGTTCCGCGGATCGGCCGGGGCGTCCTCGCGGACCAGCCCGGGGGCGAGGTCCTCCCCGCACACCGGGCACGCGGGCTCGAACCGGCCCGCGTCGAGATCGGCCACCGCCCGCGGACCGGGCCGCACCGCTCCGTGCCGCGCGCACGCGTACCGCCCCTCCCCGTAGACCACCATCGACCCGGCGAGCACGAGGCGTGGTACACCCGCGTCCGCCATGGCCGCGAGCAGCACGGCCGTCCCCAGGTCGTTGTGCGAGACGTAGTCCGCCGCGTCGGCGACCCCGTTGCCGAGCCCGACCATCGCCGCCTGGTGGCACACGGCGTCCACACCGGCCAGGGCACGGCCCATGGCCGCGGGGTCGCGCACGTCGGCCGCGGGATCCTCTCGCACGTCGAAAACGATCGCCTCGTGTCCCCGCTCCCGCAGGGTGGCGACCACATGGGACCCGATGAACCCGGCACCGCCGGTGACCAGTACACGCATACGGGCACGCTAGGCGCACACCGCCGCCGCCACCCGGGAGCGGGGCCGTACGTCATCACTCCGTAAGGCGGGCCCCACCGGCGACCGGAACCGGCTGCCGGACGTACCGGTCGGGGGCGACGGGCCGGCCCGGCGTTCTCACGGGGTGCGGGGCGCGAAGTCGATCTCCTTCGCCGAGAGGATCCGGGCGCCCATGTTGCGCTCCATCATCTCCAGCGCCGCGTCGGCCAGATGCGGGTGGATGGAGGCCACGGCGTCCTTCGGCACCGTCACCTCCAGATGACGGATGTGCGCGTCCAGGGCGGAATAGAGGACGCACTGCTCGGTGACCTGCCCGGTCAGGGCCACGTGCCCGACGTTCAGACTCGACAGGAGGTACGACAGGGGCGTCTCGAAGAAGGCCGAGTGGCGGGCCTTCACGACGAAGAGCGACTGGTCGTCGGGCCGGATCGGCTCGATCAGATGGGCGTTCGGCTGGGACAGGGCCGCCTCCAGCAGCTCCCCCTGGTGCGAGCGCCACAGCCCGAAGTTGTCGTTCACGTAGATCACGGGAACGTCCGCCTCGCGGGCCCGGCCGAGCAGCTCGGTCAGGACGGGGAGGATCTTCTCGACCGACGGCACGAGGAACTCGGCGTCCTCGTGGTCGTAGGTGTTGATCATGTCGATCATGATCAGAGCCGACCGCGTCGGGTCCGCGCCTCGTTCCCCGCCCTCCACCGTCCGTCCGGTGCTGTCACTCATGGGGGGCGGCGCGTTCTGGTCGGGGCGGAAGTCGGAGCATCGGATCTCCCGAGTGGAGCCTGTGGTGCGGGTGCCGTGAACGCACCGCCGAGTACCCGGTGGCGCGGTGGACCTAACACCCCGCCCGGCGGTCAGTCCGTGATGACGGCGTCGCGCCGGCTCCACTCGGTGCTGTGGGCCGCCCTGTGCAGGAAACGGCCTGGACGCGGACTCCCGCTTCCAGGCCGGGGCCCGGGCGGGGGAGCGGGGGCTGATCCGCGGCTGATCACCTCGCGAGCGGAGCACGTCCCGTCGCGTGACGACGAGGCACAGGCCGGTGCGGACCGCGCCCATCAGGACGAATGCCGCGGGCCGGTGCTCCCCGGCGGGACGGGCGGGTCGCCGGTACATCGCGGCCAGAACCTGTCCGCAAGCCCCGCTACCGTGCCTTTCATGACGAACACCAAGCGGAGCGTCACCGGCACGGCACCCCTGCTCGGCACGCGTGTCCTCAACCGCGCGACCCTCGACCGGCAGCTGCTCCTGCGCCCCGCCCCGCTCTCCGTCACGGCGGCCGTCGAGCATCTGCTCGGGCTCCAGGCGCAGAACGTCAAGCCGCCCTACTACGCGCTCGCCGCCCGGCTCGACGGGTTCACCCCCGAGGCGTTGTCCCGGCCGATGGCGGACCGTGAGGTCGTCCGGATCGTCACGATGCGCTCCACCATCCACACCCACACCGCGGACGACTGCCTCACCCTGCGGCCCCTGGTGCAGCCCGCCCGGGACCGGGAGCTGGTCACCTTCCGTGCCGGACTCACCGGAGTCGACCTCGACCGGCTCGCCGGGCTCGCCCGCGACCTGGTCGAGGCCGAGCCCCGCACCATGAAGCAGTTGCGCGAGGCCCTGCTGCGGGAATGGCCGGACGCCGATCCACAGGCCCTGGCGGTCGCCGCCCGCTGCCGGCTCCCGCTCGTGCAGGTCACTCCACGCGGTCTGTGGGAGCGGAGCGGGCAGGTCAGTCTCACCACCGCCGAGCACTGGCTGGGGCGGCCCGCCGAACCGGCCCCCACGCCCGACACGGTCGTCCTGCGCTACCTCGCCGCGTTCGGCCCGGCCTCCGTGAAGGACATGCAGACCTGGGCCGGAATGACCCGGCTGCGCGACGCCTTCGCACGCCTGCGTCCCCGTCTGGTGACCTTCCGGGACGAGAGCGGCGTCGAACTCTTCGACCTTCCGGACGCCCCCCGCCCCGGCCCGGACACCCCCGCGCCGCCGCGCTTCCTCCCCGAGTTCGACAACCTGCTGCTCTCGCACGCCGACCGCTCCCGCGTCGTTCCGCCCGCATACCGGGGCCGCTCGTGGAAGGGAAACCTGGCCTACCGCACGCTCCTGGTCGACGGCTTCCTCGCGGGGCTGTGGCGGCTGGAGGAGGACGCGCTGGTGATCGAGCCCTTCGGACGCCTCACCCGGGCCCAGCGGGAGGAGGTCACGGCCGAGGGGGAGCGGATGCTGCGGGTCATGCACCCGCGGGCGTCGTACGACATCCGGTTCGGCGTCGTACGGACCTGAAACCCCCGCGCCCCGCCGCGGACATGGAGAGGGGGCGCTGCGGGCCGCTCGTGGAGGCCCGCAACGCCCCCTGGTCATTCACCTGAGGGGTCCTCAGGAGCTATCGGTGGATCACGAGTTGATCTGCGTCGTGACCAGGTTGGAGAAGGTGGTCAGCCGGGTGTAGACACCCGGGTAACCGGCCTGGGCGCAGCCTTCGCCCCAGGAGGTGATGCCTGCCAGGACGCCCCCGACGAGCAGGGGGCCACCGCTGTCGCCCTGGCAGGTGTCCACACCTCCGGAGGTGTATCCGGCGCACACCATGTCGCTCTTCACGAAGTCGGAGCCGTAGGAGCTCGTGCAGCCGGCGTCGGACACGGTCGGTACGGTCGCCGTGCGCAGCTGGTTGGAGCTGCTGCCGTTCGAGGAGGTGGTGCCCCAGCCGAGGACGCGGGCGGTGGTGCCGGCCGCGTACACCGAGGTCTGGGAGGAGGAGACGTACTTCGCCGTGGTGTACGGCATCGACGTCGACAGCGTCAGCACGGCCACGTCGGCACCCTTGTCGACGCCGGTGTAGCTCGGGTGGATCCATATCTTGCCGACTCTGGCGACCGTACCGTTGGTGCCGTTGAGGTAGGTGCGGCCACCGACGACGCGCACGCTGCCGGTGGTCTCACCGACCATGCAGTGCGCGGCGGTGACGACCTTCCTGGGCGAGACCAGCGTGCCGCCGCAGAACTGGTTCTGCGAGGCGTCCGTGATCTGCATGACGAACGGGTACGCGGACGTCGTGGTCGTGGTACCGCCGACGATCGGCTGGGGCGCGGCGACGGCCGTGGGGGCGGCGAGCAGCGCGGTCGTGGCGGCGGCAGCGGTCGCCGCGGCGACGGCGACGGTCTTCCTGGCAGCGTTGAGCCCGAACATGGGTCTCCTTGGGGAGTTGCCGGTGGGGGGTCGCGCGGGTGGTCGTGCACGGGGACCCTGACGCCGTTGTTCGGATCTCCGTGTGCCCGGCGAGCGGCACGCCCTTAAGCTAGAGCCCCGACGAGAGGGCTCCCAATGAGGGAACCCCCTAAGGGAGTTGGGCAGGGATAACCCTCGGTCGGACGCCGTAAACCCAGGTGGGGTCAGGTCGTGCGACGGCCCGCGGCCAGCCGGACGATGTCCACCCGGGAGCGGATCCCGAGCTTGCGATAGACCCGGGTGAGGGTCGCCTCGACGGTCTTGACGCTGATGAACAGGCGCCCCGCGATCTCCCGGTTGGTCGCGCCCTCCATCACCAGCGAGGCGACCTGACGCTCCATCGCGGCCAGACCCTCCAGCGCGTCCGGGGCGACGGCCGGCGTGGCGGCGGCCGGTTCCGCCGCCGCGGGACCCGCCGTGGCGGCCGCGTCGACCTGCCGCAACCAGGGCAGCGCACGGCAGCGCCGGAACAACCGGGCGGCCTCGTCGTACGACGCCGGTCCCGGCAGGGGCCTGGCGCCGGTGCGCGGGGAGGCGACGGCCTGGGCACGCAGACGGGCCAGCGCGAAGGCGGCCCGGGCCTCCTCCAGGCCGTACCCGAGCCGGCCGAGCCGGTCCTGCACGGACGTCAACCGGACGACGGCGGCCTCGTGTTCGCCGCGTGCCGCCCGCACCAGCGCCTCGGCCCGGTCGAGGACGGCCAGCACGCTCTGCCGGCCCAGCCGCAGCGCGTGCGCCCGGGTCGTGTCGATGACGTCCTGGGCCTCGCCCGGCTCGCCGATGCGGACCAGGGCCTCGGCCAGGTCGCCGTGCCACCGGCCGCGCCCGGGGTCGTTGATGCCGAGACCCTGCTCCAGCTCCCGCACCCGGCGCAGCGAACGGACGGTCGCGGCCGGGTCACCGGCCACCAACTGGGCGTAGCCCAGCGCGGCCAGGGCCCGGGACAGATACATCTGGTCGCCGTCGACCTCGGCGTGGTCCGCCGCCTCCCGGGCGAGGGCCAGAGCCCGGTCGACGTCCCCGGCCGAGGCCTCCGCGAGGGAGGCGAGCATCGCCGAGGCGCCCTCGCCGATGCCGGAGTCCCGCGCCAGCCGCAGGCTTTCGCGGGCCAGGTCCAGGGCACGCCCGCAGTGCCCGGAGCGCAGTTCCGTGTCGGCGAGGAAGCGCAGGAAGTGCACCTCGCTCTCGACCATGCCGCGCCGGCGCACCTCGCGCAGCAGCGCGGTGATGGTCGCCCGCGCCTCGGGCAACTGGTCGCTCATGATCAGCCAGCGGAACCGGGCCGATCCGGCGCCGTTGTGGTGGCAGGCCACATAGGGGTCCTGGGGTTCCCTCAGGGCCCGTTTGACGGTCGCGGGCGCGTCCGGGTGGCCCATCAGGGTCTCGGTGGAGGCCTGGAAGGACAGCGCCATCAGCTCGGTGCGCCGGTCACCGCCCCGGGCGGCCAGCTCCGCCGCGTGCGCCGCCTCCTGGCGGGCCTCGGCGAAGTCGCCCTCGACGACCAGGCCGCGCCAGGCCAGCTGGTAGTGGACCAGGGCGAGGAGGCCCGGGTCGTCGCCCGCGTCGGCCAGGACCTGCGGGAAGACCGCGTCGACCTCGCCGAGCGCCTGCCCGGCCGCCTCGATGACCACCATCCAGGCCCGGACGCGTTCGGCGGGCACGGTGGCACGCGTCAGCACGTCACGGGCGATGTCCCGGGCCAGATCGGCCTCGCCGGCGGTGATCGCGTCCTCCGCGGCCTGCAGGCGCCGCTCGTCCGGGCCCGGGGTGCTGTCCGCCGGGGTGTGCCGGGCCGCGAGCAGCCCCAGCGAGGCGGCGACGGAAGGGGCCCCGCGGTCCCGGGCCAGCGCGCCGGCCTCGGCGAGCCGGGCCGCCACGCCCGGGTCGGTGCCGGTGGTCGCCAGGGCCAGGTGCCGGGCCCGCTCGATCGGGTCGGAGGCGGCCGTGGACAGCGCGGCGTGCACGGCCCGCCGCTCCTGCGCCGGGGCCTCCGCGTACAGCGCGGCCGAGATCAGCGGATGCGCGAACCGCAGGGCAGGCGCCTCGGGATCCGTGGCCAGCAGACCCAGCGCCGCCGCCTGGGCCGTCTCGGCCTCGGCGTGCTCCCGCCCGGCCGCGTGCAGCAGCGCCACGGTGGGACGGGCACCGGCGCTGGCCACGAGGAGGGTGCGGCGGGCCTCGTCGGACAGCATCTCCAGCCGGCTCAGCACCAGGGCCCGCAGCGAGGTGGGCACGGGCAGCGGCTCACCGGGCCGGGGCCGCGCCGGACTCTCGGCCAGGGCCCGGCCCAGCTCCAGCGCGAAGAGCGGGTTCCCGCCGCTGGTGCGGTGGATGTCGCGGATCGTCGAGCGGGACAGGGGCGTGTAGCCACGGTGGTCGAGCAGCGCCGAGACGTGCGTGCGGTTCAGCGGGCCCAGCCGCACGGCGAGCGTGTCGGGCGGCGACGCGGGGAGGTGGCGGTCGTACTCCTGGCCGTCGGTCCGCACCGCGCACAGCATCTGCACGGGCGTGTCACCCAGCCGGCGGGCCGCGAAACCGAGCAGTTCGGCACTGGCGGCATCCAGCCACTGGAGATCGTCGGCGACCACGAGCACCGGGCCCTTGGCGGCCAGCGCCCGCAGCGCCGACAGCACGGCGAGGCGCAGCGCGAGCCCGTCCCGCTGGAGCGTGGACTCGCCGCGGCCGGTGAGCGCCGACTCCAGGGCGGTGCGCTGGGCGGCGGGCAACGCACCGGAGATGTCGTCCAGGACCAGCCCGAACAGGTCGGCCAGGGCGAGGAAGGGCAGATGGGATTCCGACTCGGTCGCCGAGCAGCGCAACACCGTGCGGTCCGGACCGGCGTAATCCGCGGCCAGCGCGCGCAGGACCGTCGACTTACCAATTCCGGCCGGACCGTGGAGCAGCACGCTGCCCCCTCGGCCGAGCTGCTCACGTGCCGCCGTGAACAGCTCCTCCCGGCCGATGAGCAGGTCGGGGCGGCTCCTGGGAGGCTCCTGGAAGTCCCGTCGAACGGTCACCGCTCCCCTCCCTGTGTCGTGTCCTGGCCAATATTAGGCAACGGTTCTTTGAATTTCGGAGGGACGGTGTGGTGAGGGAAATAACAGCACATGCCGGTGCGCGAATTCATCGGACTCCCGAATGCCGTGGAACGCAAGGCCGGCGGCCCGTGGGGAACCCGCGGGCAGAGCGATCGCGCAGGAGCACGCAGAACAGCACAAACCTATGGCAACCACCCCGCCCGTCGCGCGGCGACCACGGCCTCACCACGGGTGCGGGCCCGTAGCTTCCGCATGGCCGACCGCAGATATCCCTTGACGGTTTCGGCCGTCACGCCCAGCCGTTCCACAACCACCGCGTTCGTGGCGCCCGCCGCGACGCACGCCAGCACATCCACCTCGCGCGGCGCGAGCCGGACCCGCACCGAGCGGCCCGTTTCGGCCGTCAGCAGCGCACACGCCCCGAGCAGCTCCGCGCGCAGCTGCGGGTCCGCGATCCGCGGGGCCAGCGCCCGCAGCGCCGCGTGCGCCTCCCGCACCTGCTCCCACCCCGGGCCCGCCCCGGCCCCGGCGGCGAGCGTGCGGGCCTCGTCCCGGACGGCCAGCGCCCGCTCCACGTCCCGCGCCGCCTCGACCGCCGTGTCCAGCATCCGCCCGCCCAGGGGCAGGGCCGTGCGCAGCGCCCCGTACAGCACCCCGCGCACCCGGTGGCGCACCACCACCGGCACGGCCAGCACCGACCGCAGCCCCTCCACGGCCACCGGGGCGTCGTACTCGTGGCTGATCTGCCGCGACGCCGAGTAGTCCGTCACCACGCACGGCCGGGACAGCGCCACCGACTTGCCGCCGAGACCGGTGCCGGACGTCACCACCAGCGACCGCAGGGCGTGCGTCGAGGTGCCGGTCAGCTCGCTGATGCGCATCTGCTGCCCGGCCTCCATCAGGCCGCCGAAGGCGACCGGAAGGCCGGTGCCGCGCCGCAGGCGCAGCAGCGCGTTCCGGATCTCGACCGCGTCGGACGCGTCCGCTGTCACCTGATCGCCCCTTCCCCACGGCTCCCGCGCGGGCGCACCCCCGTTCGGGGGTAGTGAGACCTGCATCACGGATTACACGATGGCTCGGAGCCGCCCGGCAATGGTCCGGTACCCAGGAGGACAGATGACATCGGCGACGGAGATGTTCCGCGAGGCGCGGGACTTCCTGCTGGCACACCGCGAGGACTACGCGACGGCCTACCAGGGCTTCCGCTGGCCGCGCCCCCGGTACTTCAACTGGGCGCTCGACTGGTTCGACGAGATCGCCGACGGCAACGCCCGCACCGCCCTGCACCTCGTCGAGGAGGACGGACGCGAGACCCGGCTGTCCTTCGAGGAGATGTCGGTGCGGTCGGCTCGGTTCGCCACCTGGTTGCGCGCCCGGGGCGTGCGCGCCGAGGACCGCGTCCTCGTCATGCTCGGCAACCAGGCCGAACTGTGGATCACCGCCCTCGCCGCGATGAAGCTGCGCGCGGTCGTCATCCCGGCCACCCCGCTGCTCGGCCCCGCCGACCTGCGCGACCGCGTCGAGCGCGGCCGGGTCCGGCACGTCATCGCGCGCACCGAGGACACCGGCAAGTTCGCCGAGGTCCCCGGCGCCTACACACGCATCGCCGCGGGCGCCGCCGACGCGGTGCCGGACGGCTGGCTGCCGCTGGACGACGCCCACGGCGCCTCCGCCGACTTCGTGCCCGACGGCCCGACCCTGGCCGACGACCCGCTGATGCTCTACTTCACCTCGGGCACCACCGCCCGGCCCAAGCTCGTCGAGCACACCCACACGTCGTACCCGATCGGCCATCTGTCGACCATGTACTGGATCGGCCTGCAACCCGGCGACGTGCACCTGAACATCTCCTCACCCGGCTGGGCCAAGCACGCCTGGTCCAATCTGTTCGCCCCGTGGAACGCCGAGGCGACGGTCTTCCTGCACAACTACACGCGTTTCGACGCCGCTCGTCTCATGACCGAGATGGACCGGGCCGGCGTCACCACCTTCTGCGCCCCGCCGACCGTGTGGCGCATGCTCATCCAGGCCGACCTGACCCAGCTGCGCACCCCGCCGCGCGAGGTCGTCGCGGCCGGTGAGCCGCTCAACCCGGAGGTCATCGAGCAGGTCCGCCGCGCCTGGAACATCACCATCCGCGACGGCTTCGGCCAGACCGAGACGGCCGTCCAGGTCGCCAACAGCCCCGGCCAGCCGCTCAAGACGGGCTCGATGGGCCGGCCCGGCCCCGGCTACCGCGTCGAGCTCCTCGACCCCGTCTCCGGCGCGCCGGGCGCCGCGGAGGGCGAGATCGCGCTCGACCTGTCGCACCGCCCCCTGGGCCTGATGACCGGCTACCACGGCGACGCGGACCGCACGGCGGAGGCCATGGCGGGCGGCTACTACCGGACGGGAGACGTCGCCTCCAGGGACGACGAGGGGTACCTGACGTACATCGGGCGCAGCGACGACGTCTTCAAGGCCTCCGACTACAAGATCAGTCCGTTCGAGCTGGAGAGCGCGCTGCTGGAGCACGAGGCGGTGGCCGAGGCGGCGGTCGTGCCCGCCCCGGACGAGCTGCGGCTGGCCGTTCCCAAGGCCTATGTCGTGCTGGCCGAGGGCTGGGAGCCCGGCCCGGACACCGCCAAGGTCCTCTTCGAGCACTCCCGTCAGGTCCTGGCGCCCTACAAGCGCGTCCGCCGCCTGGAGTTCGGCGACCTGCCCAAGACGGTCTCCGGCAAGATCCGGCGGATCGAGCTGCGGGAGGCCACGGCGGCCGGGTCGGACGCCGAGTACCGCGAGGAGGACTTCCGGTGAGCTCCTACAGCCACGGCACCAGTGGGACGGCGTTGCTCGGCGACACCATCGGGGCCGACCTGGACCGGGCGGTGGCAGCCTGGCCGGACCGCGAGGCACTGGTCGACGTGCCGTCCGGGCGGCGCTGGACGTACGCCGAGTTCGGCGCGGCGGTCGACGAGCTGGCCTCCGCCCTGCACGCCTCGGGCGTCGCCAAGGGCGACCGGGTGGGCATCTGGGCGGTCAACCGCCCCGAGTGGGTGCTCGTCCAGTACGCCACCGCTCGCATCGGCGCGATCATGGTGAACATCAACCCGGCGTACCGCACCCACGAGGTGGAGTACGTCCTGAAGCAGGCGGGCGTGTCCCTGCTGTTCGCCTCCGTCGGTCACAAGACGAGCGACTACCGGGCGATGGTCGACCAGGTGCGCGGCCGGGTCCCGGAGCTGCGGGAGGTGGTCTATTTCGGCGACCCGAGCTGGGAGGCGCTGCTCGACCGGGCCGCCCCCGGGGCGGTGTACGCGGAGCTGTCCTGCGACGACCCGATCAACATCCAGTACACGTCGGGCACGACGGGCTTCCCGAAGGGCGCGACGCTCTCCCACCACAACATCCTCAACAACGGCTATTTCGTGGGGGAGTTGCTCGCCTACACCGAGCAGGACCGCATCTGCGTTCCCGTCCCCTTCTATCACTGCTTCGGCATGGTCATGGGCAATCTCGCCGCCACCTCGCACGGCGCCTGCATCGTCATCCCCGCCCCGTCCTTCGACCCGGGGGCCACCCTGGAGGCGGTCCAGCGGGAGCGCTGCACCTCGCTCTACGGCGTCCCGACCATGTTCATCGCCGAGCTGAACCTCCCCGACTTCGCCTCCTACGACCTTGCCTCCCTGCGCACCGGAATCATGGCGGGTTCGCCCTGCCCGGTGGGGGTGATGAAGCGGGTGGTCGCCGAGATGCACATGGCGGAGGTCTCCATCTGCTACGGCATGACCGAGACGTCCCCGGTGTCCCTCCAGACCCGCAGGGACGACGACCTGGAGCACCGCACCGGCACGGTCGGCCGGGTCCTGCCGCACATCGAGGTGAAGATCGTCGACCCGGCCACGGGCGTCACCCTGCCGCGCGGCACGGCGGGCGAGTTGTGCACCCGCGGCTACAGCGTGATGCTCGGCTACTGGAACGAACCGGAGAAGACCGCCGAGTCCGTCGACGCGGGCCGCTGGATGCACACCGGCGACCTCGCCGTGATGCGCGAGGACGGCTACGTCGAGATCGTCGGCCGCATCAAGGACATGATCATCCGGGGCGGGGAGAACATCTACCCGCGCGAGATCGAGGAGTTCCTCTACGGCCACCCCGGGATCCAGGACGTCCAGGTCGTCGGCGTCCCGCACGAGCGCTACGGCGAGGAGGTCCTGGCCTGCGTCATCCCCAGCGACCCGGCCGACCCGCCGACACTCGAGGAACTGCGCGGGTTCTGCGAGGGGCGGTTGGCGCACTACAAGATCCCGAGCCGGGTCCGCGTCCTCGACTCCTTCCCCATGACGGTGTCGGGGAAGGTGCGCAAGGTGGAACTGCGGGAGAGGTTCGCCGACGGCTGAGGGGGCGTGCGTCCACCGGTCACAGCGGTTGGCGCATGCACACCCGCGGCCGGCGGTCCAGGCCGTGCGCGGATTCCCTCGTGCGGATCTCGCGCAGGCCGGGGGTGAGGTCCGTCTCCGGGAGGGGGCGGAAGCCGAGGCGCGCGTAATAGGGGGCGTTCCAGGGGACCTCCGTGAAGGTGGTGAGCGTCAGGGCCGTCAGACCCTCCGCGCGAGCCCGGTCGGCGGCGTGAACCAGGAGGGTGCGGCCCACGCCCCGGCGTGCAGCGCGCGGATGGACCGAGACCTGCTCGATGTGCAGGGCGCCGTCCACGGGTTCTGCGACGAGATAGCCGGCCGGCCGGTCCCGGTCGCCCGCGGCCACCCAGCAGCGGCCGGCCCTGCGGTAGCGCTCCAGTACGTCGAGCGCGGGCGGCTCGTCGTCGGCGATCTCGGGCATGCCGAGGTCGCGGAAGGGCGCGCCGGCGGCCCGTTCGATGTCCTGGAGCACCGGCAGTTCGGCCCGGGTGGCGGGGCGGATGCGCATGCGGTGAGTATGCGGTGCGCCGGCGTCCGGCGTCAGGGTGCCCGCTTCCGGGGGCCGGTGGCGGCCAGTGTCTCGGCCGGGCGGCTCCGTGTCCGGCGCTTGCCGTCTCTTGACGCCCTTCTCCCACCCCGCCTACATTCATTCCAGATCGTAGAAAGTAAATTCCACAATACGGAAGAGCTCACCGCGGGGCGCGACGGGAGTGCGAATCCGACAGCCGAAGCAGGAGTACTCGATGGCTCGAATGACCGCTGCCCGCGCGGCAGTTGAGATCCTCAAGCGGGAGGGCGTCACCGACGCGTTCGGTGTCCCGGGCGCGGCGATCAACCCCTTCTACGCGGCGCTCAAGGCCTCCGGCGGCATCGCCCACACCCTCGCCCGGCACGTGGAGGGCGCCTCGCACATGGCCGAGGGCTACACCCGCACCCACGCGGGCAACATCGGCCTGTGCATCGGCACCTCGGGACCGGCGGGCACCGACATGATCACGGGCCTGTACTCCGCGATCGGCGACTCCGTCCCGATCCTGTGCATCACCGGCCAGGCTCCGACCGCGGTGATCCACAAGGAGGACTTCCAGGCCGTCGACATCGCCTCCATCGCCAAGCCGGTCACCAAGATGGCCGTGACCGTCCTGGAGGCCGCGCAGGTCCCGGGCGTCTTCCAGCAGGCCTTCCACCTGATGCGCTCCGGCCGCCCCGGCCCGGTCCTCATCGACCTGCCGATCGACGTGCAGCTGACGGAGATCGAGTTCGACCCGGAGACCTACGAGCCGCTCCCCGTCTACAAGCCCGCAGCGACCCGCGCCCAGATCGAGAAGGCGATCGGGATGCTGAACGCCTCCGAGCGGCCCCTGATCGTCGCGGGCGGCGGCATCATCAACGCCGACGCCGCCGAACTCCTCGTCGAGTTCGCCGAGCTGACCGGCACCCCCGTCGTGCCCACCCTGATGGGCTGGGGCCTGCTGCCCGACGACCACGAACTCAACGCCGGCATGGTCGGCCTCCAGACCTCGCACCGCTACGGCAACGCGACGTTCCTGGAATCCGACTTCGTCCTCGGCATCGGCAACCGCTGGGCCAACCGCCACACCGGCAAGCTCGACGTCTACACGGCCGGCCGGACGTTCGTCCACGTCGACATCGAACCGACCCAGATCGGCAAGATCTTCGCCCCGGACTACGGCATCGCCTCCGACGCCAAGGCGGCCCTGCGGCTGTTCGTCGAGGTCGCCCGCGAGCTGAAGGCGGCCGGCCGGCTGCCCGACCGCTCGCAGTGGGCCGCCGCCGCACAGGAGAAGAAGGCCACCCTCCAGCGCCGTACGCACTTCGACGACATCCCGATCAAGCCGCAGCGCGTCTACGAGGAGATGAACAAGGCCTTCGGCCCGGAGACCCGGTACGTCTCCACCATCGGCCTCTCGCAGATCGCCGGCGCGCAGATGCTGCACGTCTACCGGCCCCGGCACTGGATCAACTGCGGCCAGGCCGGCCCGCTCGGCTGGACCATCCCGGCCGCGCTCGGCGTCGCCAAGGCCGACCCGGAGGCGTCCGTCGTCGCGCTCTCGGGCGACTACGACTTCCAGTTCATGCTGGAGGAACTGGCCGTCGGCGCGCAGCACAGGATTCCGTACGTCCACGTCCTGGTGAACAACTCCTACCTGGGGCTGATCCGGCAGGCGCAGCGGGCGTTCGAGATCGACTTCCAGGTCAACCTGGAGTTCGAGAACCTCAACTCCCCGGAGCTCGGCGTCTACGGCGTCGACCACGTCAAGGTCGCCGAGGGCCTGGGCTGCAAGGCGATCCGCGTCACCGACCCCGCCGAGCTCGGCGAGGCCTTCGAGCAGGCGAAGAAGCTGGCCGCGCGGTACCGGGTCCCGGTCGTCGTCGAGGCGATCCTGGAGCGCGTCACCAACATCGCCATGTCGACCACCAACGACATCGGCAACGTCGTGGAGTTCGAGGAGGTCGCCACGGAGCCCGGCCACGCGCCGACGTCGATCAAGCCGCTGAAGGTCTGAGCCCGCGTGGCAAAAGGGGCGGCCCGTCCAGGAGGACGGGCCGCCCCGCATGCGTTTCCGCCGCCTCCAGGGGGCCCTGAACACTCAGTCCCCGCCTCCTCCGCCCTTGCCGCGCGGTGACTGCTTGAGGAGGCTCTTGCCGCCCACCTCGGCCCGGCGGACCAGACCCGCCCGCCCGCAGAGCGAAGCGGGGGACCAGGAGGGGGAGGGCCGGTTCGCCGCGCAGGGCTATGGCCGACAGCCGGTCGTGGTCGCTCGGGGCGCGCCCGGGCAGGAGGTGGTCGTCGCGCCGGAGGCCCGGATGTGGCGGCGGGCCGCGCGTGACGTTCTGCAGCACCAGGTTGGAGACGTTGCGTGGCAGCAGCAGGTCGCCGTCGGTCCAGACGGCGAACAGGACCACGAGAATGTGCCCGGCCCCGGGGCCGCTGAAGCCACCGGGGCCGGGTTGAGAGGTTCATCTGAGGGTTCCGCACGGGGCGTACGACCGGTGCCGTAGGCGTGCTCACGCCTCGTGGTGCTCCGACAGCCCCGGCCAGTCGTCCGGGCCGCCGCCCTGCCACTCGACGAGGTCGCTCTCCGCGACGTCGGTGACGTACAGGTCGGCCAGGCGCAGGATCTCGGCGACGTCGTCGGCGTGGGTGGCGAGGCCCAGCGGCTCCTCGCCCAGGGTGACCCGGCGGGAGCCGTCCAGAGCGGGGGCGTGGACCACGACATGCGGATGCTCGGTGGGGGGTGCCATGCCTTCAGGCTGCTGCGAACGGGACGGTTCCGCACCCTGGGGAGGCTGGCCGTCCGGCGGCGCGAGGCTGGGCGCGACAGGACGTTCGCGCCGCCGGACGGGGTCGGGGGAGAGGGGCCGTGCTCCAGGACCGCGGCGGGTGCGACGGGCTCCGGGCGGGCTTCCCTCAGGTCGAGAAGCTGGCCCGGGCCCTTCACCACCGCACTGGCTCGCAGCCGCCGCGGTCCGCGCCCTGACGGTGTCCGCGCCCAGGGGATCACCCCTCATCCGGGTCACCCCGGGCGGTCGGACACCGTCAGGGAGTCTCAGCCCTCGCGCAGGGCACGGACCGCTTCCTCCACGCGCCGCCCGTACTCGGGGTCGGCGGCGTGGAAGTGCGCGAGGTTCTTCTCGATCACGTCGTCGCGGGAGACCTGGGAGAGGTCGCCGGCGATGTTCTCGGCCAGTCGGGACTTCTCCTCGGCGGACATCGGCCGGAACAGCTCGCCGGCCTGGAAGAAGTCGTCGTCCTTGGTGTGCCGAGGTGCCTCGTGGGTGCCCGGGTGGCCGTTCACCGCGAGCGGGCCGTACGCGCCCGAGCCGCGGGCGTGCACCACGCTCCCCCACTGCCTCAAGGGCGTGGGAGGTGCCCCCACCGGGATGCGCTCGCGGTTGAAGCGCGCCGGCTACTCCAGCAGATGCTGGTCCCGCAGCAGGAGCGGGCCGCCGACGCCGGCGGTGGCGGAGTTCTGGTTGTCGGCGACGGGGGCGCCGGACTCGGTGGTGAGCACGCGCTGCGACATCGTGACCTTCCGTACGAGAGGGCAGCGGAAAGATGTTTCCGCTTTGTGGAGCCTAGGGTCGGGCAATCGGAGCATCAACAGTTTGTTGAAGCGGTGGGCAGGGCTGGTTCCGGGCGACGCCGCCCCTTTGGGCGCGACAGGACAGGTGTCAGGGGCGGCGCCGCCCGGGATCGTGGGACCCCCGGGGTCGCGAGGGTCGTAAGGGGGTCAGATCCGGGCGCCGGAGAGCCGCTCCACGGCCCGCAGCAGCGCCGAGTGGTCCAGGCCGCCGTCGCCCTGCGCCCGCAGGCTCGCGACCAGCTGGGCGACCACGGCGCCGACCGGCAGGGCCGCGCCGACGGTGCGGGCGGCGTCCGTGACGATGCCCATGTCCTTGTGGTGCAGGTCGATCCGGAAGCCCGGCTTGAAGTCCCGGGCGAGGAAGTTGTCCTTCTTGCGGGTCAGCACGGTCGAGCCGGCGAGCCCGCCGCCCAGGACGTCCAGCGCCGCCTTCAGGTCCACGCCGGACTTCTCCAGGAAGACCACGGCCTCGGCGCACGCCTGGATGTTCACGGCGACGATCAGCTGGTTGGCCGCCTTCACGGTCTGGCCCGCGCCGTGCGGACCGCACAGCACGATGGTCTTGCCGAGCGCGTCGAGGATCGGCTTCGCGGCGTCGAAGTCGGCCTGCTCACCGCCGACCATGATCGACAGTACGGCCTCGATGGCACCGGCCTCACCGCCGGACACCGGGGCGTCCAGGACGCGGATGCCCTTGTCCTTCGCCGCCTTCGCCAGGTCGACCGAGGTCTGTGGCGTGATCGAGGACATGTCGATCAGCAGTGCGCCGGACCTCGCGTTCTCCAGGATGCCGTCCGGGCCGTAGGCGATGGCCTCGACCTGTGGGGAGGCCGGGACCATCGTGATGACGACGTCGGCGTCCTTCACGGCCTCGGCGACGGAGCCGGCGGCCGTGCCGCCGGCGGCGGCCAGGCGGTCCAGCTTGTCCCGCTCCAGGGTGTGACCGGTGACCCGGTAACCCGCCTTGATCAGGTTCTCGGACATGGGGGAGCCCATGATGCCGAGGCCGATCCACGCGATGGTGGGAAGAGTGCTCATGGTGAAGTGCCTTTCGGTGCGGGGGTCAGCGGGGCAGCCAGTCGAAGGCCTCGGCGCTCGGGCGGTCGCCCGGCTTGTACTCGAGGCCGACCCAGCCGTCGTACCCCGCCTTGTTCAGCTGGTCGAGGAGGTCTTCGAAGGGCAGCGAGCCCGTCCCCGGGGCGCCGCGGCCCGGGTTGTCGGCGATCTGCACATGGCCCGTCCTCGACGCGAAGCGGTCGATCACCGACGGGAGGTCCTCGCCGTTCATGGACAGGTGGTAGAGGTCCATGAGGAAGCGGGCGTTGCCCAGCCCCGTCGCCTCGTTGACCCGGTCGACGACGGCCACGGCCGCCGGGGCCGACACCAGCGGGTAGAGCGGGGACTCGGGCCGGTTCAGTGCCTCGATCAGCAGGACGGCGCCGATCCGGTCGGCGGCCCGGGCCGCGAGGGCCAGGTTCTCCAGGGCCAGCGCGTCCTGCTCCGCCGGGTCCACGCCCTCGACGCGGTTGCCGTACAGCGCGTTGAGCGCCGTGCAGCGCAGGGAGGCGGCGAAGTCCGCGGCCACGTCGATGTTGGCGCGGAACCGGTCCGACTCCTCCCCGGGGACCGACAGGGCGCCGCGGTCCGGGCCCGGGAGCCGGCCGGCGTAGAAGTTCAGGCCGGTGAGCCGGACGCCGGCGTCCTCGATCGCGCGCTTGAGGGCGTCGAGCTCGGACCGCTCGGGGACGGGGGTGTCGACCCAGGGCCACCACAGCTCGACCGCGCTGAAGCCCGCCGCGGCGGCGGCTGCGGGACGCTCCAGGAGGGGGAGCTCCGTGAAGAGGATCGACAGGTTGACGTTGAAGCGCTGGTCTGCGAATCCCATCGGGGCGGCGCTCCCTTCCGTGTCTTCCATGGCGCGGAATCCCATGGTGCTTATTCCGTATTGTGGAATCTTACTTCTGCTTAACGGAAGATTGCCCTGAGGTGCGAAGGCTGTCAAGAGGGGCTGCCGGAAAGCCCGCCCCGCGCGTTAGGTTGAGGGCGTGCGACTGAGAGTGGAGTTCACGACCGAGCCGTTCGACCTGGACGAGGCGCCCGCGCACGCGGTGGTGGCCCGTGAGGTCGTGGAGGCCGCCGAGCTGGACGCCGTGGACGTGGGCCCGTTCGGCAACACCGCGGAGGGTGGCTCCGACGCGGTGCTCACCGCCGTGGACGCCCTGCTCCGCAAGGCGCTGGAGGCCGGCGCCACCCGGGTCTCGCTCCAGGTCAACGTGGTCGGGGAGGGCGAGGCGTGAGCGGCGGGGACGAGCCGTTCATCGCGGCCGTCAAGCCCCTGGTCGACGCCATGGGCGGCGAGATGATCCCGCCCGACGAGGCCGGCCCCGACGACGTCGTCCTCGCCTGGGAGGGCCGGGACGCCGTCGCCGTACGCCTGCCACAGCTCGCGGACTCCCTCGATCACATCCTGGCCGCCATGGAGCGCCGCAAGGGCATGCCGCTGGCCGACCTGGACCGCAGGGCCAAGCAGGAGGTCGTACGGATACTCGAGGCGCGCGGCGCCTTCTCCGTACGGCACGGGGTGGAGACCGTGGCGAGCGCCCTCGGCGTCAGCCGCTTCACCGTCTACAACTACCTCAACCGGGAAAAGGGGGCCTGACCGGACCCGCGCGGCGCCGTCGGGTTTCGCGCCCCCGAATTTTCAACAAACTGTTGACGTGCTGTCGCGGAAGGGCGTTAGCTATCGGCACGCCCGTTCAGCACGAAGGCCGCAACCGGCCACGGAGGCTCCCGTGACGTCCACTTCCACGCCGCCGGGCCTGGCCCGCTTCAACACGCTCGAGGAGCACGCGGCGCTCGCCGCACTCCACGAGGCGTGCGCCTCCACGGCGTGGGCGAAGCGGGTGCTGGCCGCCCGCCCATACGCCACCGGCGAGGACCTGTACGCCGCCAGCGACGCCGCCATGGCGGAGCTGACGGCCGCCGACCTCGACGAGGCGATGGCCGGCCACCCGCCCATCGGCCGACCCGAGCCCGGTGACCCCACCTCGGCACGGGAGCAGCGCGGTATGGCCGGCGCCCCCGACGCGCTCAAGGCGGAGATGCTGGAGCTGAACCTCGCCTACCAGGAGAAGTTCGGTCATGTCTTCCTGATCTGCGCCACCGGCCGCACCGGCGAGCAGATGCGCGACGCGGTCAGGGAACGGATCGGCAACACGCCGGAGCGGGAGCGGGAGATCGTCCGCAGTGAACTGGGGAAGATCAACCGCATCCGTCTGGCCCGACTCGTCGAAGAGGACTGACAGCAGCATGAGCACCTCCGCCACCGCGTCCGTGTCCACGCACATCCTGGACACCAGCCTCGGCCGCCCCGCCGGCGGCGTCGCCGTCCACGTCTGCGCCCGCACCGGCCGGACCGCGGACTGGCAGGCGCTCGGCGGCTCCGCGACCGACGCGGACGGGCGGTGCAAGGACCTGCCGGCGCTGCCGGAGGGCACCACCCACGTACGGCTCGACTTCGCGGTCGAGCCGTACTTCGAGAAGAAGCAAGCCGATGCGCAGCAGGACGCCCCCGCGAATCGGGACAGCGGTGCGTTCTTTCCCGAGGTGGCGATCACCTTCGCCGTAGAGCCCGGTGAGCACTACCACGTACCGCTGCTGCTCAACCCGTTCGGCTACTCCGTATACCGAGGGAGCTAGCTAGAGATGCCCACGATTCTTGGACAGAACCAGTACGGCAAGGCCGAGAACCGAGTCGTCAAGATCACGCGGGACGGCGCCACCCACCACATCAAGGACCTGAACGTCTCCGTCGCACTGAGCGGCGACATGGACGAGGTCCACTACTCCGGCTCGAACGCCCACGTCCTGCCGACCGACACCACCAAGAACACGGTGTACGCGTTCGCCAAGGAGCACGGCATCGAGTCCGCCGAGCAGTTCGGCATCCACCTCGCCCGGCACTTCGTCACCAGCCAGGAGCCGATCCACCGGGCCCGGATCCGCATCGAGGAGTACGCCTGGGAGCGGATCGAGGCCTCAGACGCCAACTCGCGGTTCATCGGCGCCGACGAGGTCAAGCACTCCTTCGTCCGCACAGGCCAGGAGACGCGGCTGACGCAGATCACCTACGACGGTGAGCGGTGGGAGGTCGTCTCGGGCCTGAAGGACCTCGTCGTGATGAACTCGACCAACTCCGAGTTCTGGGGCTACGTCAAGGACAAGTACACGACGCTGAAGGAGGCCTACGACCGCATCCTGGCCACCGAGGTATCCGGCCGCTGGCGGTTCAACTGGACCGACGACGAGCAGCGCATGCCCCACTGGGAGAAGTCCTACGAGCAGGTGCGCAAGCACATGCTCCAGGCCTTCGCCGAGACCTACTCGCTGTCGCTGCAGCAGACGCTGTACCAGATGGGTTCGCGGATCATCAACCACCGCAGTGAGATCGACGAGGTCCGCTTCTCCCTCCCGAACAAGCACCACTTCCTGGTGGACCTGGAGCCGTTCGGGCTGAAGAACGACAACGAGGTGTACTACGCCGCCGACCGCCCCTACGGCCTGATCGAGGCGACGATCCTCAGGGACGGCTGCGAGGCGCGGATCCCCGTGGACCTCACCAACCTCTGACGTTCCCCTCTTTCGGCACCCGTGGCCGGGGAACCCCCTCCCGGCCACGGCACTCAAAACTCCCAGGGTCCTGCCGTGCCCCCTCCACCTCAGCGCAAAGGACGAACCATGGCAGCAGACCGGCGCATCGTCATCGAGAACTGCGCGATCGCGACCGTCGACGGACACGACACCGAGTACGCCTCCGGGCACGTCGTCATCGCCGGCAACCGCATCGAATCCCTCGGCGCGGGCCCCGCCCCCGAGGGCCTGGAGGACGTGGCCCGCCGCATCGACGCCGCCGGTCACCTCGTGACCCCCGGCCTGATCAACACCCACCACCACTTCTACCAGTGGATCACCCGCGGCCTGGCCACCGATCACAACCTCTTCGACTGGCTCGTCGCGCTGTACCCCACGTGGGCGCGCATCGACGAACCGATGGTCCGCGCGGCGGCCCAGGGCTCCCTCGCGATGATGGCCCGCGGCGGCGTCACCACCGCCATGGACCATCACTACGTCTTCCCGCACGGCTCCGGCGACCTGTCCGGCGCGATCATCGGCGCCGCCCGCGACATGGGCGTCCGCTTCACCCTCGCCCGCGGCTCCATGGACCGCAGCGAGAAGGACGGCGGCCTGCCCCCGGACTTCGCCGTGGAGAGCCTCGACGGCGCGCTCGCCGCCACCGAGGAGACCGTGCGCCGGCACCACGATCCCTCCTTCGACGCCATGACCCAGGTCGCCGTCGCGCCCTGCTCGCCCTTCTCCGTCTCCACCGAACTGATGCGCGACGGAGCCCAATTGGCCCGCCGCCTCGGTGTACGGCTCCACACCCACGGCTCGGAGACCGTGGAGGAGGAGAAGTTCTGCCACGAACTGTTCGGCATGGGCCCGACCGACTACTTCGAGTCCACCGGCTGGCTCGGCGAGGACGTGTGGATGGCGCACTGCGTCCACATGAACGACTCCGACATCGCCGCCTTCGCCCGCACCGGGACCGGCGTCGCGCACTGCCCCTCCTCCAACGCCCGACTCGCCGCCGGTATCGCCCGCGTCCCCGACATGCTCGCGGCCGGTGTCCCCGTCGGCCTCGGCGTCGACGGCACCGCCTCCAACGAGTCCGGTGAACTCCACACCGAGCTGCGCAACGCCCTCCTCGTCAACCGCCTCGGCGCACACAAGGAGACCGCCCTGAACGCCCGTCAGGCGCTGCGCCTGGGCACCTACGGCGGCGCCCAGGTCCTGGGCCGGGCCGCGGAGACCGGCTCCCTGGAACCCGGCAAGCTCGCCGACCTGGTGCTGTGGAAGCTGGACACGCTCGCCCACGCCTCCATCGCCGACCCGGTGACCGCGCTGGTCTTCGGCGCCGCCGCCCCCGTCACCGCCTCCTTCGTGGACGGCCGGCAGATCGTCGAGGACGGGCGGCTGCTCACGGCCGACGAGGACGCCATCGCCCGCGCCACGCGGGACGAGGCACAGCGCCTGGCGCGGATCGCCGCCGAGGCCTGACCACCCGGATACTCCGGCCGGGAGGGACGGCTCCCGGCCGGCGGCCGTGGACCCGAGCGGGGACCACGGCGGTCGTCTCCGGGGCGCGCGTGCACGCGCGCCCCGGAACGGTCACTACCGTCCGCCGCGCGTCCGGTCCCTCCCCCGAGCTCTCGACTCCGCTCGAGCAGGGAGGCACCCCCAGCCCACCCGCACCACCTCCCTGACACCCACGGTGGCCCTCGGGCTCAGCCGTGTAACCGACCGGAGGGACGCCGCCGTGGCCGACCACCCCGTTGACGAGAAACTCCCCGCGCTCAACATGGCGACGACCGGCCTGCAACACGTGGCCGCCATGTACGCGGGCGTCGTCGCCCCGCCCCTGATCGTCGGCGCGGCCATCGGCCTCACCGCCACCGACCTGACCTTCCTCACCGGCGCCTGCCTGTTCACCGCCGGCCTCGCCACCTTCCTGCAGACCCTCGGCATCTGGAAGATCGGCGCCCGGCTGCCGTTCGTCAACGGCGTCACCTTCGCCGGTGTCGCCCCGATGACCGCGATCGTCGCCTCCACCGAGGACAAGTCCGACGCCCTGCCGATCATCTTCGGCGCGGTCATCGTCGCCGGACTCCTGGGCTTCCTCACCGCCCCCGTCTTCTGCAAGGCGGTCCGCTTCTTCCCGCCCGTGGTCACCGGCACGGTCATCACCCTGATCGGCATATCGCTGCTCCCGGTCGCCTTCGGCTGGGCGCAGGGCGCGAACCCGGCCGCACACGACTACGGTTCGGCGACCAACCTGGGGCTGGCCGCCGTCACGCTGCTGATCGTGCTGCTCCTGCGCCGCTTCACCACCGGCTTCGTCAAACAGATCGCCGTGCTGCTCGGTCTGGTGATCGGCACGCTGATCGCGATCCCGTTCGGAGCCACGGACTTCGGTCCCGTCACGGACGCGGCCGTCATCGGCTTCCCGACCCCCTTCCACTTCGGCGCCCCGCAGTTCCAGCTCGCCGCGATCATCTCGATGTGCGTGGTGATGGTGGTGTCGATGACCGAGTCGACCGCCGACATGCTGGCGCTGGGCGAGATCGTCGACCGCCCCGCCGACGAGAGGACCATCGCGGCCGGCCTGCGCGCCGACACCCTCGGCTCCGCGATCAGCCCCCTCTTCAACGGCTTCATGTGCAGCGCCTTCGCACAGAACATCGGCCTGGTCGCCATGACGAAGATCCGCAGCCGGTACGTCGTCGCCGCCGGCGGCGGGTTCCTGGTGCTGATGGGCCTGTGCCCGATGGCGGCCTCGCTGATCGCCGTCGTACCCCGCCCGGTGCTCGGCGGGGCGGGCGTGGTCCTGTTCGGCTCGGTCGCCGCCAGCGGCATCCAGACCCTGGTCCGGGCCGCCCTGGACAAGGACGACAACGTCCTGATCGTGGCGGTCTCCCTGGCCGTCGGCATCATCCCCATCACGGCCCCGGAGTTCTACCACTCCTTCCCGGAGACGGCCCGGATCGTCCTGGACTCGGGCATCTCGACGGGCTGTGTGGCGGCCGTGCTGCTCAACCTGGTCTTCAACCACCTGGGCGGGGGCGGCCGGGACGCCCACGAGGTGACCCACCCGATGGAGGCGGGCGGGGAACTCACGGGCGCTCCCCGGACCCCGGCCGCGCCCTGAGCCCACCGGACTCCGCTCGGGCTTCTGCCCCGGTCAACCGATGTTGACCGGGGGGTCAGGGGACGAGGGGAAGACCGCCCGATGAACCACGCGGCCGAGGTGTTCCAGCCGTTGCGGGCGGACGATCCGCCCGCGGTCGCCGGGTACCGCCTCGCGGCCCGGCTCGGCTCGGCTCGGCTCGGCCCGGCTCGGCTCGGCTCGGCTCGGCTCGGCCCGGCTCGGTCCGGCTCGGCTCGGCTCGGTCCGGCCCGGCTCGGTCCGGCTCGGCTCGGCTCGGTCCGGCCCGGCCCGGCTCGGTCCGGCTCGGCTCGGCTCGGTCCGGCCTGGCTCGGCTCGGTCCGGCTCGGCTCGGCTCGGTCCGGCCCGGCGCCGGCGGCATGGGCCGGGTCCGCGGCGGCCGGCAGCGAGAGCTGCGTCAAACCCTCCAACGGGGACATCGCCCTGCTCGTGCTCCGGACCGAGCAGACCGCCCTGTCCGAAACTCGCCGCCCTCACGGTGGACATGACGATCTGCCGGGACGCCGCCTACAGCCCGAACATCCCCGGATCAGCCGCCAGCTTCCTGAAGACACCGGCGGGATCGGCGACCAGCTTGCGCTTCTCGAGGTCCAGGATCCCGCCGACCGCCGTGATCTCGGCGGCCACCGTGCCGTCGGCCTTCAGAACGGCCTGCTCGATCCGGAACGTCTTGCCGCCGCCCCACTCGAAGGCGCAGGTCACCTCGGCCTCGTCACCCGCGAGCAGCTCGCGTTTGTAGCGGATGGTCGTCTCCAGGGCGACCGGGCCCACGCCGCTGCCGATGAGCGCGGACTGGCTGATCCCCGCGGCCCGGAGCAGCGACCAGCGGGCATGCTCCGCGTAGTTCAGGTAGACCGCCTGGTTGAGATGCCCCTGCACGTCCGTCTCGTATCCACGGACGGTCACAGGGACGGAAAACGGCTCGCTCACGGCTTCCCCTTCGGATACTCGTGCCCTGCCCGACGATCCACCGATCTTGGCATGCCCATCACGCCCGGCGCGGAGAAGCCAGCAGATACCGGCCCCCGGTGCGCGGCTCACGATGCTCGCTCACCTGCCAGCCCGCGCCTTCCAGGGTGGCCGCGCAGGCCCGCAGCGCCTCGCCGTCCACCTCGTGCACGGCGACGGCCTCCGGCTGCGGCGTCTCCCGCACGCGGTACCCCCCGCCCCGCTGCCCCGCAGGGCGGTGCCCGGAGGCCTCCAGGGCCAGCGCGGCGGCCTGCGCCAGATGCGCACGCTCCCAGCCGCACGGCCGGTCCACGGCCTGGTCCGGGTTGGTCATGCGGCGCAGCTCCAGCAGCCCCTGCCAGGCGCTGTGCACCTCGCGGCGCCGGGCGGGCCCGGCCTCGGTCGCGCCCTCCTCACCGCCGACGCGCGCGGCGAACACGCCCGTCGGTGCGGGGGTCTCTCCGGTGGGCTCGGGGGCCCTGGTGATGCCCTGCCGCACCCGGTGCCCCTCCGGGGTCAGGAAGTGGTCGTGCGGCGGCCGGGGGTGACGGAAGGCGAGGCCCCGCTTCGCCAGTGCCGTGAGCTGCGACTCCGTGCCCCTCAGGCGCCCGGTGACGGGGTCGGCTGCGTCGATGACACGCCGCTGCGCGGCGGTCGGCGGTCGGGTCACGGCGTGCTCCTCTCCGGCCTCGGACAGGCCCCGGGGCCACGGGCCCCACCTGCTCGAAGGCTACGACCCGCCACTGACAACCGCGCCGGTCACCACCCGGCCCCCTACTGCCGGTACCCGCCGAGGAACCGCCCGATCCGGCCGATCGCCGCCTCCAGATCGTCCGCGTGCGGCAGGGTCAGGATGCGGAAGTGGTCCGGGGCCGGCCAGTTGAAGCCCGTGCCCTGGACCACCTGGATCTTCTCCCGCAGCAGCAGGTCCAGGACGAACCGCTCGTCGTCGTGGATCTTGTGCACCTTGGGGTCGAGCCGCGGGAAGGCGTACAGCGCGCCCTTGGGCTTCACGCAGGTCACGCCGGGGATCTCGTTGAGCATCCGCCACGCCACGTCCCGCTGCTCCAGCAGCCGACCGCCGGGTGCGGTCAGCTCGCGGATGGACTGCCGGCCGCCGAGCGCGGCCTGGATGGCGTACTGGGCGGGCGCGTTGGCGCACAGCCGCATGGAGGCCAGCATGGTGAGGCCCTCCAGGTAGTCCTTCGCGTGCTGCCTCGGGCCCGTGACCACCAGCCAGCCGGAGCGGAAGCCCGCGACGCGGTAGGTCTTGGACAGGCCGCAGAAGGTGAGGACCACCAGGTCGGGGGCGAGGGCGGCGGCCGAGTGGTGCACGGCGTCGTCGTAGAGGATCTGGTCGTAGATCTCGTCGGCGAAGACCATGAGGCCGTGCCGCCGGGCGAGGTCGAGGATGCCCTCGACGATCTCCTTCGGGTAGACCGCGCCGGTGGGGTTGTTCGGGTTGATGATCACGACCGCCTTCGTCCGGTCTGTGATCTTCGACGCCATGTCGTCGAGGTCGGGGTACCAGTCGGCCTGCTCGTCGCACAGGTAGTGGACCGCCTTGCCGCCCGCGAGGGTCGTCACCGCCGTCCAGAGGGGGAAGTCGGGGGCGGGGACGAGGACCTCGTCGCCGTCCTCGACGAGCGCCTGCACGGCCATCGACACCAGCTCCGAGACGCCGTTGCCGAGGAAGACGTCGTCGACGCCGACCTCCAGGCCGAGGGTCTGGTAGCGCTGGGCGACCGCGCGGCGGGCGGAGAGGATGCCGCGCGAGTCGGTGTAGCCGTGCGCCTGCGGCAGGATCCGGATCATGTCCTGGAGGATCTCCTCCGGCGCCTCGAACCCGAAGAGCGCCGGGTTGCCGGTGTTCAGGCGCAGCACGCTGTGGCCCGCCTCCTCCAGCGCGTCGGCGTGCTCTATCACCGGGCCGCGGATCTCGTAACAGACCTCGCTCAGCTTGCTCGACTGCCGGAACTCCATGCGCTGCTTCCCCTCTGGCGACTGGTGGTGCTTGGTTTTACCAAGTAGCCGCTTGGAAAGTCCAACAAGTTGTCTAGACTGCGTCGCATGCCACCTCGCCGAAGCTACGACCAGTACTGCTCCGCCGCCCGCGCCCTCGACCTGGTCGGCGACCGCTGGACCCTGCTGATCGTCCGGGAGCTCCTCGCCGGTCCCCGTCGCTACACCGACCTGCACGCGGATCTGCCCGGCGTCAGCACGGACGTACTCGCCTCGCGCCTGAAGGACATGGAGCGCGACGGCCTCGCGACCCGGCGCCGGCTGCCGCCGCCCGGTGCGGCGTACGTGTACGAAGTCACCCCGCGCGGGAGGGAGTTGCTTCCCGTGTTGCAGGCGCTGGGGGAGTGGGGCCAGGCGGAGCTCGGGCAGCGCCGGCCGACGGACGCGGTGCGGGCGCACTGGTTCGCCCTGCCCCTGCTGCGCCTGCTGGACGGTGCGGGTCTCGTCGAAGTCCGCCTGGAGGAAGGCCTGTTCCATCTGTACACCGGCGCCGAGGAGGGGCCCCTGTACGGCGACGGGCCCGCACCCCGCGAGCCGGACACGCGACTCCTCCTGGACACCGCCACGTGCACGGCCGTCGCCCGCGGTGAGCTGAGCCTCCGCCACGCCGTGCGGGAGGGCCGGGTGGCGGTGAGCGGCGACGGCCCCGTCGCCAAGGCGCTGCGCGAGGCATGACGGAAGGCCCGCCGGTGGCGGGCCTTCCGCGGGTTGATGAGCCAGGCTGGTCGGAGTGAAGGCGGATCGGGTGAGATCCGGTCGGAGTGAAGGCGGATCAGGCTGCCCGGTCGGAGCGAAGACGGATCAGACTAGGCCGGTCGGACCGAAGGCGGATCGGGTGGGGTCGGCCGGGCCGAAGGCGGATCAGGCTGGCCGGTCGGAGCGAAGACGGATCAGACTAGGCCGGTCGGACCGAAGGCGGATCGGGTGAGATCCGGTCGGAGTGAAGGCGGATCAGGCTGGCCGGTCGGAGCGAAGACGGATCAGACTAGGCCGGTCGGAGTGAAGGCGGATCGGGTGAGGTCGGCCGGACCGCAGGCGGATCAGGTGAGGCCGGTCGAACCGAAGGCCGATCGAGTGAGGGCCCGTCAGGCGCTCGGCGGCACCCGGGACGGCCGCCCCGTCCCGCGCGTCAGCGCGTACCCGCCGACACCCGCCAGCGCGGCGAGGATCCCGCCGGCCGCGGTCCACACCCACCGGTCAGACCACCAGCCGGACGCCCAGCCGTCCTCGGGTTCGAGACCGGCCAGCACCGCCGCGTCCCCCCGCTCCCGCCCGGGCTTCGTGGCGGCCCCCGGCACCAGCGGCTCGGCGAGCGAGCCGTCCACCGCCGCGGAGCCGCCGATGTCCTTGGAGTCCACCCGCACCTCACTGCCGACCGGGAGACCGAGGTCGGCGGTGGCGACACCGGTGGCCGTCAGCCGCACGTAGTACGTGCCCGGCAGCGGGTCGTTCGCCCACGGCTCCGACCAGGCGCGGACCGTGCGCAGGACGCAGGCCAGCTCCACGGAGGACGTGCCCGCCGCCGCGGTGCGCGTCTGCGCCCCGTACTGGCAGGCCTGACGGCGGCGCAGACCGTCGTACACGTCGAGCTGCCAGGTCTGGGAGCCGTGGGTCTGCGGCAGCTTCACCGTCGCCTCGACCGTGGGACGCTGTCCGGTGTCGGCGGGGAACGACCAGTACAGGTAGTCGCCCGTGGAACCGCCGGCCGTGGCCGACTGCCCCTGCTCGATCTCCGTCGCCGTACGGAACGACGTGCCGGCCCGTGTGGGGGCCGCTGCGCCGTCCTGCGACGGGCTCGGCGAGGCGTCGGCCGCCGCCGGGGCGACCGCCACCCCGAGGGTCAGCAACGCCGCACTCAACACTCGTACCATCCGCATCAGTTGGTCCTCCAGACCGCGACCCGCCAGCGCGACAGCCAGCCCCAGACGAGACCGGCGAGGAAGCCGGCGAGGATCAGCACACCGAGCAGCCACCAGCCGCGGCCGAGGCCGAAGGCGGCCACATCGCCCGCCTGGCTCGGGGCGTCCACGACGTCCACCGTCAGCTCCAGCGGCAGACCGGGCGTGGTCTTCACACCCGGGGCCGCCGAGAAGGAGTGCGCGACGGCGAGGCAGACCGCCTCGGCGGGGGCGTCCTCGTCGTCGCTCTCGGCCTTCGGGTAGCGCAGACCCGTCGAGATGACGTCCGTACGGCCGGTGCCCGCCGCCTCGCCGCGCACGATCTCGCGGCCCTTCGACGTCACGGCCCGCAGCAGAACGCCGTAGCCGGGGCTCACCGCACGGTCCGCGGCGACGCTCACCGAGGCGCGCAGCTCCTGACCCGGCCGCACGGCCACCCGGTACCAGCGCTGCTGCCCGAACTCCTCGCGGTCGGTGTACAGGCCCGACTTCAGCGTCGGCGCCCCGACGCACCGGTCGGCACCCCGCGCCGGCACCGGCGTCACCACCGGATCGGCCGCCCGGTCCACCAACTGGTTGACACGGTCGGTGAGTTGGTCCTGGTGCTCGATCGAGGTGTACGTACCGCCGGTGGCCTCCGCGATGCAGCTCAGCTGCCGGCTCAGCTTGGCGGTCGGCACCAGGCCCAGCGTGTCGATGGTCAGGCCGATGCCCTTCGCCGCGATCTCCCGGGCCACCTCGCACGGGTCGAGCGGGGCGCAGGTGTCCTCGCCGTCGCTGATGAGCACGATGCGCTTGGAACCGTTGCCGCCGTCCAGGTCACCGGCCGCCTTCAGCAGGGCCGGACCGATCGGCGTCCAGCCCGTCGGGCGGAGCGTGGCGACGGCCGTCTTGGCCTCCGTGCGGTCGAGCGGACCGACCGGGTAGAGCTGCGCGGTGTCCTCGCAGCCCCTCTTCCGGTCGTCTCCCGGGTAGTTCGCGCCGAGCGTGCGGATGCCGAGTTCGACCTCCTCGGGCGTCGCGTCGAGCACTTCGTCGAACGCCTGCTTCGCTGCGGCCATCCGCGACTGCCCGTCGATGTCCCGGGCCCGCATCGAGCCGCTCACATCGAGGACGAGATCGACCTTGGGGGCGTCCTGGCCCGTGGGTTCACCGGCGGCCGCCCCGGCCGGGAAGGCGAGCCCGGCCGTCAGCGCGGCGAGCAGGGCACAGACCCCTGCCGCCAGCCGTGTTCTTGTGATCATCGCCGGATCCTATTGATCACCCCGCTCCGGCTCCAAAACGAAGGTCAGTGCAGCGGATTGGGGAGTTCCGCCCACTGGTCCCCGGGGCTGCGGGGTGAGAGCCGCATCAGCGTCAGCGCCTTCGTGGGCAGCGGATCCGCGCACAGGGCCGCGAGATCGGTGCTGCGCGGCAGATCCCGCACCGCCGTCTCCAGGGCCGCTCCCAGCACCGCGCCCGATCCGGCCGTGCCGGCCAGCGCGCCCGCCACCAGCGAGCCGAACAGCTTGCGGCGGAGCGCGCGTTCGTCGTCCGTGACCATGCGGGCGGGCAGTTCGGGCATCGTGATGCCGTGCCGGGCGAGGCGGGCCGGGCTGACGCGGATGTCGGCCAGGTCGCGGTAGACGAGCCGCAGCGGATCACCCGCCGCGGAGAGGACCACCAGGAGGTTCTGGCCGTGCGCCTCCAGGGCCACGCCCAGCTCCAGCAGCCGCAGCCCGACCGTGAGGGCGAGCCGTGCGAAACCGGCCAGCCAGGCGGGTGATCGGGAGAGGTCGGTGGTGGCGAGCGCCGCCACCGGCAGGACCCGCTCGCCGCTGCCCGCGTACGTCTGCGGCGACTCCCGCAGGACGGCCGCGAAGTCGGGGGAGCCGGCCGCCGCCGCGCCCAGGGTGCGGATGACGTGCAGCAGGCCGTCCGTGCGCGCCGCCGGTGTCCCGGCGAAATCCGACAGCACCGCCGACGCGGCCACCGAGGGCAGGGAGATGTCCCGCACCGAGGACGTCAGCCGGGCGCTCAGCGAGGTCTTCACCTGCGGCCCGCCGGGCAGGGCGAGCGTCCGCAGGGACATCAGCGGATGCGCGGGGCGCCGCTCCTCGCAGGTCCGCTTCAGCACGTGCGCCGCCTGCCACGGATGCACCGGCAGCACCACCCGCCCCCCGTCCCGCAGTTCGCCCGGCCACACGCCCGTCACCAGGCACTCCTCGGCCCGGACCGGCACCAGCCCGAGCTCCACGACGGGCCGGTGCTCGGGCCCGTAGGCGAGTTGCTCGGCCACCGAGAAACCGGGCCGGGACCGGCAGGTCGGGTGGAACGGATGCCCGTCGACGATCCGCTGCTCCCACTCCCAGTCGCTCTCGGGCCAGTCGTCCCCGCCGCCCTCCTGCCCGGCCCGCGACAGCGCCAACGAGGCCACGCTGTGCCCGAGTTCGGCGGCGAAGGAAGCGGAGTGCGGTACGGCGAGGTCCGTCATCAGCCGCGCCGGATCCTCGTACGCCGTCCGGTCGAGCCGTACGGCGGTGACGTGGGCGCCGGTCGCGTACGGGTCCGGCCGGGGGCCGTGCAACCGGCGACCGTCCGGCAGGAACAGTGTCAGCCCGTCCCCCGACCGCTCCCCGCGGGTGATCCAGGGCAGCGGATCATGGGCGAGACCGCGCCACAGCCGGGACAGCACGGCCGCCCGGGCGCCGGGCAGTTCGGCCTCGTACCGCGGCAGCAGGCCGGGCCGTACGACGGACAGCTCGTCGGCGACCTCGGTCTCGGCGGTGGGGGGACGGTGCACGGGAGGGCTCCTCGGGTACGAATAGGGGCGTCACAGCGGAATGGCGACGACCGACATACTGATCATCTCCGCCCGGAACGCTGGAAGGACCGTAGGGACGAGTGGAACGCGTGGACCTCATGCCCCCGCCCGCCGACGACGACTCGGCCCACGGCGACTGCGCCCACGGCGAAAGCGCGGCCGTCGGCGCCCTCGCCGACGCCTGTGCCGCCGTGCCCCTGCTGAACTGCCTGCTGCGGGAGGTGGCCCGGCCGGTGCGCCGGGAGGGCGAACACCGCGTCTACCGGCTGCCCGGCGGGGACCGCCTCCTGCGGGTGCGCGGGACACGGCGGCCCGCCGAACCGGAGATGTGGGCGGCGGGCGCCTGGCACCGCCTCGGCCACACCGAGCTGGTCAAGATCGTCGCCGAGGAACTGCGCCGGCACACCGGGATGTCCAACCACGAACTGCCCGCCGAGATGCTCGACAGCCGCGACGCCGTGGCCGCCCTGCTCGCCGCCCGGGCCCGGGCCACCCCGCCCGGCGACCTCTACCTGCGCTCCGAGCAGTCCCTCCTGACCGGGCACACCCACCACCCCGCCCCCAAGGCGCGCGGCGGCGGCCCCGCCGCCGGGTGGCTGCCGTACGCGCCCGAGGCGTACGCCCACTTCCCGGTGGCCCTGCTCGGCCTGCGGGAGGACGCCGTCGTCGAGGAGGGGGACACCTCCGCCCTCGACGCCCTCGGCACGGCCCCGCCCGGCTACCGCCTGCTCCCGGCCCACCCCTGGCAGCTGGACCTGGCCGGTCCGGAGCTCGCCGCCGCCTTCGCCGACGGCAGGCTCGTCCGGCTCGGCACGACCGCCTTCGACACCTGGCCCACGGCCGCGATCCGCACCCTCTACACGCCCGAGCACGACCTGTTCCTGAAGTTCAGCCTGGACGTGCGCATCACCAACGACATCCGCCGCCTGTGGCGCCACGACCTGCTCGCCCTGCGCCGGACCGACGCCACCGTCCGCTCCGCCTTCGAGACGTTCGACGGGCCCCCGGCATGGCTCGGCGACCGCGGATACCGCACCGCCGGCTTCGCCTTCGAGGCCCTGGCCGTCCTCGTCCGCGACGGCTTCGGCGGCCGTCTCCTGCCCGGCGCGACCCCGCTGCTCGCCGCCGGTCTCGTCGAGGGCTTCGACGGCAGTCCGCTCGACCGGGCCCCCGACCCCGGGGCCTGGTGGGCGGCGTACCTGGCGCAGGTGGTGCCCCCGGCCCTGACGGCGTTCGCCGAGCACGGTGTCGTCATCGAGGCTCACCTCCAGAACACCCTGGTCGCGGTGGACGCCGACGGTCTGCCGGTGCAGGCGCTGTACCGGGACGCCGAGGGCGTGAAGCTGCTGCCGGACGTGTCCCGGCAGGCCGGCTGGGAGCGGCTCGTGTACTGCCTGGTCGTCAACCACCTGCTGGAGATCGCCGGCGCCCTCGCCGAACGCCACCCCGGCTTCGACCCCTGGCCCGCCGCGCGCCGCGAACTCGCCCGTCACGCTCTCCCCGAGATCCCCGCCCTGCTCACCTCACCGACCCTGCCCGCCAAGACCAACCTGCTGCTGCGCTGGACGGGCGCGGACGGCGCCGACGCCCGCTACCGGCCGCTGCCCAACCCGCTCGGGGAGGGGACCTGACCCGCGGGGTCCGGGCGCCCGCGTGACATGATCATCACCACACGCACAGAGGGAGGGCGCGACATGTCCGCGACGCCGGACGCGGGGGTTCCCTGCCGCATCGTCGTCTGCCGGGACTGCTGCTGCGGCACCCGCAAGATCAGAGGCGTCGATCACGCCGCCCAGACCGAGCGCCTGCGCGAGGCGGCGCCGGTGCGCGTCTCCGACTGCCTCGACGTCTGCGACCAGGCCAACGTCATCGTCGTCCAGCCGTCCGCCGCGGGCCGGGCAGCCGGAGGCCGCCCGGTGTGGCTGGGCCTGGTCAACGACCCGGCGGCCACCGAGGACGTCGTCTCCTGGGTCCGGGAGGGCGGCCCCGGCGTCGTCCCGGTGCCCGACATCCTCGGCCTGTACGTCTTCACACCGCACACCGGGCGAGGCGCCGGCTCCTCATGACCCGGCCGCCGGCACGCACAGCACCGGCACGCTCGACAGGTGCGGCAGCTTGTGCGGGGTGGAGCCCGGCAGCGCTCCGCGCACCGGGCTCTCGCCCCACGTACCCACCACGATGACCCTGGCCGCGTGGCGTGCCGCGGCGTCGAGGAGTGCCTGCGCGGGCCGCTCGTCGATGAGTTCCACCGAGGTCCGCACCCCGGCCTCGTCGGCCACCCGGACCGCACGGCCGAGCGCGGTGCTGCCCGCCTCGCGGACGGCCTCGTGATGGGCGCCGTACTCCTCGCCCGTGACGCCGGGGGCGGCGACGCCGTAGACGATCACCAGCGGTTCGTCGTACGCCGCCGCCACCTCGATGGCCACCCGCAGGGCGCTCAGGGCGCCCGGGGACTCGTCGTAGCCGAGGACCACCGACATCTTCAGGACTCTTTGCCGTCGACGAGGTGCGGGTCGACCACGCTCGGGTGTTCCGACCAGAAGGCGGGCGCCGTCAGCCGCCGCACGATCATGAGGACGACACCGACGACGAGGATGCCGATCCCGATGACGAGCGGCGGCCCGAGCCCGAACCAGGAGACGCCGCTGTAGGAGTTCCCGGGATCGGACATGTCCGCCACGGATTCCACCAGCAGCCACGCCAGCAGCCCCGCACCGATCAGCGGGCCGAGACCGATCAGGAAGAAGGTGCGGACACTGCGGGTGAGTTGGCGGCGGTAGTAGACCGCACAGGCCAGTCCCGTGAGCGCGTAGTAGAAGGCGATCAGCAGGGACAGCGCCGTGAGGGAGTCGAAGAGGGCGTTCTCACTGGCGTGGTAGAGGACGAGGTACCAGGCGATGGCGATGCCGGCGACCCACCAGGTGCTCACGTCGGGGGTGCGGAAGCGTGGGTGGATGCGGGCGAAATGCGCGGGCAGTGCGTGCCGGCGTGCCATGGACAGGCCCGTGCGCGACGCCGGGATGATCGTCGTCTGCGTGGAGGCGAGCGCGGACGTCGAGACCGCCAGCAGGACGACCCAGTCCCAGCCGCCCATGGCCTCCTCGGCGAGCAGGGCGAAGATGAACTCCTCCTCCGCCGCGTTCTCGGCGAGGAAGTCGGTACCGGCGTAGGCCACGACCGCGAAGGCGACCGCGAGGTAGGTCACCAGCAGCAGCACCGTCGACCAGACGGCCGCCCTGCCGGGGGCGGTGGCGGAGTTCTCCACCTCCTCGGTGAGGTTGACCGCCGACTCCCACCCCCAGTAGATGAACACGCCCAGCAGCAGGGCGGCGGTCAGTGACGCCCCGCCGGCCCCGAACGGATCGAGCCAGCCGAACTCCGGATCGATGGCGTCGAGGGTGCCGGTGCCGGCGTGGACGCGGTGGAGCGCCACCACGGCGAAGGCGAGCAGACAGACGACCTGCGCCAGGATGAGGACGTTCTGCACCTTGGCCGACACCTCGGTGCCGATCACACAGACGGCCGTCATCACCAGGATGAGCAGCACCGTCAGCACCTGCCGCACCGCGTCGTCCTCGGCCCAGCCGTCCAGGCCGAGGGCGAGCAGGAAGAACGTCACGGCGACGTCCGCGAGCGACCCGACGACGAGGACGCCGGTCATCGTGATGGCCCAGCCGCCGAGCCAGCCCGCCCACGGCCCCATGGCGCGGGTGACCCAGGAGAACGTCGTGCCGCAGTCCTGATCGGCCTTGTTGAGGTAGTAGAACGCCGACGCGATCAGCAGCATGGGCACGAACGACGCGAGCATCACCCCGGGGGCGTGGATGCCCACCAGCGCCACGATCGGGCCGATGACCGCCGCCACGGAGTACGCGGGGGAGGTCGCGTTGAGGCCGATGACCAGCGCGTCGACGAACCCGATCGCACCCGGCTTCAGGCTCGCCTCCGGGGGCGGGCCCGGGTCCGTGATGTCCTTGGCCATGCTCCCTCGCTCCCCGTGGATGTGGATCCATACAACAGGCAGTCGCGGGGGGTTGTGGCTATTGATGCCCTTTGAGGAGGGTCATGTCGAACGCCGGCTCCGCACCAGCAGCCGCAGGAAGTACGGCGTGCCGATCACCGCCGTCATCAGGCCGGCGCCCAACTGGGCCGGTGCGATGACGGTGCGGCCCAACAGGTCCGCCGTGCAGACGAGCGCGGCGCCCAGCAGGACGGCGACCGGCACGACCCGTACGTGCCGCCGGCCCACCAGGGCCCGGGCCGCGTGCGGCGCCACCAGGCCCACGAAGCCGATCGTG
The DNA here is from genome assembly GCF_040303285.1 of Streptomyces sp. NPDC096046. Taxonomy (NCBI): domain Bacteria; kingdom Bacillati; phylum Actinomycetota; class Actinomycetes; order Kitasatosporales; family Streptomycetaceae; genus Streptomyces; species Streptomyces sp. NPDC096046. The sequence goes on along the minus strand of NZ_JBEOSZ010000035.1, from coordinate 38,861 downwards.
CCGGCCGAGGCGACGGCGGTCGCGGCGAGCAGCACACCCAGCACCAGGAACCCCAGCCTGGCCGGCGGCAGTCCGAGGCCGAGCAGCCGCGGGGTGTCCTCGTCCAGGGAGACGAGATCCAGTTCGGTGCGCCGGGCGAGCGCGACGACCAGGCCCAGCGCCAGCACCAGTGCCACGGGCAGGACGTCCGCCGTGGTCCGCCCGTACGTCGAACCGGACAGCCAGGTCAGCGCCTTGGTGGCGTTGAACGGGTCGGTGAGCACGATGAGCAGGCTGATCAGGGCCGTGGTGCCGGCGGCCATGCCGATGCCGACGAGGACCAGCCGGTTCTGCCGGTAGCCGCCCCGGGCGGACAGCCCGAAGACGACGGCGGAGGCCAGCGCGGCACCCGCGAAGGCGGCACCCGCGATGCCCCAGGATCCGACGGCGGGCACGGTGGTGACCAGCAGGACGGCGCCCAGCGCCGCGCCGCCGGAGACGCCCAGCACCCCGGGTTCCGCGAGGGGGTTGCGGGTCACGGCCTGCACCAGCGCACCGGCCAGGGCGAGGGAGGCGCCCGCGCACAGGGCCGCGAGCACGCGGGGCACGCGGGTGTCCAGGACGAACGAGACGGTCTGCCCGGCCCGCCCCTGGAGCCAGTTGGCGACATCGCCGAGCAGGAGCTTGCTGTCGCCCAGCAGGACGCCGGCCAGCGCGACGCCGACGACTGCGGCGACGAGCGCGGACAGGGTGACGAGGAACGCCGTCCGGCTCGGGATGCGCAGCCGGTCGGGGGCGTCGGCCCCGGCGGTGTCCGGCAGCCGCAGGGCCGTCACCACCAGGAAGACGGCGCCGACCAGGCTGGTGACGATGCCCGTGGGAACGGCCACGGCCGTGTCCGCCGGGACGAGGGCGCGCAGCAGCACGTCCGACCCGAGGACCAGTCCGGCACCGGCCAGACCGGCCACGGGCAGGACCGCCCGGGCACGGACGAAGCCCCGGAACCGGCGGGCGAGCGGACGGACCAGCGCGGGTGCGCACAGGCCGACGAAGCCGATGGGCCCGGCCAGGGTGACGGCCGCCGCGGACAGCAGCGCCGCCAGCACCACCACCGTGACGCGGGTGGCGCGCACCGGGACCCCCAGCCCGCGCGCGGCGTCGTCCCCGAGGGCCAGTGCGTCGACCCGGCGGGCGACCAGCAGCAGCCCGGCGAGCCCCACCAGGGCGACGGGGAGCATCTGCAGGACGCCGTCGAAGCCGTTCTGGCTGATGCTGCCCTGGTTCCACTGGTAGAGGCCCTCCGTCTGCAGCGGGAAGAGCAGGAGCAGCCCCTCCGTGACGGAGTTCAGGCCCAGTGCGAGCGCGGTACCGGCGAGAACCAGCCGTACGGTGCCCGTGCCGAGGCCGGACAGGGCGAGCACGACGGCGGCGGCCGCCAGCCCGCCCGCGAAGGCGACACCCGAGGAGGCGAGCAGCGGCAGGGAGACGCCGGTCGCGCCGACCAGCCCGAGCGCCAGGTACGAACCGGCGTTCACCGCGAGGGTGTCGGGCGAGGCCAGCACATTGCGGCTGACGGCCTGGAGGACCGCGCCCGCGATGCCGAGCACGACGCCGACGAGGATGCCGGCGGTCATCCGCGGCAGCCGGGAGGCGACGACCACGGACGCGTCGCCCGGATCGGCCTGCCCGGTCAGGGCCTTGAACACCTGCGCCGGCCCGACGGCGGCGGTGCCCTGGGTGATGTCGACGACGGCGAGGGCGGCGACGAGGAGGACGAGCCCGGCCGTCACCGCGGCCGCACCCGTCCGGGACGCGGCCGCCGGCGGACGGGTGGCGGGGGGTGCTTCGGTGACGGCCACGACCGGCGCTACTTCGTCAGCGCGCCGACGAGGGCGTCGATGTACGCCTCCATCGACCGGGGACCGCCGAACATCCAGATGCCGTCGGGCAGCCGGTGCACCCGGTCCGCCTTCACGAACGGCAGGGAGGTCCACACGGCGTTCTTCTTCAGCTGCCCGGAGAACGGGTTGCTCGACTTGTCGTCGTCGTTGCCTATGTAGGCGAACCGCACGTCCTCCGGCAGGGCGGTGAGGCCCTCGACGTCGGTGGTGCCCAGACCGTAGGCCGGGTCGCCCTTGACCTTCCAGGCGTTCTTCAGGCCGAGCCGCTCGTTGACGGCGCCGATCAGGGAACCGCTGGTGAACGGGCGCAGGGACACCTGGTTGGAGGTGACGTAGCCGTCGGCGAAGGCGATGCCGCTGCCGTCCAGCTCGGCGTCGGCGAGGGCCTTCTTGCCCTCGGCGACCTTGGCCTCGAAGTTCTTCCGGGCCGTCTCGGCCTGGTCGGTGGTGCCGGTGGCCTCGGCGATCAGGTCGAGGTTCTGGAACATCTGCCCGATCTGGTCGGAGGCGTCGGCGGACTTCACCTCCAGCACCGGGGCGATCTTCCGTAGCTGCTTCACGGCCGCGTCCGGCAGGTCGGAGCTGGCCACGATGAGGTCGGGGGAGAGCGAGGCGACGGTGTCCATGCTCGGCTCGCCGCGCGTGCCGATGTCCTTCGGCTCGTTCTTCAGCGGAACGGCGCTGTCCCAGGTCTTGTATCCCTTGACGTCGGCGACGCCCACGGGGTCGACGCCGAGGGTGATGAGGCTCTCGACCTCGTTCCACTCGGTGGCGACGACCTTCTTGGCGGGGCCGTCGAGTTCGACCTTCGCGCCGGTGGAGTCGGTGAGGCTGATGGCCTCGGAGGTCTTCTTCTTCGGGCTGTCGGCGGCCGGCTCGGTGGTGCCGCAGGCGGCGAGGGTGAGCGCCGCGGCGGTGGTGGTGGCCGTGGTGAGCAGGAGACGTCTCATGAGGTGGTGCCGAGCCTTTCGCTTGTGGTGGTGCGGGTGTGGTGCCGGCCGATCGGGCGGGTCCGTAGCCGGCCGGTGTGGGGGTCTGTGTCGACGTCGATCCGGATGCCGTAGACGGCGGTCAGCCGCTGGGGGGTCAGGACCTCCTCGGGCCGGCCGTCGGCGACGATCCGGCCCGCTTCGAGCAGCGTGATCCGGTCGGCGATGGCCGCCGCCTGGTCGAGGTCGTGCAGCACGACCCCGACGGCGATCCCGTGGTCGTCCGCGAGGTCGCGGACGAGGTCGAGGAGTTCGATCTGGTAGCGCAGGTCGAGATAGGTCGTCGGCTCGTCCAGCAGCAGCACGCCGGTCTCCTGAGCGAGACAGCTCGCGAGCCACACGCGCTGCAACTGCCCGCCGGACAGATGGTCGGCGCCCCGCTCGGCGAGGTCCGTCACCCCGGTGAGGGCGAGCGCCCGCTCGACGGCGGCCGGGGCGTCCGGATCCGGGCGGCCGAAGCGTCCCCGGTAGGGGTAGCGGCCGAACTCGACGAGATCCCGTACGGTCAGTCCGCTCGGCGTGGGGCGCCCCTGCGTCAGCAGGGCCACGTACCGCGCGAACTCCCGGGCGGTCAGGGCGAGACCGTCGGTGCCGGTGTCGATCCTGAGCTCGGCCCGGCGGGCCCGCTGCAGCCGGGCGATCGTCCGCAGCAGCGTCGACTTCCCGCTGCCGTTGGGGCCGACCAGGACGGTCACCTCACCGGGCCGCAGCGTGATGGCCGCGTCGTGCACGACGTCGGCGCCGTCGTACGACACGGTCACGCCGGTGGCCGAGAGTTGATGCCCGCGCAGACGCGTCGCGCCGGCCGTTTCTTCACCTGATCTCACGCGGCGAAGGTTAGCCTAACCTAATATCGCCTTGACGAGGGGGTGCGGCGTACGGGCCGGACCCCGGGCTCCGGCCCGGGGTCCGGTCGTTCAGTCGCCGGTCGTCTTGTCCATCAGCGCGCTGTACGCCAGCTGCAGCGTGTCCGCCCCGGCCAGGGCGGCGAGTGTGCCCATGGCCGTGCGGGTCGCCCGGGGCCAGAGCAACTGGCCGGCGGTCAGCGTCGAGGCGACCCAGACACTCATGCAGAACGGGCACGTCGCGAGTTCGCCGACGGTGTGCTTGCCCTGCTCGGGCTGTGCCTCCTCGTGCAGCTCGGCGGGGCCCTGCGGCCCGACGTACCGGGTGAAGGGCGCCCGCAGCGGACTGGTCACCGCCGCCTTGCTGAGCAGCCTGCTGAGCCGGAAGGTGGCCACCGACGTCAGCACCACGTCCCACGGCTCGGGCCGCTCGGGCACCGGGCGCCCGCTGCGCCGCACCACCGTGGTCCAGGCCGCCGTGTACGCCGCGAAGCCCGCCATGGCCGCGAGGTAGCCGCCCAGTGGACGTTCGTGCCCGGCCGCGTACGCGCGGCCCGTGCGCCTGAGCGCGCCGTGCAGTCGGCGCGCGATGCGGTTGTCAGCCATGGTCGCCGTGCCCATGGGCGGCCCCCGTTCCCGTGGTGTCGCCCCGCCCGGCCGGTTTCCGTCCGTTCCCCGAGGCCTTCCCGCCGTTCTGATGACGCAGGCGCACCTCGACATGGCCCCCGGTGATCCGTGTCTCGAAGGAGGGCTGGGGTGCGGTGGCCGGTCCGCGTACGTTCCAGCCGTCGGAGAGCCGGAAGACGCTGCCGTGCCAGGGGCACCGGACACACCCGTCGGCGACGGTGCCCTCGGACAGCGGTCCCGCGAGGTGGCTGCACCGCTCGGCCAGCGCGTGGATCTCCCCGCCGGTCTCGCGCACCACCAGCACCGGCACGTCGTCCACGCTGCGCCGCACCGGCTCACCGGCCGGGAACTCGTCGACGGTTCCGATCCGGTGCCAGCCCGCGGAGACGACGTTCGGGACCTCTTCGGCGTGATTGGCGCCGGAGGCCTGCCGGTAGGCGAGGTGGCCGCCCAGCATGCCGCCGAGCCCCACCGCCGTCAGTCCCAGGAAGCCGTACGTCCGGCCCGCTCCCTCGCGTCCCTTGGCCCGACAGGCCAGCGAGGCGGCGTACAGACCCACGGCCGCCGTGTTGGACAGGGCGTGCACCAGCCCGACCCGCTGCTGGCGGGGGTGCAGCTCCGCCCAGTCCACCCAGCCGGAGACGGCCGCGGGGGCCGCCGCGCCCAGCCCGACCCCGATCAGCAGCCGCGACTCGCGGGAGCGGCCGGGGGACAGGTCCAGGACCGCCGCCGACAGCCAGCTCCCTATCGGCACCTGCACCAGCAGCGGGTGCACCGGGTGTCCCAGCCACCTGCCGTGCAGCAGGTCCCGGCCGCGCCCCAGGGGCAGGGCCCGCACGCCCTTGCGGAGCGTGTCGATCACCGCGTCGGCCCTGGGCTCGTGTTCCAGGCGGTCCAGCAACCACAGGATCCGGTTCTGCCGCATCACGCGGCGTGGTGGGGTTGCGCTCATGTTGGGCCGGGTCCCCACCGGCACCGACGGCAAACGGCACGGCGGTGCCGAAGAAGAATGATCGGATCGTCGTGCCCCCGGCCCGCCGCGCGGACCGGGGGCCCGCCGCGCGGACCGGGGGCCCGCCGCGCGGACCGGCGGCGGTACGGCCCGGGCCCGGCCCCGAGGCCCTTCGCCCGCGGTCACGCCTGGTTACCATGGCCCCTTCGGACCCTGCCCTCCGTGGAGCCCTGGACCATGCTGAGAGAGGTCACCGCGACCCGCTACATCGAGCCCCTGCGCTCCGGCGGCTCCGTCCCCGGAATCGTCGAGGCCGACGACCTCGGCACCTACGTCGTGAAGTTGTCCACCCAGCGACGCTGACCTGCGGTGATGCGGCTGTCCCCGTGCCTGACCTGCGGTGATGATTCTTTCAGCGTCTTTCATGTGCGCGCCGTGTTATGCGGCCGAGACTCCCCACGCGCTCCCCAGCAGCCCGGATACTCCCCAGATCCTCCCCAGGGGTGTCGACGCTCCGGGCGGCGGTGACGAGCGCAATCACCGTTGCAGGGCCACGTGAGTGACTGCAGTTGGGGCTGGGCGATGCACCGAGCCCGTCCTGTTCTGGTCAGTTGTCCCGGAAGAGACCAGCGGACGCGGTGGCCTGCGGCGATATGTGGTTGCAGGTCGCTGACCTGCACGAATGGCCTTTCGGATGTTTCACGCTCGTCCCCGTTGATGCAGCCGAAAGTCCCGGAAAAGTCCCAGGGAACTCCCACTGCCCGCAGCCACTCTTTCGGCTCCATGCAGCGTGCAGGCGCGGTGTGGGCTGATGTTCGCGCATCGGTGGTCGGCCCTGAACGAACGGCAACGCGCGCTTCTCGAACGGCTAGCGGCCGGTGCATCTGCATGCCCTCGGTCAGTTCGGCACCCTTGACCAGCTGCTGGGTGGTGGTGCTGCGGGTCCAGCCGTTTTTTCTGCAGTGGGTGACCAAAACCTACGGGACGGAAGCTGCTCCAGTGGCGTCCTCGCACTCGGGCAGTCCGGCGATGGTTATCCCGTGGCCGCGGGGTACTCGATCTCGCGTAATAGACATAACGGGCAATCCGGAGGTAGCGGAATGGCGACCCACTCCCAATCGGACATGGAAACGCATCCCGACATTCGCGCGATGCGCAGCAGGCACGAGATGGCCGAGCGTGTTGCGACGACCCCAAGGGCACAAGCCGTCGAGACCATGGCCCTGATCACGGGCCTCTACCTGGCGGCCTCACCGTGGATCGCGGGTTTCAATGACTTCTCCACCCTGGCGGTCAACAATCTGATCGTCGGCATCGCCTTCGCCCTGATCATGAGCGGAGGCTTCGGCCGGGCGTACGAGCGCTCGCACAGCATGGCGTGGGCTGCTTGTGCGCTCAGTGTGTGGACGATCGTCGCGCCCTGGGTTGTGGCAGGTGATGTCAGTACTACCAGGACCATAGTCAACAACATCATCGTGGGAGTCGTCGCGCTGATGCTGGCCCTCATGGCCGCCGCAGCCGCCCGCCCGGTGGACAAGTCATCCACCGACCGTTCGTCCCACGCGTAGATGATCAACTCCCTCCGCAGGCCGGGGCACTCATCGCGGTGCCCCGGCTCCGATCAGCGCAGAAGGGGAAATGGAGCGCTGAGCCAGTCGGAGATCAAAGTCCATACGTTTGCGATGGGTCTGGCCGTGCAAGAAGCAGCCGGTCGATCGTGAGTTCCGTTCCGAAGTCCTGGACTCTCGACCGCGACTGCCGCCGGGCAGCAAAGATGCCCGATGAGCCGGGCTTCGTGCCAAGGGGGACCGGTCCGGGTCATGGTCCGCCGCTGTCTCGCCGCGGGTCTGCCCGCTGCATGGGTCACCGCCGATGTCCCTCCCCGCGTAGCGTGAAGACCGTGACTGCAGGGGAAGTTGGGAGTGTCAATCCCCTCGCAGCGTGGACACGATCTATGCGGCCAGTCCCTCGGCGAGGGTGGCCCGGTACTCGCGTTCATAGTCGATCGGGCTTTTGAACCCGCACACGCTGTGTAGCCGCCTGGTGTTGTAGAAGTCGGTGATCCAGGTGGCGATCTTGATGCGTGCCTCGGTGCGGGTGCGGAAGGTGTGCCGGTGGACGTCGCCGTCACGTTCACGCCTGGCGAGCGCATGTAGCACGGCCTGATCGCCGTGCCGGTCACGGGCGGCTGCGACAAGGACATCGACTGCAATGGCGAGCGTGGCTTCGGGTGTCTGGCAGCGAGCGCCCACGCTCAGAACCAGGTCATCAAGGTGCACCGCCAATTCGACGCATCGGGTTTGGAGGTAGCCATCGAGCAGCATTTCCTCCCCAGGCCGGTGGAGGATGGCCACTCGCCGATCGGCTGGCTCTTGGCCCAGTCGTTGTACCAGCCTTTGCCATGCAGCGCGCGCCTGCTCAGCCACGGCGGCGGGGCCGGCGGCTGCCGTCTCATCGCTCCGCGCGCACGCCGACGTTGAGTGCGGAGTCCGGCAAAGACGTGCCGACGAGCCGCGCGTCGTAGCGCATTGGCGATACTGGCTCCGTGCCGACTATCTCGCCGTCGAGAAACCATTCGACCTGCAGGACGCTGCGCGCAAGGTGACCGGCCAGTCCACCCACCGTCATCCCCGGCAGCACTGACTCCTTGTCCCAGTAGCGCGCCACCTCTTCCGTGGCCAGCAGGTGCACAGCCCGCTCGGCGCCCAGCAGGTATGCCTTGCGTATCTCCTTAGTCATGCGAGGCATCTTGCCCGCACCGGCTTCACATCGTCCCGCATCTGGGCGACCTCCCGCTCAGGAACGTCACGGCGGCGGAACTCCGCACATACATCGCCACGTTGGAGGCGACAGTCTCCTCGGTCGACTACCGGCGCGGCATCCTGTCCGAGCTGTCCAACATTCTGCAGGCGGCCGTCGATGACAAACGGCTCCTCACAACCCCATGCACGCGAAGTCCGCCTCTCGGTGGCTGAGGAGCTGAAGTGTCACGTCGAAGCGTTCCCGCCAGTGGAGGTGGAGCTTCCGTGGGGAAAGCCGGACGCGGACAAGCAGCGGAAGAAGTTCTCCCTCCCGCTCACTGCGCGATTCGGCAACGCCGTGGCGGTCAACACGTGGAACACCGACACCTGGAAACCGGCGTTGGCCAAGGCCGGCATCATCCCGCCGCGTGCGGAGGGCGCGAAGGACTGGCAGTGGGAGGCTGCGCCGAAGGATGGCTTCCACGTGCTGCGGCACACCTATGCCTCGATCATGCTGGAGGCGGGGGAGTCCGTAGTGACGCTGGCGCGATGGCTCGGCCACTCCTCCCCGGCTGTCACGCTTGGTTACTATGCTCACTTCAGCCGAAGGCCGGAAGCAAGGGCCGCACCGCCATCGACGGACTGCTGGGGAGGCAGAGTGACGAGCATGCCAGCCGAAACTCCCCAGATTCTCCCCAGGGCTGATCGGGGAGGTTTTCCCGGATCGCGCCGCGTTGGAGCTCGCTGTGAAATCTAAGGAATTCAAGACGCGGAGCCTTGGAAGATGCTGAGAGATGTTACCGCGACCCGCTACATCGAGCCCCTGCGCTCCGGCGGCTCCGTCCCCGGAATCGTCGAGGCCGACGACCTCGGCACCTACGTCGTGAAATTCACCGGCTCCGCACAGGGCCGCAAAGCGCTCGTCGCCGAGGTGGTCGTGGGGGAACTGGCCCGGGCCCTCGGGCTGCGCTTCCCGGAGCTGGTCCTGGTGCACTTCGACCCGGCGATCGCGGAGCACGAACCGCACCAGGAGGTGCGGGGCCTGCACGCGGCCAGCGCGGGCCTCAACCTCGGTATGGACCACCTGCCGGGCGCCCGGGACTTCACCCCGGAGATCGCCCGGGTCTTCCCCGTCGACCCGCTGGAGGCGGGGAGGGTCGTCTGGCTCGACGCCCTGACCGTCAACGTCGACCGCACGGTGCACAGTTCGAACCTCATGGTGTGGCCCACCCTCGGCGTCGCACCCCCGCGCCTGTGGCTGATCGACCACGGCGCCGCCCTGGTCTTCCATCACCGCTGGGACGCGAGCGACCCACGCAAGGCCTACGACTTCCGGCACCACGCCCTGGGCCACTACGGGCCCGACGTCCGGGCCGCCGACGCCGAGCTGGCCCCCCGCGTCACCGAGGAACTGCTGCGGCGGATCCTCGCGGAGGTCCCGGACGCCTGGCTCGCCGCCGAGCCGGGCTTCGCCACCGCCGACGAGGTACGCGAGGCGTACGTGACCTACCTCCGCGCCCGCGCGCAGGCCTCCGGGGACTGGCTGCCCACCGGCTTCCCCACCCGGGAGGAGCTCGCCGCAGAGGAGGCCCTCCGGGCGGCGAGGAACCAGCAGGAACGCCCGGCGTGGCTCAAGCAGGTGCCCGATCTGCACGGCAAGCCCGCGGCCCGGCAGGATTGGTCGGTGCACCTCGGATGAGCGGACGTGTCGAGATCGAGTACTGCACCCGGTGCCGCTGGCTGCCCCGCGCGGCCTGGCTGGCGCAGGAACTGCTCACGACCTTCGAGGCGGAGCTGACGGAACTCGCCCTGAAACCGGGCACGGGCGGGGTGTTCGTCGTCCGCGTGGGCGACGAGGTCGTCTGGGACCGGCGCGAGCAGGGCTTCCCGGAGCCGACGGCCGTGAAGAAGGCCGTACGCGACCGAGTGGCCCCGGGCAAGACCCTGGGCCACTCGGAACGCTAGCGGTTCGGCCGCGCGGTCAGCCCTTGAGCTGCTCGTACGCCGGGAGCGTCAGGAAGTCGGCGTAGTCCTCGTCGAGGGACACCTTCAGCAGCAGGTCGTGCGCCTGCTGCCAGTTGCCGGCCGCGAAGGCCTCCTCGCCGATCTCCGCCCTGATGCCGGCGAGTTCCCCGGCGGCGACCTCGCGGGCCAGCTCGGCGGTGACCTGCTCGCCGTTGTCGAGGACGACTTCCGCGTTGATCCACTGCCAGATCTGGGAGCGGGAGATCTCGGCGGTGGCCGCGTCCTCCATCAGGTTGAAGATGGCGACCGCGCCGAGCCCGCGCAGCCAGGCCTCGATGTAGCGGATGCCGACCTGCACGGCGTTGACCAGGCCCGCGTACGTGGGTTTGGCGTCCAGCGAGTCGATCGCGATCAGGTCGGCCGCCTCGACGTCGACGTCCTCGCGCAGCCGGTCCTTCTGGTGGGGCTTGTCGCCGAGGACCTTGTCGAAGGACTCCATGGCGATCGGGACCAGGTCGGGGTGGGCGACCCAGGAGCCGTCGAAACCGTCGTTCGCCTCACGGTCCTTGTCGGCGCGGACCTTCTCGAAGGCGACCTTGTTGACCTCGGCGTCCCGGCGCGAGGGGATGAACGCCGCCATGCCGCCGATGGCGTGCGCGCCGCGCTTGTGACAGGTGCGCACGAGGAGTTCGGTGTAGGCGCGCATGAACGGGGCCGTCATCGTCACCGCGTTGCGGTCCGGCAGGACGAACCTCGCTCCGCCGTCACGGAAGTTCTTGACGATGGAGAACAGGTAGTCCCAGCGGCCGGCGTTCAGCCCGGAGGCGTGGTCGCGCAGCTCGTAGAGGATCTCCTCCATCTCGTATGCGGCGGTGATCGTCTCGATGAGGACGGTCGCGCGGACGGTGCCCTGCGGGATGCCGCAGTACTCCTGCGCGAAGACGAACACCTCGTTCCAGAGGCGGGCCTCCAGGTGGGACTCCGTCTTCGGGAGGTAGAAGTACGGGCCCTTGCCGAGGTCCAGCAGGCGCTGGGCGTTGTGGAAGAAGTACAGGCCGAAGTCGACGAGGGCGCCGGGCACGGGGGTGCCGTCGGCGTCGACGAGGTGACGCTCGTTCAGGTGCCAGCCGCGCGGGCGCATCACCACCGTGGCGAGCTCCTCGTCCGCCTTCAGGGCGTACGACTTGCCGGACCCCGGGTCGGTGAAGTCGATGTTCCGGGTATAGGCGTCGCTCAGGTTGACCTGGCCCAGGACCACGTTCTCCCAGGTGGGCGCGGAGGCGTCCTCGAAGTCCGCGAGCCACACCCTGGCGCCCGAGTTGAGGGCGTTGACGGTCATCTTGCGGTCGGTGGGGCCGGTGATCTCGACCCGGCGGTCGTTCAGGGCGTCCGGGGCCGGGGCGACCTTCCAGGAGTCGTCGGCGCGGACGGCGGCGGTCTCCGGGAGGAAGTCGAGGGTGCAGGTGCGGGCGATCTCGGCGCGGCGCTCGGCGCGGCGGGCCAGGAGTTCGTCCCGCCGGGGCGTGAACCGCCGGTGCAGCTCGGCGACGAAGGCGAGCGCCGCTTCGGTGAGGACCTCCTCCTGCCGGGGCAGGGGCTCGGCGTCGACGATGGCCAGCGGGGACGGCGCTGGAGCGGACATGAACGGTCACTTCCTTCAGCGAGCTGTGAAGACGATCCGGCGTGCTCGGCACCGGGTGCCAGTCTTCCCGGACACGGCGTTCGGCGCCCGCGGAGCCGTCGGGCGCTTCTGATCAGTGGATACTAGTTTCCTCATAGTGGAAGTTCAATCATTTGTTGATGTCGAGAATCTCTGAGTCGAGGCAAGGTGGCGCTCCGTGCCACCCCGCTCACTCCAGGTGGGCCAGATCGGCTTCGGTGTCGATGTCGAAGGGCCGGGCGACGTCCCCGCACTCGACGAGGGCGATCGCCCGCCGGTGCTCCGCCAGGTAGGCCCGTGCCCCCCGGTCGCCGGTCGCGGTCGCGGCGATGCCCGGCCAGTGGGCGGCGCCGAACAGCACCGGATGGCCCCGCACGCCGTCGTACGCGGCCGACGCGAGGGACGCCTCGCCCTCGTACGCCGCGAGGACCCGGGCCACCGCCTCCGGTCCGATGCCGGGCTGGTCGACGAGCGACACCAGCGCGGCCCGGGCGCCCGTGCCGGCGAGCGAGCCGAGCCCGGCGCGCAGCGATGTCCCCATGCCCTGCTCCCAGTCGGGGTTGTCGACCAGGACGCAGCCCGGCAGTGCGGCGCGTGCGCGCACGGCGTCGGCCTGTGCGCCCAGTACGACGTGGACGGTCGCACAGCCGCCCTCCCGCAGGATCCGCACCGCGTGCTCCACGAGCGGCCGTCCCCGGTGGGGAAGCAGCGCCTTGGGCCGTCCGCCGAGCCGCCGCCCGCCCCCGGCGGCGAGCAGCAGACCCGCGACCCCCCGCGCCCCGTCCGTCGTCTCCCGTGTCGTCATGACCCCTGCATACCCCACGCCCCGCACGCGGGTGCGACGGCACGGGGTGCGGATCGGACAGGCGTGCGCCTCGGGCCAGAAAGTCACTCAGCGAAACAAGTCGATGACGCAATGGACTGGCGCCTGATGGCCCGCGTCGTTTACTGTCCCCGCACCGACCGGCCGGGGTGCCCGGCCGGCCGGTGCGGGGGACTTCGTAGGGGAAGGGCACGCGCACGGCGAGGTGCGAGGGGGAGGACTGTGTTGTGGAGCGTGGAGCAGAAGCGGCAGGGGTCTGTGACGGGCGGCGACGAGGACCCGCGCGTGACGGAGCTCTCCTGCGCCGTGTCCCGGTTGCGCCGCCGACTGGCCGCCCATCCCGGCGACTTCGCCGACCGGAGCATCGCCGAGGAGGAACTGGCCGCCCTGGCCGCCCTGGCCGCGGACGGCCTCCCCGAGATCCGCCGGCTGCGCCGCTCCCTGCTGCTGATCGCGGGGGCGATCGGCTCGGTGAGCGCGCTCTCCGCGGAGCTGACGGAGGTCCGGCGGGCGGTGGATCTCTTCGGAGGGCCGATGCGGGGCCAGGGCTAGGGGGCTTCTGATGGATCTCCGCGGCGTCACGACGCCCGGCACGCACGCTCGCCGCACGCCGTGAACGGACAGGTGGCTCCGCCACATGACCGTTCACGGCGCACGCCGATCGCACGCACCGAACGCCGCTCCTTCTTCCACGTAGTTCCATCAGAAGCCCTCTAGGGCCTGCCGTTCGGCTCAGGCCGGCATGACTGGCGGCTCGACTCGGTTCCTGCCGGCCGACGCGAGTGGGGCCCGGTGCGTCCGGCTGCAGGGCGGAGGTGGGCGCCGACGCGATGGGGCCCCTGCTCGACGAGCGGCGTCGAAGCCCGGGGAAGTCGGCAACCGGCGACAGCGCCGCAGAGGGGCGTGCCAGGTCCCGCGACGCCGGGCTGACGCGGACGGCAGGGCCGGGGAGCGATCACCGCCCCGGGTCCCGTCGGCGCCCCGCACGGGCGACGGCAGGGCCGGGGAGCGTTCACCGCCCCGGGTCCCGTCGGCGCCCCGCACGGGCGTCGGCCGCCTCGCCGCCGGGAAACGGCTCCGCGAGGCCGGAGCCTCGCGGTCTGCCGCCGCTACGCGGGGTTCTGGCTGGCGAGCGCCACGGAGAGCTCCCCGGCGACCTGCTGGAGCACCGGCACGATCCTGTCCGTCGCTACCTCCGTGACCCGGCCCGCCGGGCCGGAGATGGAGATGGCCGCGGCGGTGGGGGAGTCGGGCACCGGGACCGCGAGGCAACGGACCCCGATCTCCTGCTCGTTGTCGTCGACGGCGTAGCCTTGCCGGCGCACGTCCTCCAGCGCCGCGAGGAACCCGTCGGCCGTCGTGATCGTCTTCTCCGTCGCGGCCGGCATGCCCGTACGGGACAGCAGCGCCCGTACCTCCTCCGGAGGGAAACCGGCGAGCAGGGCCTTGCCCACGCCCGTGGAATGAGGCAGCACGCGCCGGCCGACCTCCGTGAACATGCGCATCGAGTGCTTCGAGGGCACCTGCGCCACGTAGACGATCTCGTCCCCGTCCAGCAGCGCCATGTTCGCCGTCTCGCCGGTCTCCTCGACGAGTCGCGCGAGGTACGGCCGCGCCCAGGTGCCCAACAACCGGGAGGCCGACTCGCCGAGGCGGATCAGGCGCGGGCCGAGCGCGTACCGCCGGTTCGGCTGCTGACGTACGTACCCGCAGGCCACCAGCGTGCGCATCAGCCGGTGGATGGTCGGCAGGGGCAGCCCGCTGCTCGCGGACAGCTCGCTCAGGCCGACCTCGCCGCCCGCGTCCGCCATCCGTTCGAGCAGGTCGAAGGCGCGCTCCAGGGACTGGACGCCGCCGTTGGCGGAGGACCGGGCGGAGTCGGTGGTGCTGGCGCTGGACGTCGGCACGGCGCGTTCCTTTCGGGGCGGGCGGGAAGGGCAGAAGCCTACCCGGCAGTCGGTTGACTCCCCGCTTGGACGTAGTTACGTTCTGCTTGCTGGAATTTTAATTCCGCTTTGTGGAAACGTCCAGAGGTGTTCGCATGGAAGGCGCCGCGGTCCAGTGTGCCCTTGACGGCGCGGGAGAGGGAGTGAAGACTCCTTCAACAGAAAGTTGAATTCCGTTACGCGGAAGTAAGGGGTTCGGGTGTCCGACGCTGAACTGGTGCTGCGCTCGACGCGCGTCATCACTCCCGAGGGAACGCGGGCCGCGTCCGTGGCGGTGGCCGGCGGCAGGATCACGGCCGTCCTCCCGCACGACGCGCCCGTACCGGAGGCCACCCGCCTGGAGGACCTGGGCGACCACGTGCTGCTGCCCGGCCTCGTCGACACGCACGTACACGTCAACGACCCCGGCCGCACCGAGTGGGAGGGCTTCTGGACGGCCACCCGCGCCGCGGCGGCCGGCGGCATCACGACCCTCGTCGACATGCCCCTCAACTCCCTCCCGCCGACCACGACCGTCCCGCACCTGCGGACCAAGCAGCAGGTGGCCGCCGACAAGGCGCACATCGACGTCGGTTTCTGGGGCGGCGCCCTGCCCGACAACGTCAAGGAGCTCCGCCCGCTGCACGAAGCGGGCGTGTTCGGCTTCAAGGCGTTCCTGTCGCCGTCCGGCGTGGAGGAGTTCCCGCACCTGGAGCGGGAGTCCCTGGCCCGCGCCATGGCCGAGATCGCCGCCTTCGACGGACTGCTCATCGTGCACGCCGAGGACCCCCGCCGACTCGCCTCCGCCCCGCAGCAGCCCGGCCCCAGGTACGCCGACTTCCTCGCCTCCCGCCCCCGGGACGCCGAGGACACCGCCATCGCCCAGCTCATCCGTGAGGCGAAGGCCCTCCACGCGCGCGTGCACGTCCTGCACCTGTCCTCCAGCGACGCCCTGCCGATGATCGCGCGGGCGCGGGCGGAGGGCGTTCGCATCACCGTGGAGACCTGCCCCCACTACCTGACCCTCACCGCCGAGGAAGTCCCCGACGGTGCCAGCGAGTTCAAGTGCTGCCCGCCCATCCGCGAGGCCGCCAACCAGGACCTGCTCTGGCAGGCACTCGCCGACGGCACCGTCGACTGCGTCGTCACCGACCACTCCCCGTCCACGGCCGACCTGAAGACCGACGACTTCGCGACGGCCTGGGGCGGGATCTCCGGACTCCAGCTGAGCCTGGCGGCCGTGTGGACCGAGGCACGCGAGCGGGGGCACGGCCTGGAGGACGTGGTCCGCTGGATGTCGACGCGCACGTCCGCACTCGTCGGGCTCGACGACCGCAAGGGCGCCATCGCGGTGGGCCGCGACGCCGACTTCGCCGTCCTCGCCCCCGACGAGACCTTCACCGTCGACCCGGCGGCCCTCCAGCACCGCAACCACGTCACCGCGTACGCGGGCAGGACCCTGCACGGCGTCGTGAAGTCCACCTGGCTGCGCGGACAGCGGATCGTCGCGGACGGCGCGTTCACCGAGCCGAAGGGGCAGCTCCTCACCCGGACCCACTGACCACCATCCCGGACCTCGAAAGGCAGACCTGATCACCGTGACGGCGATTCCCAGTTTCACCGGCGACGCGAACCCCTACGGAGGCGGTGACCCGTACGCGGACTACCGCACCGCCGACTTCCCCTTCACCCGGTACACCGACCTCGCCGACCGGCGCCTCGGGGCCGGTGTCATCGCCGCCAACGACGAGTTCTTCGCCCAGCGCGAGAACCTGCTGGTGCCCGGGCCCGCCGAGTTCGACCCCGAGCACTTCGGGCACAAGGGCAAGATCATGGACGGCTGGGAGACGCGCCGCCGCCGCGGCGCCTCCGCAGACCACCCCTGGCCGACGGCCGAGGACCACGACTGGGCGCTGGTGCGCCTGGGCGCACCGGGCGTGATCCGCGGGATCGTCGTCGACACCGCCCACTTCCGCGGCAACCACCCGCAGGCCGTCTCCGTCCAGGGCACCCGCGTGGCGGGTTCCCCCTCGCCACAGGAGCTCCTCGGGGACGCCGTGAAGTGGACGACCCTCGTCCCGCGCACCCCGGTCGGCGGCCACGCGGCGAACGGGTTCGCCGTCGAGGTCGAGCAGTGCTTCACCCACCTGCGGATCAACCAGCACCCCGACGGCGGTATCGCCCGCCTGCGCGTCCACGGCGAGGTGATCCCCGACCCGGCCTGGCTGGAGGCGCTCGGCACCTTCGACGTCGTCGCCTTGGAGAACGGCGGCCGGGCCGAGGACGCCTCCGACCTCTTCTACTCGCCCGCCACCAACACCATCCAGCCGGGCCGCTCCCACAAGATGGACGACGGCTGGGAGACCCGCCGCCGCCGGGACCGCGGGCACGACTGGATCCGCTACCGGCTGGCCGCACAGGCGCAGATCCGCGCCCTGGAAATCGACACCGCCTACCTCAAGGGCAACAGCGCCGGCTGGGCCTCGGTATCCGTCAAGGACGGCGAGGACGGCGACTGGCAGGAGATCCTGCCCCGCACCCGCCTCCAGCCCGACACCAACCACCGCTTCGTCCTGCCGGCGCCGGCCGTCGGCACGCAGGCGCGCGTCGACATCTTCCCGGACGGCGGCATCTCCCGCCTGCGCCTGTTCGGCTCCCTGACCCGGGAGGGGGCGAGCCGGCTGGCCGCCCGCCACCAGGAACTGGGTGGCTGACCCTCCCGACGACCGTGGGGCGCCCCGGCCGGAGAACACCGGCGCGCCCCACGTCCCTCACGCCGCGTGACCGCCGTCGACCGAGAGCTCGGCACCGGTCACATACGGCGCCCCCGCCAGATACGCGACCATCGAGGCCACCTCGTCCGCCGTACCGAACCGGCCCAGCGCCGTCATCGCGGCCTGGCCGGCCGCGTACGGCCCGTCCGCCGGATTCATGTCCGTGTCGATCGGGCCGGGAAGGACGAGGTTCGCCGTGATCCCGCGCCCGCCCAGCTCCCGGGCCAGTGCCCTCGTCAGCCCGGCCAGGGCCGCCTTGCTCGTCGTGTAGAGCGTCCCGCCGGGTCCGGGCACCCGCTGGGCCATGCAACTGCCGATCGTGATGATCCGCCCGCCGTCGGGCAGCCGCGCGGCGGCCGCCTGAGAAGCCAGGAAGACGCCCCGGACGTTGACGTGGAGGACCCGGTCCACCTCGGCGAGCGACAGGGTCTCCAGCGGCCCGAGCACCCCCACCCCCGCGTTGTTCACCAGGATGTCGAGCCCGCCCAGCGCCTCGGCCGCCGCGTCCACCACCTCGGCCGCCGCGGCGGCCTCGGCCGCGTCCGCACGCAGCGCCACCGCCCGGCGCCCCAGCGCCTCCGCCGCCCGGACGACGGCCTCGGCCGCCTCCTTGCCGTTCACATAGGTGACGGCCACGTCCGCGCCCTCCCGGGCGAGGCGCACCGCCGTCGCCGCGCCGATCCCACGGCTCCCGCCGGTCACGAGAGCCACCTTGCCGTGCAGAGTTCCTCGAGAAGTCATGGCTCCATCCCAGCGGCGGCACGGCCACGCCGCTGGCGGTGAACGGACGTCGAGGTCCGGGAGGGGAGGCCGCACCGGACGCCCGCCGTCCGGATCTACGGAACCTCTTCCACGACGGCGAACCCGACCGTGGAACCCCACCCCTGGCGGACCGTCGGGCGGCGGGCCGCCTCGCAGGCCCGGGTTCCGCCGGCGGCTTGGCGGGCTACCACGGGCGGGCTGCCGCCCGAGATGCCTCGCGGGTCCGGTTCCGTCGGCGGCTTGGCGGGCTGCCGCCCCAGGCCATGCCTCGCGGGGTCCGGGTTCCGTCGACGGCACGGGCGGGCTGCCGCCCGAGATGGCTCGCAGGTCTGGGTTCCGTCGGAGGCATGGTGGCTGCCGCAGCGAGCCAGGGGCACGGCACGGCTATGCAGGCCTGCCGGCCAGGGCCGCCCTGCCGGGCGTCGCGGCGGTGAGAAAGGGCATCCGGCGCCGTCGGCGCGCATAGGCGTGTCCGGCGCGGCGATGAGTTGCGGGTGCCGGTGGGGTCTGAACCCATGGCAGCAGATCCCGTCCGACCCGGAAGGAAGGCACCCGCCATGGGCAAGCTCGTCTCCACCCTCTTCGTCACCCTCGACGGCGTCTACCAGGCCCCCGGCGGGCCGCAGGAGGACACCCGCGGCGGTTTCAGCCACGGCGGCTGGAGCTTCCCCTACGCCGACGAGGACTTCGGCCGGTTCATCGGCGAGGTCTTCGCCCGCCCGGGCGCCTTCCTGCTCGGCCGCCGCACCTACGACATCTTCGCCACCTACTGGCCCAAGGTGACCGACCCCACGGACCCGGTCGCCTCCCGGCTCAACTCGCTGCCGAAGTACGTGCCTTCCTCGACCCTGACGGACCCCGGCTGGGCGGGCACCACGGTGCTCTCCGGTGATCTGGCCGAGGAGGTCACCGCCGTGAAGGAGCGCACCGACGGGGAGGTCCAGGTGCACGGCAGCGGCGCCCTCCTGCGGTCCCTGCTGGCGCTCGACCTCGTCGACACCCTGCACCTGCTGACCTTCCCGGTCGTGCTCGGCTCCGGGTTCCGGCTGTTCGCCGAGGGCGCCGTACCGACCGCGTTCGAGCATGCCGGAGGGAGCGTCACCGGCGCGGGCGTGTCGATCCAGAGCTACGACCTGAAGGGCCGCCCGGAGTACGGCGAGTTCGGGCTGCCGGAGGACGTGTGAGGGCGTCGCGCTGCTGAACCCCGCCGGAGCCCGGGCCGGGCGTCCGTGCGCCGCTCACACGGACTTCCGGCTCCCGGCCGCCGCGAACAGGGCGACGCCCAGCACGAGCAGCGCGACGCTCGCGTAGATCTCGTAGCCGTCCAGGAACCCCAGCCGCTGCACCAGGCCCCAGTTCCAGGCGGTGAACTCGTGCACCAGGCCCGCCACACCTTGCGCCAGGGCGAGGAAACCGAGAATCTCCAGTACCTGCTTCATGCCGCGAGCCTCGCCCCGCGGATCCTCCACGCGCATCGGCCGCGGGGCGCGGGCCCGGGGACGGAAGTCCCCGCTCCGGCGCCGCCGCGGCATCGAAAGTCTGCGGCGTGCCGACTTTGGTCGACGAACCGGCCCGGGGACGGGTGGAACGGGCCACCGCTGCGTAGATTTGTCGCTCGTGAGTGGTGACGAGGTGGGGCACGCTTCCCCGCTGCCGGTGGGCGAGGCGCCCGCGCTGTTCACCGGCCGCAGATGGTTCTTCCCGTCGGCGCTCCTGCACCAACTCGACCCCGACGCCGCACGGGCCGGGCGCCGACCCCGGCGCACCGCCCGCGACTGGGTCGTCGACTTCTCCTGCTTCCTGCTGGCCGTGCTGCTGGGCGTGGTGGCCGCGGACGCGCTGGCCGACAATCCCCACGTGCCGCCCGGACTGGCCGTCATCGACCAGGTGATCGGTGCGCTGGCCTGCGCTGCGGTCTGGCTGCGGCGCCGCTGGCCGCTGGGGCTCGCCGTGGCGATGACCCCCCTCACCTTCGTCTCGGACACCGCGGGCGGCGCCGGGCTCATCGCACTGTTCACCCTCGCGGTGCACCGTCCCTTCCGGTACGTGGCCTGGGTGGGCGGCGTCAACGTGGCGGCGGTGCCCCTCTACTACTGGCTGCGCCCCGACGCGGACCTTCCCTACGTGGTGAGCGTGCTGTTCGCCGGGCTGCTCACCGTGGCGAGCGTCGGCTGGGGCATGTTCGTACGGGCCAAACGGCAGCTCGTGGTGAGCCTGCGGGACCGCGCCCGGCGCGCCGAGACGGAGGCGCGGCTGCGGGCCGAACAGGCGCAGCGGCTCGCCCGCGAGGCCATCGCGCGGGAGATGCACGACGTGCTCGCGCACCGGCTGACGCTGCTGAGCGTGCACGCGGGCGCCCTGGAGTTCCGGCCCGACGCGCCCCCGGCGCAGACGGCGCGGGCGGCGGGCGTGATCCGGGAGAGCGCGCACGACGCGCTCCAGGACCTGCGGGAGATCATCGGCGTCCTGCGGGCGGGCGAGCCCGACGACACGGGCCGGCCGCAGCCCACGCTCGCGGCGCTGGACCCACTGGTCGCCGAGTCCCGCGAGGCCGGCATGAAGGTCTCCCTCGACCAGCGCGTCGAGGATCCCGCCACCGTGCCGTCCTCCGTCGGCCGCACCGCCTACCGGATCGCCCAGGAGGGTCTGACCAACGCGCGCAAGCACGCCCCCGGCACGGAGGTCACCGTGACCGTCACCGGCGCGCCCGGCACCGGTCTCACCGTCCGCGTGCACAATCCGCCGCCCGAGGGCGAGGTGCCGGCCGTCCCCGGCTCCGGGCAGGGCCTGATCGGCCTGACGGAACGGGCGACCCTGGCGGGCGGCCGACTGGAGCACGGACCCACACCCGAGGGCGGATTCGAGGTGCGGGCGTGGCTGCCGTACGGATGAGCGCCCGCCGCCCGGGCCGTCAACCCCCTTCGCCGGGCGGGGCGTCGGCGCGGGCCGTCAACCCCCTTCGCCGGGCGGGGCGTCGGCGCGGACCGTCACCCCGTCCGGGCCCGCCGCCCGGCCCGGCCGTGATTACGTGAGACCCATGACTGCGATCAGACTGCTCCTCGTCGACGACGACCCGCTGGTGCGGGCCGGGCTGTCCTTCATGATGGGCGGCGCCGACGACATCGAGATCGTCGGCGAGGCCGCCGACGGCGCCGAGGTGGAGGCCCTCGTCGACCGAACCCGCCCGGACGTCGTCCTCATGGACATCCGGATGCCGACGGTCGACGGTCTCACCGCCACGGAGCGGCTGCGCGTCCGCCCGGACGCACCGCAGGTGGTGGTGCTCACCACCTTCCACGCCGACGAGCAGGTCCTGCGCGCACTGCGCGTGGGCGCCGCCGGGTTCGTCCTCAAGGACACCCCGCCGGCCGAGATCCTCGCCGCGGTGCGCCGCGTCGCGGCCGGCGACCCGGTCCTGTCGCCCACGGTCACCCGACAGCTGATGCGGCACGCCGTCGGCACCGCCGGTGACACGCGCCGCACCCGCGCACGCGACCGCATGGCCGTCCTCAACGACCGCGAGCGGGACGTCGCCGTCGCGGTCGGCCGGGGCCTGGCCAACGCCGAGATCGCCACCGGCCTCTTCATGAGCGTCGCCACCGTGAAGACGCACGTCTCGCGCATCCTGGCCAAGCTCGACCTCAACAACCGTGTGCAGATCGCGCTGCTCGCCCACGACGCGGGGCTCCTGGAGGAGGAACGGGAAGAGCACTGACCGCCCGGCGCCGGCCCTCGGGCGAACCCGGGTCAGGCCCCACCGGGGATCTCCGCGAGGTGCACCGGCCTGCGCTCCCGCCGCGACAGCTCGCACGCCTCGGCGATCCGCAGCGCCTGCAGCGCCTCACGCCCGTCGCAGGGATTGGCCCGCTCACCCCGGACGACCTCGACGAACGCGTTCAGCTCCGCCTCGTAGGCGGGGCCGAACCGCTCCAGGAAGCCCGTCCACGGCTTGTCCGCCGCCGGCGGCCCGGTCGGCTCGGTGGACGCGATCGGCGTACGGTCGTCCAGACCCACCACGATCTGGTCGCGCTCCCCGGCGAGCTCCATGCGCACGTCGTAGCCGGCCCCGTTCATCCGGGTCGCGGTCAGGGTGGCGAGGGTGCCGTCGTCCAGGGTGAGCACCGCGGCCGCGGTGTCCACGTCGCCCGCCTCGCGGAACATCCGGGGGCCGGCGTCGGACCCCGCGGCGTAGACGTCCGCCACCTCCCGGCCGGTCACCCAGCGCAGCACGTCGAAGTCGTGGATCAGCGTGTCCCGGTACAGCCCGCCGGACAGCGGCAGCCACGCGGCGTCCGGGGGCGCCTGGTCGCTGGTGAGGGCCCGCACGGTGTGCAGGCGCCCCAGCCGTCCGGAGCGCACGGCCTCGCGGGCACCCGTGTAGCCCGCGTCGAAGCGGCGCTGGAAGCCCATCTGGAGAGCCGTGCCGGCCGCCTCGACCTCGGCGATCGCGTTCAGGGTTCCCGGCAGATCCAGTGCGATGGGCTTCTCGCAGAAGACCGGCAGGCCCGAGCGTGCTGCCCGACCGATCAGTTCGGCGTGGGCCGAGGTCGCCGTCGTGATCACCACGGCGTCGACCCCCCAGCGGAAGATCTCCTCCACGCCGGGCGCCGCCGTCTCGCCCAGCCGGTGCGCCAGGTCCTGGGCCCGGCCGGGGTCCGCGTCCGTGAGGATCAGGGAGCCGACGTCGCGATGCCGACTGAGCGTGTTCGCGTGGATGGTGCCGATGCGGCCCGTACCGATGACGCCGATGCGCATGAGAACAAAGTGCGTGCACAGCCCGTCGCTGTCAATCTGTATGTCCGGACAATCTGACTACACGACTTCCCGTCAACAACGCACGGAGCTACGCTCGGCCCGTGCCGAAACCAGAAGTGGACCCGACCGTGCAGCTCGAGCTGAGCGTGGACCGCAGCTCTCCCGTGCCGTTGTACTTCCAGCTGTCCCAGCAGCTGGAGGCCGCGATCGAGCACGGCACGCTGACCCCCGGCAGCCTGCTGGGCAACGAGATCGAACTCGCCGCCCGGCTCGGCCTGTCCCGGCCGACCGTCCGCCAGGCCATCCAGTCGCTCGTCGACAAGGGCCTCCTCGTACGCCGCCGCGGCGTGGGCACGCAGGTCGTGCACAGCCAGGTCAAACGCCCTCTGGAGCTCAGCAGCCTCTACGACGACCTGGAAGCGGCGGGCCAACGCCCGGCCACCCGGGTCCTGGTCAACGAACTCGTCCCCGCCCCGGCCGAGATCGCGGCCGCACTCGGAGTCGCCGAGGACAGCGACGTCCACCGCGTCGAGCGCCTGCGCCTCGCCCACGGCGAGCCCATGGCCCACCTCTGCAACTTCCTGCCCCCCGGCCTGATCGGCCTCGACACCGACCAGTTGGAGACGACGGGCCTCTACCGCCTGATGCGGGCAGCGGGCATCACCCTGCACAGCGCCCGCCAGTCCATCGGCGCCCGGGCGGCGACGACGGAGGAGGCGGAGCGGCTGGCCGAGGAGACGGGCGCGCCGCTGCTGACGATGCAACGCGTCACATTCGACGACACGGGCCGCGCGGTCGAGTTCGGCACCCACACCTACCGTCCGACGCGCTATTCGTTCGAGTTCCAGTTGCTCGTACGTACGTGAGGGCTGCGGGTGGCCGCGCCACGAGCCGCCGCGCACCCGCACCCGACGACGATCCGCGCCACCCCTGTGCTCCGCACCCCGCCGCCCCGTGAGGCAGAATCGGCGGCGATGAGCACCTATCGCGACTTCACCGCCCCCATCGGCTCCCGCCGTGCCACCGTGCTCCGCACCGTCGGCACCCGGGAGCGCCGCTCCCACCTGACGGCACCCCGCGTGCCCACGGTCGGCATCGACATCGGCGGCACGAAGGTGATGGCGGGCGTCGTCGACGCCGACGGCAACATCCTGGAGATGCTCCGCACGGAGACCCCGGACAAGTCGAAAAGCCCCAAGGTCGTCGAGGACACCATCGCGGAGCTGGTCCTGGACCTCTCCGACCGGCACGACGTGCACGCCGTCGGCATCGGCGCGGCCGGATGGGTGGACGCCGACCGCAACCGGGTGCTGTTCGCACCGCACCTGTCCTGGCGCAACGAACCGCTCCGCGACCGCCTCTCGGGCCGGCTCTCCGTACCGGTCCTCGTGGACAACGACGCCAACACCGCCGCCTGGGCCGAGTGGCGCTTCGGCGCCGGCCGCGGCGAGGACCACCTGGTCATGATCACCCTGGGGACCGGCATCGGCGGCGCCATCCTGGAGGACGGCCAGGTCAAGCGCGGCAAGTACGGCGTGGCCGGCGAGTTCGGCCATATGCAGGTCGTGCCCGGCGGCCACCGCTGCCCCTGCGGCAACCGGGGCTGCTGGGAGCAGTACAGCTCGGGAAACGCCCTGGTCCGCGAGGCTCGCGAGCTGGCCGCCGCCGATTCGCCCGTCGCATACGGGATCATCGAGCACGTCAAGGGCAGCATCGGGGACATCACCGGCCCGATGATCACCGAGCTGGCCCGCGACGGCGACGCCATGTGCATCGAACTGCTCCAGGACATCGGCCAGTGGCTCGGCGTCGGCATCGCCAACCTCGCCGCCGCCCTCGACCCGTCCTGCTTCGTGATCGGCGGCGGTGTCTCGGCCGCCGACGACCTGCTGATCGGCCCGGCCCGGGACGCCTTCAAGCGGCATCTCACCGGCCGCGGTTACCGCCCCGAGGCCCGCATCGTCCGGGCCCAACTCGGTCCCGAGGCCGGCATGGTGGGCGCCGCCGACCTCGCCCGGCTGGTCGCCCGCCGCTTCCGCCGCGCCAAGCGCCGCCGCGTGGAGCGCTACGAGCGCTACGAGCGGTACACACAGTCGCTCCGCAGTACCCAGGAGACGCCGTGACCGCCTCCCTGCCCCACCAGGGATCCTGGCCCGACGAGCGGGACCGCCCGGTCGAGGACCGCCGCCGCAGGAACCGCCGCAGGGCCCTCACCCTGCTGATCATCGTGCTGCTCATCGGCATTCCGGCCGGCTACCTCGTGATCTCCGCGAACCAGAGCCGTGACAGCGGCAAGGACAAGGAGGCCAAGTACTCGGCGACCGGCCTCACCGAGGGCTGGCCCTCCAAGCTTCAGCGCCGGATCTACCAGGTGCCCGTCCCGCACCCCGCCTGGCACGTGGCGTACTACGAGACCAACAACTGGAAGACCAGCCGCCTGTACACCCAGTTCGAGACCAACGCGGCCGGTCTGGACGCCTATCTGACCGGCCTGGGCGTGACCCGGAAGGATCTGAAGAAGGGCAAGATCACGATCGGCGCCCGGGACCGGAAGGTCACCGGCTGGAAGTTCGCCGCGAACGACGCGTGGTTCGGCTTCGTCCACCGGCAGAAGAATCCCGCCCCCACCCACGACGTGGTCGTGGACCTGTCCAACCCGGCGTACCCCTGGGTGTACGTCGTGTCCCAGACGGTGCCCTGAGCCCGCCGGAGCCGATGGGACAGTCCGGCGGGACATCGGTCAGACCCTGAGCCACGACCACCGGAACCCGCTACGAGTATCAATGTCAGACCCCGCCCGTAGAGTCGGAGACAACTGATCCGGCACGCGGGGCGGGAGGTGGCAGGACATATGGGCGAGACGGCTGAGACGACCGATCGGACGGCGGACCCCACGGTCCCGGTCCGGCTCCCGGCCGTCTTCCTGCCCGCGCCCCTTCCGCGCGACGGGCGCATCGCCTTCTGGGACCCCGAGGGCGAGGTTCTTCCGGCCGAGCTCCCGCCCGCCGAGGGCACCGAGCTGACCGTCGTCCGCCCGCACGGCACCGCCGGTGTCCGGCGCCGCACCACCCCGGCCCTGTCCCTCCCGCTGGACGCGGCCCTGCCCCTCCTCGTCCGCGCCCGGCACGACCCGGCGGCCCACCCGGCCACGGCCTGCTGGGGTGCGGCGGCCCTGCACGCCCTCGGACTGACCGCGCGCGGCCGGCTGCTGCCCGGCCTGACCGCCACGGGCCACGACGCCTGGCGCGCCGGTCCCCTCGACCCGGACGACGTCGCGCACCTGCGCGCGGTCGCCGCGGCCCTGCCCCACGAAGGCCATGCCGTCCCGCTGCCCGGCCCCGGCCCGCTCCGGCTGCCCGAACCGGAAGCGCTGGTGCGCGCCTTCCTGGACGCGGTCGCCGACACCCTGCCCCGCACCCCGGCCGCGCCGCACACCTCCGGCCGGCCCTTCGCGGCCCGCCAGGCCCAGCGCCTGCCGGCC
Source organism: Streptomyces sp. NPDC096046 (assembly GCF_040303285.1). NCBI lineage: Bacteria > Bacillati > Actinomycetota > Actinomycetes > Kitasatosporales > Streptomycetaceae > Streptomyces > Streptomyces sp. NPDC096046. Next base: position 12,682 of record NZ_JBEOSZ010000035.1, on the reverse strand, counting down.
GCCCACGACTGGGCCGCCGAGGTCGCCGCGGGCATGGACGCCGGCGTGCGCGTCTCGCTGCGCCTGGACCTGTCCGCCTACGACCTGTTCGACGACGCCTCCGACGGCGGCGCCGGCGCGGCGATCGTCCAGGTGCACAGCCTCGCCGACCCCACCCTCGTGGCCGATGCCGCGGCCCTGTGGGCGGGCGCGGCCGCCGACGCCTTCGGACCCCGCGCGCGCGTGGACGCGGCCCTCGCCGTCCGCCGGGCGGCCCGGGTCTGGCCCCCGCTCGACCGGCTCGCCGACCAGGACGTGCCCGACGTGCTGGCCCTGACCGAGGACGAGCTGAACGACCTGCTCGGCGTCGCGGCGACCCGGCTCGCCGCAGCCGGGGTCGCCGTGCACTGGCCGCGGGACCTCGCGCAGGACCTGTCCGCCGCGGCGGTGGTCCGTCCGGCCCCCGGCTCGGCGACCGACGGCACCGGCTTCTTCGAGAGTGAGGACCTCCTCCAGTTCCGCTGGCAGCTGGCCCTCGGCGGCGACCCGCTCACCGACACCGAGATGGACGCCCTCGCCGAGGCCCACCGCCCGGTCGTCCGGCTGCGCGACCAGTGGGTGCTCGTCGACCCGGCGCTCGTCCGCAAGGCCCGCAAACGCGACTTGGGCCTGCTCGACCCGGTCGACGCGCTGTCCGTCGCCCTCACCGGCACCGCCGACGTGGACGGCGAGACGGTCGAGGCCGTACCGGTCGGCGCCCTGGCCGCCCTGCGCGACCGCCTGACCGCGGGCATCCGCCCGGCGGAGCCGCCCACGGCTCTGCGGGCCACCCTCCGGGACTACCAGCTCCGCGGCCTGGCCTGGCTCGACCTGATGACCTCCCTGGGCCTCGGCGGCTGCCTCGCCGACGACATGGGCCTCGGCAAGACCGTCACCCTCATCGCCCTGCACCTGAAGCGGGCCCGCCGCGAACCGACCCTCGTCGTCTGCCCGGCCTCCCTGCTCGGCAACTGGCAGCGGGAGATCACCCGCTTCGCCCCCGGAGTCCCGGTCCGCCGCTTCCACGGCCCCGACCGCAGCCTCGACGGCCGGGACGGCGGTTTCGTCCTCACCACGTACGGCACCATGCGCTCGGCGGCCCCCGCCCTGGCCGAGCGCGCCTGGGGCATGGTCGTCGCCGACGAGGCGCAGCACGTGAAGAATCCCTACTCGGCCACCGCCAAGGCGCTGCGCACCATCCCGGCCCCCGCGCGCGTGGCCCTGACCGGCACACCCGTCGAGAACAACCTCTCGGAGCTGTGGGCCCTGCTCGACTGGACCACCCCCGGCCTCCTCGGCCCCCTGAAGTCCTTCCGCGCCCGGCACGCGCGGGCCGTGGAGAACGGCGAGGACGAGGAGGCGGTGGAGCGCCTGGCCCGCCTGGTGAGGCCCTTCCTGCTGCGCCGCAAGAAGTCTGACCCGGGCATCGTGCCCGAGCTGCCGCCCAAGACGGAGACCGACCATCCGGTGCCGCTCACCCGCGAACAGGCCGCCTTGTACGAGGCGGTGGTCCGGGAGTCGATGCTCGCCATCGAAACGGCCGAGGGCATGCCCCGCCGGGGCCTGGTGCTGAAGCTCCTCACGTCGCTGAAGCAGATCTGCAACCACCCGGCGCTGTTCCTCAAGGAGGAGCACACCCCGGCCGTGGGCGACCGGCTCGCCGCCCGCTCCGGCAAACTCGCCCTGCTGGACGAGCTGCTGGACACGCTGCTGGCCGAGGACGGGTCGGCCCTCGTCTTCACCCAGTACGTCGGGATGGCCCGCCTGATCACCACCCACCTGGCCACCCGCGCGGTCCCGGTCGACCTCCTCCACGGCGGTACGGCGGTCCCCGAGCGGGAGCGCATGGTGGACCGCTTCCAGGCCGGTTCGACGCCGGTCCTGGTGCTGTCGCTCAAGGCGGCCGGCACCGGCCTGAACCTCACCCGGGCGGGCCACGTCGTGCACTTCGACCGCTGGTGGAACCCGGCCGTCGAGGAACAGGCCACCGACCGCGCCTACCGCATCGGCCAGACCCAGCCGGTCCAGGTGCACCGCCTCATCACCGAGGGCACCATCGAGGACCGCATCGCCGAGATGCTCCAGTCCAAGCGGGCCCTGGCCGACGCGATCCTCGGCTCCGGCGAGTCCTCCCTCACGGAACTGACGGACCGGGAGCTGTCCGACCTGGTGTCCCTGCGGAGGTCGTCATGACCCCCAGCCCGGCCGACGAGGCCCGCCGCGCACTGCGCGAGGCCCGGGAGCGGGCGGCCAGGGAAACCGGCCCGGCACCGACTACCCGGCCGGGCCCGCCCCCGGCCGGGCGCGCCCCTGACCAGGGAACCCCCGGCCCGGCAGACGTGGCACGCGAGGCGCTCCGCAGGGCGGCGTCCGTCCGGGACGAGGCCGGTGACGATGTTCCCGATGCCGTTGGTGTCCCTGATGCCTGTGATGACTCTGATGTATCCGATATCACCGATGTTTCCGAGGCCGCCGGTCGGGAGGACGACTGCGGGGCCATAGCCGCCGACAGCCGCGAGGCAGACCAGGGCCCTGAACCCACCAGGGCGCCCGCGACCGCCGGTTCCTCCGAGACCGTCGATACCGCCGATGCCGCCGTGACCGTCGGCGGTGCGTCCGCCGATGCCGGCGAGGCCTCCGGTTCCTCGGAGACAGTGGGTGCTGCCGAGATCGCCTCCTCCGAGGCCCTTGATGCCACCGAAGCCGCCCGTACCGGTTCATTCGAGGCCGGCGATGCCAGTGAGATTGCCGATGCCTCGGAGACTGCCGGTGCCGGGGAGGCCACTGGTGCGCTGGGCGGCGTCGGCGCACCAGGCGTCGCCCCGGCAGCCGCGACGCCGGAACCCCAGGCACCCCACGGTGACCCTCGGACCAGCCCGGCCCCGGCGGGGACCGTCCCCACCGCTGCCGCCCCCGTGCGGCCTTCCGCCCGGGCAGGGGGAGCCGCGCCACGCGCCGCCGACATCGCCCGTGAGGCGCTGCGCGCGGCGCGGGACGACGCGCGGCGGGCCCGCGAGGAGACCGAGCGGGAAGGCGCCCGCCGCAGGCGCCGGGCCCGGCAGAGGGCCGTGGACGACAGAGCGGCGGCCGCACGGCGAGCGGGCGCGGACGCCCCGGCCGTGCGCGACGCCCGGCACTTGCTGTCCGACGCGTTCCGGACGCCGAACCCGCCCACCGACGACCACGAGCGAACCACCGAGCAGGCGAGCGCTCCGGCACGCATGGCCGACCTGCCGCACCGCTCCGCCGACAGAAGCCCGGACAGGCCGCACATCGAGTACGGCCAAGAGGAGCGGTACGGCAGTATCGACCCGGCCGCGCCCAGTCCGGAGAAGCCGCCCAGCGAGTACGACCCGGCCGCGCTCGGCCCTGGGGCGCCCGACCGGGCCGGAGGTCCGGGGACCGGTTCCGAGGTCTCGGCCGTGCCGACCGGGTCCGGTAGGGCGGCCGAGGTCTCGGTAGCGCCGACCGGGTCTGGTACGGCGGCATCGTCGTGCCCGGCCCTCGCCGGGCACAGGGACAGCCCTGGGGCGCCCGACCGGGCCGGAGGTCCGGGGACCGGTTCCGAGGTCTCGGCCGTGCCGACCGGGTCCGGTAGGGCGGCCGAGGTCTCGGTA